>NZ_JBBEGB010000010.1:0-174169 GCF_037402035.1 Paenarthrobacter sp. CCNWLY172
GGTACCTTCTTTAAAGACGACACGGTCGTTGCAACTCCCAAAAATTCTGGGTGTTGCAACGACCGCTAGAACCGGCCACCCACCGTGGCCTGCCGTCGTCGTGCGTTGACGTAGCGCACGTCACGTCCTATGCTTTATGAATCGATTCAAGATGTAACCTTCCTCACGCTGAATGACCACTTTGTTCAGTCCTGGATGGGAAGAGTTCTTGTTCCTTGCCAATGACGCCAGAGGAGTACAGCGACGTGACAGTCACGCACCGGAGGGATCCCGCCCCCTCCCCCGAGCACCCTGCCGGGCCCGAACGAACCACCGGCCAGAAGGATCCGAAGAAAGCCGCAATGAGCGGTTGGATCGGAAGCGCGCTGGAGTATTACGACTTCGCACTGTATTCGCTGGCGGCCACGCTGCTGTTTCCCACCATCTTCTTCCCCACCGAAAATCCCACGGTTGGCATCATCGCCTCGTTGGCGACCTACGCGGTGGGGTACGTTTCCCGCCCACTCGGTGCCGTGATCCTGGGAGCCTATGGTGACCGGCACGGACGCAAGAAGGTGCTCGTTTTCGCGATGCTGCTCATGGGCTTCGCTACTTTTGCCGTCGGGCTGCTGCCGACGTATGGGCAAGTTGGCCTCCTTGCGCCAGTCCTGCTGGTGATCCTCCGCCTGATCCAAGGATTCGCCGTTGCAGGTGAGCTCGGCGGCGCCAGCGCGATGATCGTGGAGCACTCTCCTGATGCGAAACGCGGCTTCTTCGCGAGCTTCAGCCTGCAGGGAACGCAGGTGGGTTCAATCCTGGCTACCGCGGTACTGATTCCGCTTGCCGCCCTCCTCCCCGACGAGCAGTTCCACTCCTGGGGCTGGCGCCTGCCGTTCCTGCTCAGCGCCGTGGTGATCGTGGCCGGGTACGTTATCCGGCGCCGCGTTGAAGAGCCACCCGCCTACCTGGCCCACTCCGAAGACGCCAGCGTCAAGCGCCGCTTCCCGCTGGTGGACCTCCTGCGCACCCACCCCTGGGTCCTGGTCCGATGCATCATCATGACCTTCACCAACGTGATCGGCATGGCGACCCTCATCTTCGGTGTCTCCTTCGCTACCCAGAAGGGATACGGCATCGGCTTCTCCAGCAGCGAGTTCCTCTGGGTAACCTTGGCAGCCAACGTGGCCGCAGTGCTGACCATCCCCCTGTTCGGCGCCCTGTCCGACAGGATTGGCCGGCGGACACTGATGGTGGCGGGCGGCATTGCCGGCGGATTGCTGACCGTGGTTTACCTGTGGGCCATCGAACAGCGCAGCCTGCCCCTGGTGTTCCTCTGCGTGGTGATTGTGCAGGGCATCCTCTTCCAGATGTGGAATGCCACGTTCGCCACATTCTTCCAGGAGCAGTTCCCCATGCGGATGCGGGTCACGGGCTTCGCGGTCTCCCAGAACATCGGGCTCATGATCGCGTCCTTCTTCCCCAGCCTGTTCACGGCGATCGCTCCCCCGGGATCGGCGAATATCCCCCTGGTCATCGGCTTGACCACCCTCGGGATTTGCCTCGTCTCAGCCGTAGCAACCCTCATGTCCTCTGACACGAAGGGCAAGTCGCTGGAGGACCTCGAAACCCGCTGACAGGTTTCCGTGCACCGGGATCGCCGGAAGGGCTCCAGTTCGCTGGTCCCTTCCGGCGATTTCGCATTTCTCCGGCGACTTCGCAGTTAGTCGTTGACCAGCTTTGTGGCAGCATGACATACAGCTTGCAAAGCCCACCAGCAAGGAGAACGAGAGTATGAGCACCCCCATTAAGATCGCTGTGACTGGCGCGGCCGGCCAGATCGGCTACAGCCTCCTCTTCCGGATCGCCAGCGGTGCCCTCTTCGGTGCTGATACGCCAGTGCAACTCCGGCTCCTGGAGATCACGCCGGCGTTGAAGGCACTGGAGGGTGTGGTGATGGAGCTCGATGACTGCGCGTTTCCCGCACTCGACTCGGTCGAAATCGGCGACGACGCCGACCACATTTTCGACGGCGTCAACCTTGCCTTGCTCGTCGGCGCACGTCCTCGGACCAAAGGCATGGAACGCGGCGACCTGCTCAGTGCCAATGGTGCTATTTTCACGGCCCAAGGCAAGGCGCTGAACCGGGTCGCAGCCGACGATGTCCGCATCGGCGTGACGGGCAACCCGGCCAACACCAACGCCTTGATCGCGATGAGCAACGCCCCGGACATCCCCGCCGGGCGGTTCAGCGCCCTGACCCGCCTTGATCACAACCGCGCCCTTGGACAGCTGGCGAAAAAGACCCAAGCCAAGGTGGGGGATATCCGCAAAATGACCGTCTGGGGCAATCATTCCGCCACGCAGTATCCGGACATCTTTCATGCAGAAGTCGCCGGGCGGAACGCGGCTGAGGTGGTGAATGACCAGGACTGGATCGAGAACGAATTCATCCCCACGGTTGCCAGGCGGGGTGCAGCGATCATCGATGCCCGGGGTGCGTCCTCCGCGGCATCGGCAGCGTCGGCAACCGTCGACGCAGCCCGCGACTGGCTGCTCGGCACCCCCGAGGGCGATTGGGTTTCGATGGCCGTTGCCTCCGATGGGTCATACGGGGTGCCCGAAGGTCTCATCTATTCGTACCCGGTGACTACCTCAGGCGGGAACTGGGAAATTGTTGAAGGGCTGGAAGTGAACGATTTCAGCCGCAGGAAGATGGATGCGACAGCCGCCGAGCTTGCCGAGGAGCGGGCTGCCGTGGCGGAACTGGGATTGATCTGATTTCCATCAGCGACGTTCCGTTGGCGTGACCAGCCGTGCAAGGTCGGTGCCGGGTGCCGCCAGCCGGTCAACTGTGCTGAAGATGAACTCCTGCATAGCTGCTGCGGCTGCCGAAGGACCAATGTCGTCGCGTCGGGCCAGGTTGACGGTTCTTGTCAGTGAGGGATTGACCAGACGGGCACTGTGCAGTCCGGGCCGGCCGATGACTACCATTGCCGGCACCACTGCAACACCCAGTCCCCGTTCCACGAACCGCAGCACGGCGTCCATCTCGGCGCCTTCGACGGCGATCACCGGTTCCAAGCCGCTGGCGGAGAATGCCGCCTCGGTGGCCACCCGCAGGTCATAGCTGCGGTTAAAGGCCACCTGCGGAATGCGCGCCAACTCTTCCAGGGTGAGTTCTTCGTGCGCCGCCGATCCCGCGGCGGAGACAACCACCAGCTCCTCAGTCAGCAACGGAATCAGCTCAGTTCCCTTCACAGTGGGGTCCACGCCGCGGGTGACCACCAAAGCCAGATCCAGCGCGCTTTCATTCAGGGCATCAACAAGGAACCGCGAACCGCCTTCAGTGATGTGCAATTCAATTCCGGGGTGCGCCTTTCGGAAAGAGGCCAGCACATCGGCCACCAGTGAGACACACAGCGTAGGTGGGGCGCCCAGGCGAATGCGGCCCCGGCGCAACCCTGCGAGCTCATTCATTTGCTCCCGCGCGGTCTGCGCGTCGCCGAGCATGCGCCGGGCGATGGGCAGGAGGAGCTCCCCCGCATTCGTCAGGGTCGCCCCGGACGGTCCGCGGTGGAAGAGAGCCATTCCAAGATCGGCCTCGAGTGCGGCGATCTGCCTGCTGAGGGAAGGTTGCGCGAGATAAAGTTGCTCGGCCGCGCGTGTGAAATGGCCCACTCGGGCGATCGCCTCGAAGGTGCGTAACTGCTCCAGCTTCATGATCATAGCCTAAACGCATGATCTTCACTCAAATAATTCATTGGAGACATGAAGCCACTCCTCCTAGCGTTGACATCATGAACCTCAACTCCAATCCAGAACGACTCCTGTCCACCTCGGTGCTGGTGATCGGCACCGGCGGCGCCGGCTTGCGCGCCTCGATTGAGCTCGCCCAGCGGGGCATGCAGGTGCTGGCGGTGGGAAAGCGGCGCAAGCACGACGCCCACACGAGCCTTGCCGCCGGTGGCATCAACGCTGCTTTGGGCACGATGGACCCGGAGGACAGCTGGCAACAGCACGCCGCCGACACCCTGAGGGAGTCCTACTTCCTGGCCGACCCGTCCATTGTCGAAACAGTTGCCCGCAACGCTGCCCGCGGCATTGAGGACCTTGAACAGTGGGGCATGCCCTTCGCCCGCGAGGAAGATGGACGGATCTCCCAGCGCTTCTTCGGAGCGCACAAGTATCGCCGCACGGCCTACGCCGGGGACTACACCGGGTTGGAGATCCAGCGCACGCTGATGCGCCGGGCGGCAGAGTTGAACGTGCCCATCATCGACACCGTCTACATCACCCGGTTGCTCGTCGCCGACGGCACCATCTTCGGAGCCTATGGATTCGACGTCGTGGATGGGACCCCTGTGCAGATCCACGCCGATGCCGTCATCCTGGCCGCAGGCGGACATACCCGCATCTGGCGGCACACCTCTTCCCGGCGCGATGAAAACACCGGGGACTCCTTCCGGCTGGCTGCCCTGGCCGGAGCCCGGATCCGCGACGCCGAGCTGGTCCAGTTCCACCCTTCCGGCCTGTTGGAGCCCGACGACGCGGCCGGCACGTTGGTCTCCGAGGCGGCCCGTGGAGAAGGAGGCATCCTCACCAACGCCCTCGGTGAGCGCTTCATGGAACGCTACGACCCCGAGCGCATGGAACTTTCCACCCGGGACCGGGTTGCGCTGGCCGCCTTCACCGAAGTCGCCGAAGGTCGCGGGACCCGGAAGGGCGGCGTCTACCTGGACGTGTCCCACCTGCCACGGGAAACCATCATGGCAAAGCTGCCTCGGGTCTACCGCACCCTGATCGACCTTCAGATGCTGGACATCACCACCACCAAAATCGAAATTGCGCCCACAGCCCACTACTCGATGGGTGGGGCCTGGGTTGCCCCCGAGGACCACGGAACAGGAGTGAACGGCCTCTACGCAATCGGCGAGGCATCGTCCGGGCTCCACGGCGCCAACCGTCTCGGCGGCAATTCACTGATTGAGCTGCTCGTTTACGGACGTATCACCGGCGAGCATGTGGCCGACTACGTCCATTCGCGTACCCATCTGGTCCGGGATCCCGCCGCTGTAGGAACAGCCCGCGGGGAAATGCAGTCACTGCTCAGTGAACGCGGGACAGAATCCGCACGGCGGCTGCAGCGTGAACTACGCAACCTCATGACCGAACACGCCGGGGTGGTCCGCACTGAACAGGGACTGGAACAAGGACTCGAGAAGCTGACGGCCTTGGAGGAGCGCGCCCAGCTGGTCACCGCCCACCCGGACATCGCCGGGTTCGATGATCTGGCCCACGCCTACGACCTTCTGGGCTCCCTGCTGGCAGCACGGGCCACCCTCGAGTGCGCCCTTGAACGCCGCGAAACCCGCGGCGCCCACAACCGTGCGGACTTCCCAACGGCAGATCCCTCACTCCAGGGGAACTTTGTCTGGTCAACGGACGAGGGCGTCAGATTCGAAAGTCTGCCTCCGGCTCCGGATTCCTTCCGAGCCCTTGCCGAGGCCTCCGCGGACGATTCCGTCTCCGGGAAGCTCGTCGAGTAAAACACCCGCCAGCTGACCGCGGCCCTTGGTACAGGACGCTTACCGGGTGACCTCTTCCAGCAACTCAAGTACATGCCGGTACTGGGATCCCGTGGCCCGTGTCATGCCGAGCTCACAGGTTCTGTTGCAGGAGGCGTGGGCAGCAGCGTTCAGGTCCGCTACGTCCGCGGCCTGACGCGCTGTTGCCGACGCTGTCAGTTCCGGATGCAACATGCCCCTGTCACCGGCAAACGCACAACAACCCCAGTTCTCGGGAATGTCCACGCGTTCCGCCACTGCACCTGCAACCACGCCCAGCGCATCATTGAGTCCCATCCGCGTTGACGAGCAGGTGGGATGCAGCACCAGTGTTTGAAGTTTCCCGTGCTCGGGCAGCAGGGGCAGTATCCGTTCTGCGGCGAAGTCCACGGCGTCAACGATGCGCAGGGGAAGCTGGCCCTCGGCGGGGACGTCGGATTCCACGGCATGGCGGAGGCCCTCCGTGCAGGAAGAGGCGTCGCAGACGATGGGAAACTCGCCGTCACGGGTGGCGTGCCGGAGCGCTGCGACTGTTTTCGCTTCCATGGTTTCCTGGCCGTCAGCCATCCCTTTGGAGGACCACGGCGTCCCGCAGCACAGGCCGTCAATACCTTGTGGAACCAGGAGCGTTAGCCCTGCCCGGGCAGACAGTTGTTCAAAGCTGTACTGCACGCCGCGTCCGCCGGCTTCAGGTGATGCCCCTGCCGGACCGAACATGGTGTTTACGCAGGCAGGGAAATAGACGGCATCAACATGCCCCGAAGGAGCAGGGCGTTTCCGCGGTGAACCTCCGCCTGGAAGCTCCGTGGAGTACAGGGGTACAGCATCTGCCCCCAGGACAGCCCGCGCCGCTGTATTGGGTGGCTTGATGACGGCCGCTGGGAGCTTGTCCACCACGGTCAGGGCAAGGGCCGCCCCGCGAGTGACACCTTCCCAGTGCTTGGCTGCGGCGTTCCACGCGCCGTTGGCGAGTTTTCCGGCGTCGTTCTTCCTCAGGCGCTTCACCAGTGATCCTGTGTTGATGTCCACCGGGCAGGCGGTTTGGCACATGCCGTCCACGGCGCAGGTGTCCACCGATTCGTACCCGTAGTCTCGCTCCAGCTCCTTCACCAACGCCAAGTCTCCGGCCAGGCGCGCGGATTCAATGGCACGCAGCGTGACGATTCTTTGGCGCGGCGTGAGGGTGATGTCCTTACTGGGACACACCGGTTCGCAATATCCGCAGGAAACGCAGCGATCCACTTCCTCCGCTACTGGCGGGGCTGTCTTGATGTGCCGGAGGTGGGCCACAGGGTCCTCATCCATCACCACACCCGGGTTCAGCATGCCTGCGGGGTCGAAGAGCCGCTTGATGGTGCGCATGACGTCGTAGAGCTCCTCGCCGTATTGACGGCGGACGAACGGGGCCATGACACGCCCCGTGCCGTGCTCGGCCTTCAACGATCCTCCTTCGGCAAGGACAAGGTCCACCATGTCCTCGGTGAAAGCGCTGTATCGGTCCAGTTCGGACGTCGAGGCAAAGCCGTCGGTCAGCATGAAGTGGACGTTGCCGTCCTTGGCATGGCCGAAGATCACGCTGTTGCTGTACCCGTACTTGTCAAACAGCCCGATCAGGCCCCGGCAAGTGCGACCAAGCGCGGGCACCGGCACCACAATGTCTTCCAACAGAGCCGTGGTGCCTTGGGGGCGCGCGCCGGCCACGGAGGCGTACAGGCCTTTTCGCAGTTGCCACAGTTGCGCGCGCTCCCGCGGATCGGCGGTGAACTGCGCGGGGGCGGAAAGCCCAAGGCTCTGCAGGATTCCCGAGCCGCCCGCCTGAAGCTCCTCCAGTTGGCCGGCACTACCTGCGGAATACTCCACCAGGAGGGCGGCATTGTCACGGACCGCAATGTCATGCACGACGGCGGGAGTCCCCTTGAGCGCCTGGCCCACCTTGAGCGACAACGCATCCATGAGTTCGATGGTGGCGGCCCCGGTGTCAACGAGAGCGGGCAGCGCAGCATTGGCTGCCTCGAGATCAGGAAAAACCAGCAGACCCGTTGCAGCATGCTGGAGCCGGGGAATGGTCCGGAACACCGCCTCAGCCACGAATCCCAGAGTGCCTTCGCTGCCGATGATCAGGTGCGCCATGATCTCCACCGGGTTCTGGAAGTCGAGCAGGGAGTTCAGGCCGTAGCCCATGGTGTTCTTCATGGAAAACTGCTGCCGGATCCTCTGGGCAGAGTCGGGGTTGCTCCGGACCCGTTCAGCCAACCGCGCCAGGCCACGGTAGAGATCCGGCTCAACGGTGCGGAGCTTTTCCCCGGCGTCGGGCGCCCCGGTGTCCACGACCGTCCCGGAAGGCAACACTACGGTCAGCGACTCCAAGGTGCGGTACGTGTTGTCCACGGTGCCGCAGTTCATGCCGGAGGAATTGTTGGCTACTACCCCGCCTATGGTGCACGCCGCTTCGCTGGCCGGATCGGGCCCGAACTTCCGGCCGTAGCGAGCGAGCCTCGCATTCAGGGCCCGAACGGTAACGCCGGGCTGGACACGAACCCGGGCGCCGTCGTCGAGCACCTCAATGTCCCTGAAGTTCCGGCGAACATCCACCAGCACGCCGTCGGTGACAGCCTGTCCGCTCAAGCTGGTACCGCCGGAGCGGAAAGTCAGCGGCACGCCCTGGGCGGCGCTGGCGCGCAACAAACCTCCGACGTCGGCAGCACTTCCCGCTGTCACCACAGCCTGCGGAATCAACAGGAAATGCGAGGCGTCATGGGCATTGGCGTGACGATCGATGGCCCTGGTGCGTACTGCGGCGGGATCCTGCAGCGCGGCGCGGAAACCAGCAAGGTCAAGGGAAGCCAACTAGGGCACCATCCAATCGAGTACGGGGGTGGACTGCCGGAAGATCAACACGATACGATTGTCTAACAAGTACACATGCCGGTCAAGAATTCTTTGCTGACTTGTCTGGCACGATAGGACGTGGAGATCCACTTCAACCCTTCAAGGAGGCCTCGTTGCAGGGCCGAGTTTCAGCAGTTTCAATCGTCGACGCCATCGCAGCGGACCTCCGCAGCCGCATCTTTGCCGGTGACCTGGGCCCGGGCGATACGCTCACGGAAACGGACGTCGCCACCTCCTACGAGGTAGCCCGGCCCACCGCCAAGGCCTCCATTGAGAAACTCGTACCCGAGGGCCTGCTGGAGCGCGGAACGCACAAGACCGCTCGCGTTGTGGATCTCGGACCAGACTCCGTGCGCGACATCTACCTCGCCCGGGCATACCTCGAAAGTGAAGTGCTGCGGCGGCTCGCCCACAGCAAGACGGTTCCGGAGGGAGCAGTGCAGGCGAACCGGGACATCGCCGCGCTCCAAAGCGACACTCCCCTGGACGTGGTGGAACCTGACATGCGTTTCCACACCAGCCTGATTGACGCCGTGGGGAACGAGCGGCTCAGCCGGATGTACCGCTCGCTCGTGGGAGAAGTGCGGATGTGCATGGTCCGCGTCCAGTCCCTGCATCTCCTGGATACCTCGCTGATCCATGCCGAACACCAGAAAATACTTGAGCTCATCGAATCCGGCCAGGCGGACGCAGCAGCAGCCTTGCTGGACGAACACCTCGGCCGCGCGCGGGACCGCTTGGCCGAAGCCATGGGAGGGGACCCCGCTGCACGTCCGGACCCCGCACGTCCACGGCCCGGGCAGCCGAAGGGCTAGATATCGATGGGGCGCGCAAATTCGGGAGGGGTGCCGATCTCGTCGACGTGATGGCCCGTACATGGATGACGGGTGGCGGTTGCGCGCTGGATCCGGGTCAGATCAAACCAACGGATGCCGTCACGCAATCTGCACCATGCCACAAGCATCCACCGGTTACCGTTGAGAGCGAAGATCATCGGCTCCACCTCACGCCGCGTGGTGTCGCCCTTGGAATCGGTGTAGGTCAATTTTACGGTGACTTGGTCAATAGTGGCTTGCTCAAGCACTGACATCACCCGACAGTGTGGCGCCGGGCCGACGTCGACCCAGATTCGCTGGGACAGTTCAGCGGCTCGACGGCGGGCAACTGGGTCCAGCACGTCCAGCACTTTCCGGATCGCGGCGCGGGCCGAATCGGAAAACGGTGCTTGATTGCTCGCGGACACTGCCGCGCTGAGGGCCAACGCCTGCGCGGCGGTGAGATTCACCGACGGCAGCGACGACATTTCCGTCAGCCCGTAACCGCCGCCTGGACCTGTTCGCCCCCAGACTGGCAACCCGCCGGCCTGGAGCGCGGCCAAGTCACGTTTGACGGTGCGAAGGGCCACCTCAAACTCATCGGCAAGCTGCTGCGCAGTGCGCCCACGAGTGCCTGCCCGGCGCAGTGACTCAGTAAGGGCATGAAGGCGCGCGGTTCTGTTCATTTTGCCACTATCGCAGAAATAGTGACTGAAATAGTGACATGGGGTTGTCCGGAGCGCGCGCGAGCATGGTGACATGGAAACAATCACAACCACTCAAACGTCAATCGTTCTCGTCCCTGGCCACTGGCTGGGTGGATGGGCGTGGGACGCCGTCGCGGCGGATCTGCGCAGCCGCGGCCACCGCGTCACAGCAGTGACGCTGCCGGGCCTTGACCCCGAGGATCCCGAGCGGGCTTCAAGGACTCTGGCCGACCAGGCCGACGCTTTGCGCTTGGCTGTGAGGACTGCCGGCAACGACGGTTCCCCCGTGGTGCTCGTCGTTCACAGCGGCGCCGGAGTCCCCGCCTCCGTCCTCCTGGACCAGAACCCCACCGCCGTCACCAGAATCATCTACGTCGACAGTGGCCCTGCCTCGAATGGCTCTGTCGTCGATGCGTCCGTGCCACCAGATCAACAAGAAGTAATGCTGCCACCCTTTGACCAGCTGGGCGCGAGCCTCGACGGGCTCAGCAGGAGGGACCTTGAACTATTCCGTCAGCGAGCGGTGCCGATGCCCGCGAACGTCGTGCGCGCTCCACTGCATCTTCAGCACGACTCCCGACGAGACGTCCCCTCGACGATCATCGCCTGCTCCTATACCTCCGAGGTTCTGATGCAGATGGCGCGCGAAGGCGACCCCATGATGGCAGAGGTCGCCACCCTCCGTAACCTCGAACTTGTCGACCTCCCCACTGGCCACTGGCCGATGTGGAGCCGACCCGTCGACCTCAGCATCGTTATTGACGAAGCAACTGCCAAGGACCGCCGATGAAGCGGGGCGACCCGCCGTCGTCGCCCCTTCAGTGCGCGCAGGTCGAGTGCGACTCGGCCGGGATGCCGTGCCCAACACCGGCCGCTGACGCGGGCACCGGCGGATCGTCGCTGAACTCCCGGCGGGCGTCGTGGACTACGGCGCCACCGACGATTGTCAGATCAGCCCGCTCGCCGAGCAGTTCCGAGGCCTCCAGCGTGTACAGGTTGGCAGACCAGACCACGACGTCGGCCCTGGCTCCTGCGCGGATAACGCCCAGTTCGTTCTCGGCGTGCCACGCCCACGCGCCGCCTTGTGTATACGCACGGAGGGTGGTGTCGAGGTCGAGGCATTCATCGGGGGTCCAGGCCGAGCCGCCGTCGAGACCCGCCCTGGTGAGTGCGGTGTAGAAACCCACCAGGGGGTCCATCTCTCCCACCTGCCAGTCGCTGGAAAAAGCCAACCGGGCGCCCGAGTCTGCGAGTGACTTGAACCGCCACGCACGGCCCCAGCGCCCCTCACCAACGTTGTCCATCCACGTGCCGGCCACCAAGTCCGGGGAACAGTGCCGCGGCTGCATTGCAGGAACAACTCCCAACCGGGCGAAGCGGGGCAGATCGGCGTCGTCCAAACACTCCACATGCACAATTCCGTGACGGTGGTCCGTGGTGCGGTTACTGCGTTGGGCGCTTTCAATCGCATCCAACGCCATGCGCACTCCCCAGTCGCCGGTGGCGTGGGTGTGGGTTTGGAAGCCAAGCCTATGGAGCTCGCCCAGCATCGCCGTGAACTCGTTGGGTGGCATACTCGGGGAGCCGCGGTGCCCTGGTCGGTTGGCGTAGTCTGCAAGCATGGCGGCAGTGTGTGGTTCGATCACATCATCCGCGTACAGCTTGACCGGACCAAGCCGAAGCATGTCGTCCACCGGCGCACTGTCCACTGCCTCGCGCAGGTCCTTGCGGAACTCTGCGTCGGAACCCACGGGGTGGAAGAGAGCGGTGATCACGCGCGAGTGCATTTTTCCCTCTGCCCGGGCACGATACATAAGATCGAGCTCCGCCAAGGGCACCTGGGGTTCCACCACTGTGGTGATGCCGCTCGCTGCAGCCATCGCCAGGCTTGAGGTGATGCGCCGGTAGCGACGGTCAGGAGAATACATGGGGATATCGCGTTGCAGTCCGCGCAGTCCTGAGGCGGTCATGGCACTCGTGTAGAAGTCGGTGACCCACCCGGTCGGGTTCCCATCGGCATCGACTTCCGGACGTCCCCACGGGATGGATGATTCATGGGTGATGCCCAGCACTCTCAGCGCGGCGTCGTTGAGCCACACCGAGTGCTGGTCGTAGGTGGTGATGAAAACCGGGCGGTCCGTCACTCCACGTAGGTCCGAAGCATTGGGCCGCCGCCCTTCCACCACCGAATACACGGCATTCTCGGCGCAGATCCAGTCCAGCTCCGGCCGCTCCACTGCGTGTTCGGCGATCCGCTTCCGGACTTCGCCCAGGGAGGAAGCACCTTCGAGGCTAACGGCATCCGGGTCGAAGCCGAGGAGCAAGTGGTTGTGGCTGTCAATGATGCCGGGAGTCAGCAGGCGTCCGTTGAGGTCGATCCGATGGCGGGCCGCCGGAGCATCATCGTCCGTTCCCACGTAGGTGATGTATCCGCCCGTAATCCCGACGGCTTGGGCCCAGCCGGCACCATCAAAAGTGCGGACAGCCCCGTTGTGAAGCAGCAGGTCAAGCATTGTGGTTCTCCTCGTCAAGAACAGCGTCAAGCAGTAGAAGGTGGGTCCCGCTCCGCGGCCGGAGGTACAGGAAGTAGTAGGCGAAACCGCCGGTCACGAAGACCAGGGAGATGCCCAGGCTGAGCCACTGTGCCGGGTCAAGAATTGCCACGATGAACACCAAGCACAGAGCCGCGATACACACAGCCGGCGGAAGGGGCCACCACGGCATCCGGTAGCCGGTCCGGCTGCCGTTGGTGCGGCGGTGGTGGATGGCTGCCAACGCAATGAAAAGGTAGCTGAACGTGAGCGTGGAACCCGTAGCCGTGAGCAGGACGTCAAGAGGAACGAAGCAGGCCAGGAAAGCAAAGACGCCCATGGCGGCGGTGGCCGCGACCGGCACTTGACCCTTGGCACTGACGCGGCGCAGGCCGCGGGACACCCCGCCGGGCAGGGCCTGATCACGGGCCGCCGCATACAGCAGGCGCCCGGCTTGGAGAGTGATGGCAATGATCGCGTTGATGATGGCAAACGCCACCGCCAGCAGAACCAGCATGGTGACTGCTTCCCCGGCACGCTCGCTCAGAAAGATTTCCACGGGGAGTTCAGAGCCGAACAGCTCCTCTTGGGAGGACGCACCAAGGAGGATCGCACCGAGCGGGACGATCTCGACGGCAATGGTGACGGCCGCGCTCCAGATCACCGCACGGGCAAGGTTGCGCTTGGGATTCTTGGTCTCCTCCGCAAAGTAGACCGCTCCCCCGTAACCGTTGAAGGAGAAGATCCCTTGCGTCACGCAGATCATGAGCCCGGATATCGCAAGCGGCGCCAATGACCCCGTGTCGGGATCCAGGGCTTGGGCCGTAAACAGTGTTTCGACAGGACGCTCAATGTGGATCAGGCCCAAAACCGCCAGGAGCACAAGGGCCGCCAGCTCTATGAACAGAAAGATACCCGTGAGCCAAGCATTGGCCCGAATATTGAAGCAGGCGGTGATGGTGGTGAGAACAACTACGGCAAGCGCCGTCTGCAGTGGAGAGAGTCCCGCGATCGCTACTCCCAGATAGTCCGCTACACCCAGTGCGAAGACCGCCACGATCAGGGGCAAGGACACCAAGCTGATGAAGAAGGTGGCGACTCCGAACGCCGGACCCAAGGCCCTTGAAACGAGTGAATAATCGCCGCCTGCCACAGGATAGGCGGAAGCAAGTTCGGCATAGCAGAAGGCCACCAAAATGCTCACGACGCCCGCGATCAGGAATCCCCAGACGACACCTGTGCCGAAGGCTGTCAGCGCGGCGCCGCCAAGGATGAAGACGCTGGAAGCAGGCGAGATGGAGGAAAGAGTGATGAGGATGTTTCCGCCGAGGCCAAGGCTGCGGGACAGTGAGGCGTCATAGTTTCGGCCGGTCCCGGCGCCCGGGGGACTTGGGGGTTGCGCCGGAACGGAGGTGATGGGCTGTTCCATGGGGATCCATTCGGGTTGAATTAGTTTTTTGACGTCAGTGTCAAATAACTATTGGAGTGTGGCAGCTCACATCGGATAGTGTCAAGAGCATGGCAAGACCCAACACCCAGGAACAGCGCCGATCCGAACTCGTGGAGGCTGCCCTCAAAGAGGCCTCAACCCAAGGTCTGCGCTCACTATCCCTCACCGATGTCGCCAAGAGGGCCGGGCTGACCAGAGGGGCTTTGCTCTACTATTTCGACGATCTGGATGCCCTCCTCGTCGAGGCGCATCGTGCCGGAACTGAGCGGTTCTGCGACCACAGGGACGCAGTGGTGGCCCAACTTTCCTCGCCCGCTGAAAAGCTCCGGGCGGCCATCTCCGCGGGCCTGCCCAGCGGTCCCGACGACGCCCTCATGCGCCTGCTCTACGAATTCGACTTCATGGCCGGACAGTCAGAACTGCACGACACCTTGGTCCAGCAGATGTACCTGCGGCAGACCGCCACCTACCGGGCGATCTTCGAAGAGGGCAACGCCTCGGGCGCGTTCAGCATCTCCACCGACCTGGACCAGGCAACCATGAACATGGTGGCACTTGAAGATGCGTACAGCCTGCACATTGTTGCCGGGAACAGGCTCGTGACAGTGGACATGGCATGCGACGCGATGCTTGCCTTTGCAGAACAGATTGGTTGCCGCCCGCTGCCCTGATGCGTTGAGTTCCCACCGGGCGCCCGTAAGCGGTTTCTTAAGAGTCTGTTCAAGCTGGGTTCCCCGTTTGTACCTCATGCGGGAAAGCAAGCTGCCTACCGTCGTGAGGGTGAATACTCCAAAACGGCTTAGCTCCAGTCTCGTGGCAGCAGCACTGCTGGCCACAGCGCTTCTACCCCTCGCTCCCGCCAATGCTGCCCCGGCGTCCCCCGACCAGCAAGTCGAACCGGCGCCTGCCTACACTCAGGACTTCTCCGGCACTGGCCTCCCCGACGGCTTCACTGCTGTCGAGGGAACCTGGAAGGTGGAGAACGGCCGCCTCTACGGAACCAGCACCTCCTCCAACCAGCTTTCGCGGATCACCTTCGGGCCGCACCTGGCCAACTACCGGCTTGAAGCAACGGTCCGCTTTGAGAATGTTCTCAACGCTGCCCGCTGGTCCGCCTTGGCACTGGATATGAAGCCCGATGGCAGTGTTCCCTATTGGATTGCGACCATGCGCTCAGGGAGCACGGCCACCAACGGCTTGGAGTTTGCTGAGCGCAACGCCTCCAACGCATGGAACGTCACCAATACCGCCGCCGCTCCTTCGGACGCTGGTACGGGGAAGGACGTCCGCGTTTCCGTCGACGTTCGAGGCAAGAAGGCCGCATGGTTCTTCAACGGCCAGAAAGTGATGGAAACCAACCGCCTGATCCGCACAGACAATGGCGTTCTTGGCCTCGTCGCCAACGGTGCAACAGTTTCCTACGACGACATCAAAGTCACCGAACTGCCTGCCACCGAATCCCTGCTGATCAAGCCCGGAGAAAAGCCCGCAGTGATCGCCCACCGGGGACTGTCCTCAGTCATCCCCGAGAACACACTCCAGGCCCTCCTCTCGGGAGGCCGGGCCGGCGCCGACTGGATCGAGATGGACGTCAACACCACGCAGGACGGCGTCCCAATGGTCATTCACGACAACACTGTGGATCGCGTGACGTCCGGGACCGGCGACGTCTCTACCCTGAGCTCCGGCTACATTGCCGGGCTGGAAGCAGGATCCTGGTTCTCCCCGGCCTATGCCGGCGCCAAGGTTCCCACCCTTGCTGAGTTCCTGGACCAGACCAATACCGAGGGCGCCGGCTTGCTGCTGGAGATCAAAGGCCCGGAAACCCGCTCAGAAGTCCAGCGTGTGGTTGACATGCTCAAGGAGCGCGGCATGCTGGAGCAGACCATCCTGCAGAGCTTCGACACCAACGTTCTGAACTACGCGCGCGAGTATGAGCCATCCCTGAGGCTCGGCCTGCTCCGGGGTGCCTTGGACGCTGACGTAGTGGCTGCAGCCAAGCAGTTCGGAGCCGTCACGTACAACCCGAGTTGGTCAGCGCTTGCCGCCCGTCCAGATGCCATCAAGGAACTGCACCAAGCCGGCATCGCCGTGATGCCCTACACCGTGGACAGCCCGCAGCAATGGAAGGATATGACCGAGGCCGGCGTGGACGGCATCATCACCAACCGCGCCGGCGCACTTGTGGGCTTCCAAAGCGCTACCCCCACCGCCCCCACCCCTGAGGCTCCGTCCGTCCGCTTCGCAGGAAAGCTCGAGGGCGCCACTCTGAGCCGCGGCGACACCGTCACCCCCGCTGTGGAAACCATCAACGCCGACAATGTCACCATCCAGCTCGACGGGCACACGGTCGCGGAAGGCGACGCCGTCAAGGCACTGACGCTCGCGGCCGGGCAGCACACCCTCATCGCCACAGCCAGCGGCCCGGGAGGAGAGGCGACGGCGTCCATCACCTTCACCGTCCAGGCCAGCAAGTCCGGACTTTACGTCGTCCTCATTTCAGACGGTATCGATAGCAAGGTGCGCGACAAGCTCATGAAAAACGTGGACCGCGAACGTTGGGCAGACGTCGAGGCCGATGCCAAGGCTGCTTCGGGGAACGGCATCCCCGCGGAGCTCGCCGCGATCATCGCCAGCGACGCAGCAGCGCTCTGACCTTCGACGGACGACAACACGCGTTTCCCGGGATTCCCAGCTAGTCGAAGAAGCCGACGATGTAGCCGATGAAGAACAGCAGCGTCAGCAGCACGCCGGCACCGATGGCTGCCAGCCACAGGAATTGAGTGCCCTTCCTGGGGCCGCCCTCGTCATGGCCCTGCGGTCCGGCGGTGGAGGCTTCGCCAGGAGGGGTCTCCCCCGGGGGCACTCCTCCACCCGGCTCCAAACCGGTGATCTTGTCTTCATATGGATCGGGGTTGCTTCCTGACACGTTCACTCCCTCGATAGCAGCGGCGGGTGCTGTGTTCAGGGTACTCTCATGGTCGTGTCCCGTGTCGAGGTCCGGAGCCGGTACAAGGACGTCGTGGCCGTGAGGTAGAGATCGCGCCCATCAGGCCCGCCGAAGCAGAGATTGGAGACCTTTTCCGGAACGTCGACGGCGGCCAGCAGCGCACCGCTGGGGGCGTAGACGCGTACTGACGAGCCCGCCGACGTCCACACGCGACCCTCGATGTCCACACGGAAGCCGTCCGAGGCCGCATCGTCTTCGAGCTCAACGAATGTGCTGCCCTCTCCGCAGCCGCCGCCCTCAACCGGGTAGACAGCTATCCGGAACGGCACTCCCAAGGCTGGACCCGCCGTGTCTGCTACATACAGGAGTGACTCATCCGGGGAGAACGCCAGCCCGTTGGGGTGTACCAGATCCGTGACCATGGGAGTCAGCTCTTCCGTGGCCGGGTCGAAGCGGAAGACATAGCAACCGCCGTACTCCTGCTCACCCTCGTGCCCTTCCACCGTCCCGGGAAGAATTCCATACGGAGGATCAGTAAACCAGACTGTGCCATCCCCAGCCACGACAACGTCGTTGGGCGAGTTGAGCCGATGCTCACCGAACGCCTCAACGATCGGCGTCACCACGCCGTCGTGGTCCCGCTCAATACGCCGGCGGCCGTGGCTGCACTGCACCACGCTGCCGTCACGGTCCAGCGTCCGCCCGTTGGTGTATTCGACGCCGGCGGCGTACTCGCGCGTCGCTCCGGTAGAAGGCGAGAACTCAAGGATCCTGTTGTTGGGAATGTCGCTCCAACGTACGGTCTGCGACTGCGGAATCCAGAGAGGACCCTCCGCCCACACGGTTCCTTCAAACAACTTTTCCAAGGTGCCGGTGATCAGTTCATCCATGTCTTCGAGACTAGTCGTTCGCGTGTTCCGAGCTGGGTTTCGGGGCCGGTTCGGCGGTGTTGACTTTCCCCTCAGCAGGCATCGCCAGCACCGCCACGACGGTAAGGACTGCGCTGACAAGCACAGCCACGAATACCGCAGTGGACGCCGAAACGGTAGTTTGCGGATCGGGACCCCCGCTGGGGCCGTTGGCATAGACAGCGTTGGCGATGGCACCGAAAACAGCCACGCCAATGGAACTGCCGATCGAACGGGCAAACAGGTTGGTACCGGTGACCACGCCGCGTTCGTTCCATTCGACGCTGGTCTGGGCGGCAATGAGGCTCGGCGTTGCCACCAGCCCGAGTCCGAGCCCAACGATGAAGCACGCCACTGCCACCAGGATGACGCTGGGCGATGAGGCCGTGAGGGCAAGGAGAGCCGTGCCGATGACTGTGATCACGATGCCGATGATGCCCGTGTTCCGAAATCCGATGCGGAGATACAACCGGCCGGCTTGCGAGGCACTGATGGGCCAGCCAATGGTTAAGGCCGCCAAGGCGAGCCCGGCCAGAAGGGGTGAGGTTTTCAGGGACCCTTCCAGGAACGTTGGGACGTAGGAAGTAAGCCCAAGCATGACGGCACCCACGCCGAAAGAGATCATCGCCGTCGTCGCCAGCAGCCTGCGGGAGACAACCCACGGTGGCAGGATCGGCTCTGCAGCCTTCCTTTCCACCAAGAGGAACGCTACGAACAACAAGGCCCCGCCGGCAAAAACAGAGATGCTGACCGCGGAGTCCCAAGGCCATGCCTGGCCGCCCTGAAGCGCCCCCAGAATGAGCAGGCTCAACGAAACCGTCAGCAGCCCCGCTCCCAAGTAGTCGATCCGGTGTTTGGTCCGCTCCACTTCCTCGTGGAAGGTCCGGAGGAGCATCCAACCAGCCAGAAGGCACAATGGAATGTTGATAAGGAAGATCCAGCGCCAGATTCCCAGGGATGCGAAAACGCCTCCCAGAGTTGGTCCCACCACGGAAGAAACCGCCCACACACTGGCCAGGTAGCCCTGCACTTTGGCCCGCTCAGCCAGCGTGTAGATATCGCCGGCAATCGTGATCGCCACAGGTTGGACTGCCCCCGCCCCGAGGCCCTGAAGCACCCGGAACGCGATGAGCGCCGGCATGCTCCAAGCCAGGCCGCAGAGAATCGAGCCGAGCAGGAACAGGCCAATCCCGCCCAGGATCATCGGCTTACGGCCCACAACGTCCGAGAGCTTGGCATAGACGGGCACCGAGACCGCCTGCGCCAACAGGTACGCAGAAAAGAGCCACGGGAACGAGGCAAAACCGCCAATGTCCTCCACGATTGACGGCACCGCCGTGGCAACAATGGTGGCATCGTTCGCCACCAGGCCCGTGGCGAGCATCAGTGCAATCAGAATGGGTCCCCGCCGGGATCGGAACCCGACTCCTTCTTCGGCCGCTGTGCTCATGCGCGCTTACCCCCGCCTGATGCCCAGTTCCGTTGGTGGAGTCGCTCGAATCCGTCAAGAAGCAGGTCCAGGGCAAACTCGAACTCGAACTGGTCGTCGCAGCCATTCCCCACCACTGACTCGTCATCATGCGCTGCCGCCACAGCGATCCGGAAAAGATTGGGGTAGCTCTCCGCCATGTGCCGGGCCATCGCAGCCTGGGCTTCCGCCGTGATATGTGGCTGGTCCTTGGCGCCGTTCCCTGCCGGGTCGTCAAAGACCTCTTGAGTGAACCCCCACATCCGACTACCCAAGGCGTGCATCACGTGGTGCGTCAGGTCCTCGGATAATCCGCCCGCAAGGAACATGCCCACGAAGGAATCCATGTACCCAAGGACCGCCGGCGTAGTGTTGGTGCGGGTTTCGATGACAGGGCGGGCCCAAGGATGTCGAAGGAGCGCCCGCCTGGCCGAAAGCACCCGGAGACGGACCACGGTCTTCCATGGAGCATCGGGCACGGGTGGGTCGATTTCCCCCACGATGGTATCCACCATGCCGTCGAGGAGTTCTTCCTTATTGGCCACGTGCTTGTAGAGCGCCATCGGAACTACCCCAAGTTCCTGGGCGAGCCGGCGCATACTCAGTGATTCGAGACCTGCTTCGTCAGCGAGAGTAACGGCAGCTTGCAGCACTCGGTCGCGGTTCAAGGGCACGCGCTGCGCGGCCTCCGCAAGTTGGGTCATCGGTTGATCCCTTCCCCTCAGTCAAAATCCGGGCGGGTCTTGACAGGTATACAGCGTACACCTAGTCTTTCGATCATCAAGGTGTACGCCGTACACCTCTACCCCCAAGGCGGAGTCATGAGATCGAAAACCACCACATCGTTCCGGAGCGGCCGCATGACGTGGGTCGTGCCCGCGGCGCTGATTGCCCTCAGTCTCATTCCTGTCATCGCCGGCGCGGCGCGTCTCACTCAGCTGACTGGTGGCGCAACCGTCACTCCGGAGAACGCGAGGTTCTTCGCTTCGCCACTCCCGGTGATTACGCACATCGTCACAGTGACGGTGTACAGCCTGCTGGGGGCTTTTCAGTTCGTCCCTCCCCTTAGGCGGGTCCCCGGACTTCGCCGGGGCAGGCGGTCCTGGCACGAAATATCCGGGCGCATCCTGGTTCCTGCAGGCCTGCTCGCCGGCCTGTCCGGCCTGTGGATGTCCGTCTTCTACACCCTCCCGGAAACTGACGGTGAGGCACTGCTGGTTCTTCGGCTGATCTTTGGTACCGCCATGGTCGGGGGCATCATCCTCGGAATCCTGGCGATTCGCCGACGGGACTTCGCTGCGCACGGAGCCTGGATGACGCGCGCCTACGCCATCGCACTGGGAGCTGGAACGCAAGCCCTGGTGCTGCTGCCGTGGATCCTGGTGGTGGGCCCCACCGACGAGACCACGCGTGCAGTCCTGATGGGCGCGTCCTGGGTCATCAACCTGGTGGTGGCCGAGTACGCCATTCGACGGCGCCATGCAGCGCCCGGTCGCGGAACCCGCCCGGCCGGTCGCGGAACCCGCCCGGCCGGTCGCGGAACCCGCCCGGCGGGTCGCGTGCCCACCCCTGCGACGACGACGGCGGGCCACCGGTCGGTTCCGTGAGGAACCAAGGTGACCCGCCGTCGTCGTGACTGGGTAAGACTTAGTCGTTGATCAGGTCGTGAACAACGATCGTCTGGTCGCGGTCCGGGCCGACGCCGATGGCCGAGAAGCGCGTGCCGGAGAGCTTTTCCAAGGCCAGCACGTAGTTGCGGGCGTTCTCCGGGAGGTCTTCCAGCGTGCGGGCGCCGGTAATGTCCTCGGTCCAGCCGTCAAAGTACTCGAAGACGGGCACTGCGTGGTGGAACTCGGTCTGCGTCATGGGCATTTCGTCGTGGCGGACGCCGTCGACGTCGTAGGCAACGCAAACCGGGATCTGCTCGATGCCCGTGAGGACGTCCAGCTTGGTGACGAAGTAGTCCGTGAAGCCGTTCACGCGCGCAGCGTGGCGGGCCAGGACGGCGTCGTACCAACCGCAACGGCGGGGACGGCCGGTGTTCACACCGAACTCGCCGCCGGTCTTCTGCAGGTAGACGCCCATCTCGTCGAACAGTTCCGTGGGGAAGGGGCCCGCGCCAACCCGGGTGGTGTACGCCTTAATGATGCCGATGGAGCGCGAGATGCGGGTAGGACCAATCCCGGAGCCCACCGATGCACCGCCAGCCGTGGGGTTGGACGAGGTGACGAACGGGTAGGTGCCGTGATCAACGTCCAGGAACGTTGCCTGGCCACCTTCCATGAGCACAACCTTGCCCTCGTCCAGGGCGTTGTTGAGGACAAGTGTGCTGTCGATGACCAGCGGGCGCAGGCGCTCGGCGAAGGCGAGGAAGTAGTCCACGATCTCGTCCACCACGATGTCCCGGCGGTTGTAGACCTTGACCAGGAGTTCATTCTTCTGGCGCAGCGAACCTTCCACCTTCTGCCGGAGGATGGACTCGTCGAACACGTCCTGGACCCGGATGCCCAAGCGGGCCACCTTGTCCATGTAGGCAGGACCGATGCCACGGCCGGTAGTACCGATGGCGCGGCTGCCAAGGAAGCGCTCAGTCACCTTGTCCAGCACCTGGTGGTACGGAGCAACCAGGTGGGCGTTGGCCGAGACGCGCAGGCGGGACGTGTCCGCGCCACGGGCTTCGAGGCCGTCGATCTCCTGGAACAGGGCCTCGAGGTTCACCACGCAGCCGTTGCCAATAATAGGAATGGCGTTGGGGCTCAGGATGCCCGCGGGAAGGAGCTTCAGCTCATACTTCTCACCGCCAACAACCACGGTGTGCCCGGCGTTATTACCGCCGTTGGGCTTGACCACGTAGTCAACGCGGCCACCGAGCAGATCGGTTGCTTTGCCTTTGCCTTCGTCGCCCCACTGGGCTCCGACGATCACGATAGCGGGCATGGGATCCTCCCCCATTCTTTCGGGCCAAGCCGCGATGGATTGGCGCCGTACATGAGAATGCCCCGACGATACCGGTGCAGCCTGCCATAAGGGCTGGCATACGCAAGAGTTCGGGGCTCTTACCAGCCAAGTTTAGCCGATGACGCCGGTTTCTCTGGTGTCAAGGTGTCTTGAAAGGCGGCCGGGTGAAGTTTTCCCCAGGGAAACTTCGGCGGGCCAGCGGGCCCTACGCCGCGGGCAGATTACGGCAGTTTCCGCCGAGACCGCCCACCAGCCCGGCGTTCGAGGCGACGGAGGCGGACTTGGACGTCCACCCGAGGTCCTTGATCACGATGGCGATTTGAAGCTCTGTTCCGAGGCCCAGGAACCCGCCCAACAGGTTCGT
This sequence comes from Paenarthrobacter sp. CCNWLY172, assembly GCF_037402035.1. Taxonomy (NCBI): domain Bacteria; kingdom Bacillati; phylum Actinomycetota; class Actinomycetes; order Micrococcales; family Micrococcaceae; genus Paenarthrobacter; species Paenarthrobacter sp. CCNWLY172. Next base: position 22,584 of record NZ_JBBEGB010000010.1, read on the forward strand.
CTGGACGTCCGTGATGTATCCGGAGGTGGCATTCCCTGTGGTATTGCCCGCCAGGTTATACCCCGTCAGGGGAGCCAAGGCCGATCCCAGCCCACTGGTGGACACCTGCACTTCGGCGTTGGCCAAGGTGTATCCCGCTGGTGGTTTCCAAAGAATACGAACGTAAGCACCGGCGCCAAGAAAGCCGGGATCGTAGGTGCACTGGCCATTCAGCGTGGGCGCCGGAATGGTCACCGTCCCGAAACTGCCTGCCGAAAACTGTCCCCGTTGCCACGCCGCCTCCGTGACGGACGGCGGGTTCACCACCGAAAGCACCACGGCAAGGGGCAACGCCAGCAACAGTCCCACCCGTGCCCGCTTAAACACCGTCACTGCACCCCACCCCGCAGCCGGGCCAACCCAAAACCGGCCGCGACCGCAACGAAACCAAGGAGCGCGAAGCCGCCCAGCCGGAACCCCGTATCAGCCAGGGCGCCCGACGACGGCCCGGCTGGGTTTCCGGGGAAGCCTCCACTCCCAGCGTTCCCGCCCGGGCCGGCCCCGCCGCCCGCTCCAGCCCCATCTCCGTCCCCTGAACCGTGAAAGCCCACCACGATCTGCGTCCGGCTCCCCTGCACTTCGCGGGGAACATCCTCCGCCAGGGTTGCCGTCAGCAGGACGTGGGCATTGGCCGATCCGAAGTTTCCAGGGCCCATGAGGTCCACCCGCACCCCAGCCGTACTGTTCAGTGGGGTCCTGTGCATCAACACGCGGTGGCCGTCGGCGCAGGAACCTCCGCTCCAAGGTTGGGCGCAGGACTGGAGTTCAACGCTGAGGAAGTCCCGCAGGACATCTGTTGCCGCCGGCCCGTCTTTCAGCACCACATAAAGGGACGCAGCAGGCTCACCGCGGACTTTGACGGCCATCGCCCAATCTGCGCTCCCGCCCGGGGTGAGCCGATGCACTTTGCCGGCCGGACCGGCGTCGAGCTCCAACCATCCGGACGGGTGGTTGTCGGCGGCAACAGTGGCTGCAACTGCCGGAGCAACAGGCGCGGCGCCCAGCATCAGTGCGCCCAGCAACCCCGCCAGGCTACGCCGCCGCATGCTGCCCGGTCCTGCCTCGGCGTGGGCTCCGCGGCCACAGCACCCAGGTCACCAGAGCGGACACAGCCACGGTGGTGGCGCCGAGGACCACGGGGTTGGCGGCTGCGGCCAGCGGATGCGCGAGCCCCGGTACGGACCAGAAGACCAGTCGGACCTTCTCCACGACGTAGGGCGCGGGATCGGCTTCGGTGTTGGCATCGCCCTTCATGGTGATGGTTCGCATGGTTCCGTCCGCAGGCGCAATCGACTGGACCCTGTGCGTGATGGGGAGCTTCCCAGGCCTGTCCACGGTCACCACATCGCCAACGGCGATCTCATCCGCCGGGATCTCTCGGACTACGGCCAGTGAACCGGCCGGAATTGCCGGTGACATGGACCCCGTCTTGAACATGATCAGCGTGATGTTGAACAACAGCGCGCAAACCACCGCCAGGATGCACACAGCGCCACCCGCCGCAGCGATGTTCAACACGGTTTCCTGCAAACCGCGACGGAACCGACGGCGGCTCATGAGCTTGAGGTGGCAGTAAATTGCCAGGTAGCGGTGGCGGTTTGGCCCTGCAGGGCATTGTTGGCACCAGCTGGAAGCGTCACTTCGAAGCAGAACTGCGTGGGCGCCCCCGGCAGCGTTGCCGTCGCAGCGGCCAAGGGATTGACGACGCCGGCCGCTTGCCCTTGCGTGAACGGCTTGGCGCCGTCGCTGCCCACCACGAACGTTGGCGACCCGGTGAAGGACGCGGCCTCGCAGGTCGCAGAACGAACCACCCGGTAGCGCAGTGCGGCGCCCAGATCGGCAGTGCCGACGCCGCTGCTGGTCACCATAGGGACACCGAGTACCACTTCGCCCGCCACGGAGGTTGCTTTGGTCCTGATGGCGAACGGCGCGTAGGCCACACTGCCGGGGCTCATGGCAGTTGCTGTGAAGACCAGCGCCGCACCGGGCGAAACGTCGTTGGCACTCCACGTCCCTGAGGCGCTGTACGGCTTGGTGACGTTGGATTCGGTGACGAACACACTGGCTCCGAAGGAACCCGTGGCGAAATCGCTGTCAGTCCACGATGCCAGGGTCATGGAGCTCCCGAGCCCCAGCACCAACGTCCCGGCAAGAAGTGCGCGGATGCGGAGCAGGGCCGCACCGCGCTTGGTTTCGGCTTCTCGTCGGCCCATGGATTACTGCGATTGCGCGGCGAATTCCCAGGTGGTGGTCCCGGATTGGGATTGGACGAGGCCATCATCGGCAGTGATCCGGAAGCAGAGGTTCACGGCGTCGCCGTCGGCCGTGCCGGCTCCTTGCGTCAGCGCGAAAGTGACGCTGCCCGGCGTCGTGCCCAATGCCTGACCGGCTGCCACCAGCGTTCCCGTTACCGGTTCAGCGCACCCGAAATCGGTGGACTGCGTGAGCGAGTACGTCAGTCCGGTCAATGCTCCGGTGGATGCTTCCGTGGAAACAGTGACCGTGGCGTCGTTGGTTGTTGTGCCATCCAGCCTGACTGCGAAGGGTGCTGTGACCACATCGCCGGGCGCAAGGTTGGCTGGCGCGGCGGTGAAGCCAAGAGTTGCCGGGTCGGAAACGGGGTTTTCCCCGAAGGCGGTCCCGTCCGTGCTGCCCTCAAGGTTGAACGCACCGGCGGTGAAAGTTCCCTGGGCAAACTCGGAGTCATTCCACGCTGCCAAGGTGATGGCTGCGCCCACACCCAGCACCAGCCCGCCGGCAAGAATGGCACGGATTTTAGGTGACTTTCCGGGCTTGGTGCCGCGATGATCCGGATCCGTCTCTGGTGATGATGCTGCTGCAACCACTATTACCCCCACGATTGATGTGATGCTGACGATCAAATGATCGGAGCCCGGAGGTGGAGGTCCCCGGCTGGTTCCCCCCAAAACCGATGGTTCCAACCCATCATCCCCGCGGAGCTATGTCAACGCTTTGACCTGCAGAAATAGTTATTGAATATACTCACCCGCCACGAACTCCAGTTCTGCTTCGGTGAACGTGGGCCGCGGCCGTCGAGACGCTGGACACGTTTCCGGGCAACACGCCGCGTCGCATTTAAAGGGCGCGCCGAAGCGGGCCCCGTTCACCCCCATAGTCCGGTAAGGTTAGTTAGCCCCCAACAGCACCCTTTGAGGTTCGGCTGCGGCATGCCCGCGGCCCCTTGGAACGGTGCGCTGTAACACCTAGGAGACCTAACCCCTGATGCAAGAACTGGCGACTGAATCACCCGAAGAAATCCTCTGGAACCGCCGCTACGAACCGCATATCGCCGAGGTCAACGAGCTGTGCGACTCCATCAAGGTGCAGAAGCCGGGCAGCGAGGTCCTCTACGTTGACCCCGCCCACAGCATGGATGACTGCCGCATCGTCAGCCTTTTCTCCAATCAGCGCACCACCACCGGCGAGGGTTTCATCAACCCGGGCGACGAAGAAGCCACCACCCGCATGCTTGGCATGCAGTGGCAGCTGGGCCTCCGTCCCGCGCTCATGATGCCGTGGAATGCCTACCCGTGGATCGAGCCCAATGAGGAACCGGGCAAGCTCACACCCGCCAACATCACCGAAGGCCTGAAGCCGCTCCTGCGCCTCCTGCAGCTCCTGCCGCGCACCTCCGCCCTGGTGGCGCACGGCAATGAGGCACACCGCCTGGCCGACCAGCTCATGAAGGCCGCTCCGGCCAGCATCGCCCGCCGCGGCTTCAAGACCTTCAAGGTCCGTTCGCTGGGTGGCCGCTCCTTCGCCGGCACCCCGGCCCGCCAGCAGGAATACCTGGACGCCATCCACGGTGCTTACGCCGAGGCCATGGCACGTACGGGTATCCCCCGCAAGGCCTGATCACCAGCAGCAAACGACGGCGGCCCTCACCTTTCCGGTGAGGGCCGCCGTCGTCGTTGGGGTGCTTTTGTTGGGGCGGCGTTAGCCGACCAGCATGCTCCGGAGGTCCTTGAGGATCAGCTGCGCGCCGGTGGGGCCGAGGCCGAGGAACCAGACGTCGTCGCTGACAGCCTTGGCCTGGCCGGCTTTGACTGCGCCGAGCTTGGGCCAGACAGCGCCTTCAACCACGGACGTTTCACCGGTTGCTGCGGGATCGCCGTAGCTGCTGTAGAAGATCCAGTCGGCGTCGCCTTGCTCGATGTTCTCGGCCGAAATTTCGGCAGCGAGTTCGTCGATGTTCTGGTTCTCCGGGCGGGCCAGGCCGGCGTCCTTCAGGATGACACCAATCAGCGACTTGTTGGCGTAGAGGCGGATCTTGCCAGGGAGGAAGCGCACCAGGGAGATCTTGGGATCGCCCTTCACATCCGCTTTCAGGGCGTCAGCCTCGGCCTGGTAATCGTTGAGGGCCTTGACGGCCTTGTCTTCCTCGCCCAGGGATTTGCCCACCAGGAGGAAGTTTTCCTTCCAGGGGAAGCCGGGACGGATGCTGAAGACCGTGGGGGCGATGGTGGACAGCTGCTTGTACAGCTTGTCGGCGCGGAGCTGGCTGCCCAGGATGAGGTCCGGCTTCAGCGCCGCGATTGCTTCGAGGTTGAGGTCCTGGATGGTGCCTACCGAAGCCACGTCCTTGACCTTGTCAGCCAGGTAGGTGGGGACAGGGTTGGCGCCTTCAGTAGTGGCTATGCCCACCGGCGTGATGCCGAGGGTCACGACATCGTCCAACTCGCCGGTGTCTAGGACCACCACGCGGGTGGGCTTCTTCTCCAGGGTGGTCTCACCGTTGGCGTGCTTCAGGGTGCGCGGGAAAACGCCGGGAGCGGCGTCGGTGCCCAACTTGGCTGTTTCCTGGTCCGCAGTGGTGAACTTGGAGCCGCCGGTGGCAACATCGGCGTTGCCGGCGGCCGAACCTGAGCCACCACTGGCGCCGCAGCCCGCAAGGAGGCCTGCCACCACAGCGACTCCGGCCATCTTCATAGCCAGCCTGCGCACTGCACCTCGGCGCACGCGGGAAGCCTTGTGCGGCTGTACTTCAAAATCGTCATTTTTCACTGGGTAAGGCTAACCTAATTAAGGCACACTTTCGTGACGTTGTGATGACAGTCACGAAATGGCCGTCTTATTGTTGCCCCTCTTCGAAATGGTCCCCTGCTGTGTCCCCACTGACGGCGCTATGTCCCCGGTAGCCGCTCCCGCCCTTCCGGCTGCAAGCGCAGTTGCCAGTTCCGGCGTCGTCGTCAAGTCCCGCTGGCGGATCCTCTTTCTGGCGTTCGCTGCGGCGGTCCTTCTCGGCGCCGCGATCCTGAGCCTCGGCGTGGGAGCCAAATTCATCCCAGCGTCCACCGTCCTTGACGCCTTCACCAACCCCCAGGACTCAGCCGATCACGCGATCATCCTGCAGAACCGGCTGCCGCGAACGTTGATGGGCATCGCCGTCGGTGTTGCCCTGGGCGTGGCAGGCGCGCTCATCCAAGCGATCACGCGGAATCCTTTGGCCGATCCCGGCATCCTGGGCGTCAACGCTGGAGCGTCGTTTGCCATTGTCATTGCCATCGGCGTCTTCGGGATCGGATCCCTCAGCGGCTACATCTGGTTCGCGTTCATTGGAGCCATCCTGACAACCGCGGCCGTCTACCTGATCGGTACTTCCGGCAGGAACGTGGTGAACCCGATCCGCCTGACGTTGGCCGGCGTTGCCTTGGGCGCGGTCCTCACGGGGATCGGCTCTGGACTCACGCTCCTGAACCCCAAGGCGTTTGACCACCTGCGCTCTTGGAGCATTGGCTCACTGGACACCCGGAGCATGGAGTCGGTGATGACTGTTGCGCCGTTCATGGGTGCCGGACTGCTGATCGCACTGTTTTGCGTCCGCGGCCTCAACGCCGTGGCGTTGGGCGACGACCTTGCTACCTCCCTCGGCGCCAACGTCAACCGCACCCGGATCATGGGCGTCGTGGCCATCACCCTCCTCAGCGGCGCGGCAACTGCCGGTGCCGGTGCCATCGGCTTCGTGGGCCTCATGATTCCACACGTTGCCCGTTGGATCGTCGGCCCTGACCAGCGATGGATCCTGGCAACCACAGTGCTGCTCTCCCCTATCCTGCTCTTGGTGTCAGACGTGGTGGGCCGGATCGCCGCTCCCGGGGAACTTCAGGTTGGTGTGGTGACCGCATTCATCGGGGCGCCGGTGCTGATCGCGTTGGCGCGGCGCCGGAAGGTGAGTGGGCTATGACGCGCCTGGATGTTGGCCGGCCCGTAGTCCTGCTTCGCAACCGTCCGCTGAGCCTCCGGTTCGATGTCCGCAGCATCCTTGTCTGCATCCCGTTGATCCTCGCCGCCCTGGCTGTTGCCGTGATCAGCTTGGCCACCGGCGACTACGACGTTTCTGTACAACAGGTCCTGCAAGCCTTCACCGGTGATGCCCCCGGGCTGGCCCAAACCATCGTCATGGAATGGCGGCTCCCCCGGGTACTCGCGGCGCTGGTTTTCGGTGCCGCACTTGGCATGAGCGGTGGCATCTTCCAATCCATGACCCGGAATCCCTTGGGCAGCCCGGACATCATCGGCTTCAATACGGGCGCCTACACCGGTGCGCTCATCGTCATGCTGACACTTGGCGGGGGCTATCTTGGCATTGCCGCAGGAGCGCTCGTTGGCGGTATCCTCACCGCGTTGGCCGTCTACTTGCTGGCCTACCGGCGCGGCTCCCAAGGATTCCGGCTCATCATCGTGGGCATCGGCATCAGCGCGATGCTCGCCGCGTTCAACCACTGGCTGATCCTGCAGGCGGAACTTGAGGCCGCTTTGGCGGCAGCCGTCTGGGGAGCCGGGTCCCTCAACGGCATCACGTGGGAGCAAGCGGCGCCTGCCGCCGTCGTGGTTGTTGTGGTTGGTTTGGCTACGCTGGCGGCCGCGCGCCGGATGCAGCTTCTGGAAATGGGCGACGACGCCGCGCGCGCCTTGGGCGTCCGGGCGGAACCCACCCGTTTGCTGTTGCTGATCCTGGGTGTGGCGTTGACTGCAGCCGTCACGGCGGTTGCCGGTCCCATCGCGTTCGTCGCCTTGGCCGCACCGCAGCTCGCCCGTCGTCTTACCCGCAGCGCCGGGATCACGCTGGTGCCTTCGGCCGCGATGGGGGCCTTCCTCCTGGTGGCCAGCGACCTCGCGGCCCAGCGTTTGTTCGCCCCGATCCAGTTGCCTGTGGGCGTGGTGACGGTGTGCATCGGCGGTATCTACCTCGTCTGGCTCCTGGCCAGGGAAGCAAGGAAATCATGAGCCTCACTACGGCCGCGCCACAGCTCCATGCCGAAGCACTGACCATCGGCTACGAGCAACGCATCATCTCCGAGAACCTCAATGTGCGCATTCCCGAGGGACAGTTCACGGTGATCGTGGGGCCCAACGCCTGCGGTAAATCCACGCTGCTGCGCGCACTCGCCCGGCTCATCAAGCCCCGCAGTGGACAGGTGCTGCTGGACGGAAAATCCGTGACGTCCCTGCCTGCGAAAGAACTGGCACGCCGCCTCGGGCTCCTGCCCCAGTCCTCCATCGCCCCCGACGGCATCACCGTGGCGGACCTTGTAGCCCGCGGCCGATACCCGCACCAGAAGCTGCTCCGCCAATGGTCAGTGACGGATGAAACGGCTGTGGTTGAAGCGATGGAGGCCACCGGCGTCGCTTCCTTGTCCGGCCGGCTGGTGGACGAACTGTCCGGTGGCCAGCGGCAGCGCGTGTGGGTAGCCATGGTCCTCGCCCAGCAGACACCGCTGATGCTCCTGGACGAGCCCACCACGTTCCTCGATATCGCGCACCAGATCGAGCTGTTGGAGCTGTTCCGCGAGCTCAACCTGGACAAGGGCCACACGCTGGTTGCCGTGCTGCACGACCTCAACCATGCCAGCCGCTACGCGGACCACATCATCGCTATGAAGGACGGCGTGGTGGTGGCCGAGGGCGCACCCGCTGCAGTAATCACCGAGTCCTTGGTGGAGGAAGTGTTCGGCATGGCGTGCCGGATCATCGATGACCCCGTGACACACACGCCGCTGGTGGTCCCGCTTGGACGGCCACGCCACTCTGCGGTCACGGACTGACGCTGTTCGACCAACGCTGTTAACGACGACGGCGACCCTCGCCTTTTGGTGAGGGTCGCCGTCGTTGTTTGCTTGGGTCCTAACGGGCTTCGAGCGCAGCCTTGGCTTTCGGGTCCGAGTCGTTCAGGAACTTCTCGATCCGCTCCGGCTCTTCAGCCTCGCCGATCGCCGACGCCGCACGGCCCAGTGCGTAGAGAGCACGCAGGAAGCCCTGGTTGGGCTCGTGCTCCCACGGGATGGGTCCGACGCCGCGCCAACCGTTTCGGCGCAGCGAATCCAGGCCGCGGTGGTAGCCAACACGGGCGTAGGCGTAAGACTCGATGGTCCGGCCTTCAGCCCAGGCTTCCTCCGCGAGGATGGCCCACAGGAGGGACGACGTGGGGTTCTGCGCTACGAGGTCCAGTGCTTCCTTGCCGAGTGCAAGGTGCTGGTAGATCTCGTTTTCGGCGGGCAGGAGCGTAGGCTCCGGCCCCATCAGGTTCTTTCGGAATTCGTCGGACATTAGAAGGTCTTGCCCACCGATCCGAGCTGCTGCGCAGCTTCGACGATGCGCGCGGCCATGCCGGCTTCTGCCGAAGCGCCCCAGACACGGGGGTCGTAGGTCTTCTTGTTGCCCATTTCGCCGTCGACCTTCAGGACGCCGTCGTAGTTGGAGAACATGTGGCCGGCCACCGGGCGGGTGAACGCGTACTGGGTGTCGGTGTCGATGTTCATCTTGATCACACCGTAGGAAACGGCGTCAGCGATTTCCTGTTCCGTGGAGCCCGAACCGCCGTGGAAGACGAGGTCGAACGGGTTTTCCTTGCCGATCTTCGCGCCGACCTCGGCCTGGATCTGCTTGAGCAGTTCAGGGCGGAGCTTGACGTTGCCCGGCTTGTAGACGCCGTGCACGTTGCCGAAAGTCAGGGCGGTGAGGTAGCGGCCGTTTTCGCCGGCACCGAGGGCCTCGATGGTTGCGAGGGCGTCTTCGGTGGTGGTGTAGAGCTTCTCGTTGATTTCGTTCTCAACGCCGTCTTCTTCGCCACCAACCGTGCCGATTTCAACCTCGAGGATGATCTTCGCAGCAGCAGCGCGTTCCAGCAGTTCACGGCCGATGCGCAGGTTCTCGTCGAGGGCTTCGTGCGAGCCATCCCACATGTGCGAGTTGAAGATCGGGTCCTTGCCGGCCTTGACGGCTTCCTCGGAAGCAGCCAGCAACGGCAGGACGAAGTCCGCCAGCTTGTCCTGCGGGCAGTGGTCCGTATGCAGGGCGATGTTGACGTTGTAGTTCTTGGCAACTTCGCGGGCGAACGCTGCGAAGCCGAGGGAACCGGCAACCATGTCCTTGACCGAAGCACCGGACCAGTAGGCTGCGCCACCGGTGGAAACCTGGATGATGCCGTCGGACTCGGCCTCGGCGAAACCGCGGATCGCAGCGTTCAGAGTCTGCGACGACGTCACGTTGACCGCGGGGAAAGCGAATCCGCCTGCCTTTGCGCGGTCGATCATCTCGGAGTAAATCTCTGGGGTTGCAATGGGCATGGTGACTCCTATGCTGATTCGTCTGTGGGTTGGTAACCCTGGAGTAGACCGCTTACGGCTAGCACCCATCCTAGCGATATCCGCCGTGCCGCCGTGTTTCGGGTCACTGGAGCTCTTAACACTTCCGCCGGGTTGAGACTCCCCCTGCCACCCCCCATTCATCTAAACGGTGGATATACTGCGGGAATGGAGATCCCCCCGAGTGCAAACAACCAGCCCCACTTGACGCCATACCTGCAGCAGCAGGGCAGTACTTTTCCCGAAGGGCAACCCAGACGGAACCGGAAGCTGATTATTGCCATCGCAGCGGGCGCAGCGGTAGTCCTCACCGCTGCCACCGCTGGTGTGGTTCTCCTGGTTTCATCGTTGTCACCGGCGCAGGACGTCAGCGCGACAGCTGAAACATACTTCCAGGCCCTGATCGACGGGGACGGCGAGAAGGCCCTGAGCGTATCCGACCCTGGCGTCCCCGAAAATGAAAAGGCTCTCCTCCAGAGCAACGTGTACAAAAATGCAGGGCAGCACATTGACGGTTACCGGATCATGGACGCAAGGTCGGATTTTGTCACTGCCGAAGTCACCCAGAACGGCCGCAAGCAGGAAATCATTCTGAGGATGACCAAGTCACCTGAAGGCGAGTGGAAGGTAGGGGCTAAAAACTTCCAAAAGATCCGGCTCAGTTCCAGCCGTCCCGTGGAGTCGTTCACCGTGAACGGCGTCGACGTTGCCGCTCCTGGCGCCGGAACCGGGGCGAGGGATTCCTTGCTGATGCCGGCCTTCCCCGGCGAGTACACCCTGGGCATTTCCGGAGACAAGTACGCAACGGCCGAAGAGCAGAAGGCCTTGGTCAGCATTGACCGGGCGATTTCCAAGACCACCGAACGTTTGACGGTGATACCCAGCCAACTGCTTCTGGATGAGACCCGGACGCTTCTCGAGAACAAACGAAGTGAATGTACTGCCACCACTCCGGTCAATGCATCCGAAGCGTCCCGTCGTGGTTGTTCCGGGTTCGCGCTCTACGAATACCGCCCTACCCGCAATCTGAAATGGACCATAGAGAAGGAGCCCACCTTCACTCTCCTTCGCAGCGAGGACGGTTGGATCATCCAGTCGGAGGAAGCGGGCAAGGCTTCCGTGAGCTACGAGGTCAACAGCGGCCGTGACGACGCCCCGCAATGGGAACCAAAGGTTGAGCTTGTAACACCCAGGGCCTCTGGTGAGATCCAGATCGTGGACGGAAAAGCCACCCTGAAAGATCGGTAGACGGGCATCGGCGGGGGCTGATACTTGAGGCTTGCCTAGCTGACAGGTTGCTGGAACACGTGTCGGCGGACCCACGCGTGCATGGCGATGGCCGCGGCTGAGGCCGCGTTCATGGACCGGGTGGAGCCGAACTGCTCAATGGACAGCGTGGCGACGGCGGAATCGTGCACCTCGGGCGACAGGCCGGGTCCTTCCTGCCCGAACACCAATACACAGTTTTTCGGGAGATCGTACGTCTCCAGGGGCACGGAATCCGGGAAGATATCGATGCCGATCACCGCAAGCCCCTCGCCCTCCGCCCACTGGACAAATTCCTCAACGGTGGGGTGGTGGCGCACGTGCTGGTAGCGGTCGGTAACCATGGCCCCGCGACGGTTCCACCGCCGTCGTCCTATGATGTGGACCTCTTTGGCGAGGAACGCGTTGGCGGTCCGCACCACGGTTCCGATGTTGAGGTCGTGCTGCCAATTCTCGATGGCGATGTGGAAGTCGTGACGCTTGGAGTCGAGATCCGCCACGATTGCCTCGTGCTTCCAGTACCTGTACTGGTCCACCACGTTGCGGCGGTCACCATCCCTCAACAGGTCCGGATCCCAATGGTCACCCGCCGGCAGCTCGCCTTCCCAAGGCCCGACGCCGACCTCGGGTTTCGCTTCTGCCTCGCCCTCCGGCGTGGTTTCGGCAGGGGTGGGCAGGGCTGTGTTGGGGGGAAGGTCAGTCACCCCTCAACTTTAGCCCTGCCCCGTCGCCCGCCTGGGCGGGCTGGGTCGAGCGGCTCTTAGCCCATCTTCCACTTGTTGATGCGGTAGGAGTTGGCCAACTGCTCAAAGAGTCCCGGATGCGCATCCCAGTACGTCTTGTGACCACTGACGCCGAGCATCTGCGGCGTGCCCCAGGGGGTCACGGAGAACAAGTTCACGGCCTGGATGGCTTCGCCACGGGCATTGGTGCACGTAAAGCTGATGACTACTGCGGCACCACGGCGGAACTCACGGATTTCCGGCATGGACGTCTTGAAGTCGGAGGTGCACTTGTGGCCCACCAGGTTCTGGGGCAGCTCCGTGGCGGTCATGCCCTTGTATCGGGCTTCGATGTCCTGGATGGCCTTCTTGACCTCTTCCGGATCCTTGCCGAACTTGCCTTCCCCGGACTCTGCAAAGAACGCGTAGGCCAGCGCAATGCCGTCGCCGTCGGCTTCTACCGTGCCTTGGGCCTTCTTTTGGATCTCTTCGCCAGTGGTGGGGTCCTTGGTGATGCCGAACGACTCGTCGTGGGTCCACTCGGCCAAGTACTGGAAGGAGGACTCGCCTGTCACCCACTTGCTGAACAGCGGATCGCCGTCCGCCGGAACGTTGCTGGGTCCGGCAAGCTCTTCCCACACGGCCGGCAGCGGGATGGCGCCGGCAGGGATATCACTCGACGCCGATGCGTCGCCCGAGGGTTCAGCAGAAGGCTCGGACGCTGCCTCCGAAGCTTCGTCCGAGGATGTTACCGACGGCGCCGGGGTCTCCACTGCGGTGGGCTTGGTCATCGACGGGATCAGCCAGGTGAACGCCACCACCAGCGCAATGATCACGACGACGGCGACACCACCGAGGATGAGGAACAGCGACTTCTTGTTGTGGTCGCCCGGGTTCTGGCCGGGCCCTCCGGGTCCTCCGGGTCCTCCGGGTCCGTCCGGGTAGCCAGGCTGGCCCGGGTATGCGGCACCCGGCGGCGGGAAGCCTGGCTGGCCCTGCTGGGCGTCCTGACGCTGTGCCTCCGGCTGGTAAATGGGCTGGGTCTGCCCCGGTTGGTACTGGCCGTACTGCCCCTGCCCGGTGTCATAGCGCGGCTGCGGCACGCCGTCGGGGTTGTAGGGAGGCTGAGGGGCTCCATTGTTGTTGCTCATGGCAGGACCTTTCGAAGGCAGTGAGTCACCGGGATGCTTCTGGGGACAACCCGATGGATAAACCGGAAGAGGGGACCTGCTGAAGCGTGGGCGACGCATAAAAACCACCATGTCGATCCCCCGACCCACGGTGGTGGCACGCCTGCGCCGCCCCCAGCGTAGTCGAGTCCGAGGCGTCCACCGCAAGTCACAGCGGATATCCACATGGGCAGAACTACCCACATAAGCGGGATCACAGGATGTTAGGGCCGCAGATTGATGAAAGACTGGTGGCAGTGCATGAACAATCCCAGCCGGAGGCAAATATGGCAGAAGAAACCACGTCCACATCGGTTTATCGAAACGGCCACGAAATTGAATGCTGGCTTACGGACATGGACGGAGTCCTGGTCCATGAAAACCAGGCGATCCCCGGCGCAGCTGAACTCATCCAGCGCTGGGTAGATACCTCCAAGCGCTTCCTGGTCCTGACCAACAACTCCATTTTCACCCCCCGCGACCTCGCAGCCCGCCTGCGCGCGTCCGGCCTGGAGGTTCCGGAGGAGAACATCTGGACGTCTGCCCTGGCCACCGCCCAGTTCCTCAAGGATCAGGTCCAGTCCTCGGATTCGGGCAACCGCGCCTACACCATCGGCGAAGCCGGGCTGACAACGGCCTTGCACGAGGCCGGGTTCATCCTCACCGATACCGATCCCGACTTTGTGGTCCTTGGCGAAACCCGCACTTACTCCTTTGAAGCGATCACCATGGCCGTCCGCCACATCCTGGCCGGCGCCCGCTTCATCGCCACCAACCCGGATGCCACTGGTCCTTCCAAGGACGGGCCCATGCCGGCAACCGGTGCTATCGCGGCCATGATCACCAAGGCCACCGGTCGCGAGCCCTACATTGTGGGCAAGCCGAACCCCATGATGTTCCGTTCAGCCATGAACCAGATCGACGCCCACTCCGAGACCACGGCCATGATCGGTGACCGCATGGACACGGACATCGTGGCGGGCATGGAAGCCGGCCTGCACACAGTCCTGGTGCTCAGCGGCATCACGCAGCGCGAGGAGATCGTTTCCTTCCCGTTCCGTCCCAACCAGATCCTGAACTCCGTGGCCGACCTCAAGAGCCAGATCTAAAAAGGACAAAAAGGACCGAACCATGGCTGTGCTCAATCTGCGTCCTCTGGCCGGTGGCCGGATTCTCAGGGGGAGCCAGCCATTCGGTTTGGATGCCGCTGCGACGTCGGGGTTCCTGGCGGAGCACGGCATCCAGGCGATCGTGGACCTGCGCAGTGAGCTTGAGCGTTCCCTGGTTCCGTGGCTGATCCCTGGCCACGAAGCCGTTCAAAACGACAAAGTTCACGACGACGGTACCCGGCCTGCCGCCGTCGCCCCGCCCGTCGTCGAACTCGTGAACAACCCGCTGGACCCGAACGCAATCGCCGGCTCGCTCCATGCGGTGGAGACAGCGGAGGATCTGGGCGAGCTGTACCTCGGCTGGATCAAGATGCGTCCGGAGTGGGTCGCTGATGCGCTGCGGCCCGTTGCGCGCGGAAAGCGCACGCTGGTCCATTGCTCGCTGGGCAAGGACCGCACGGGGGTGGTGTCGGCGATCGCACTCCTGGCCGGTGGCGGATCAGAGGATGCCGTGGTGGAGGATTACACCACCACCACCCTCAGCCTTCCCACCATGTTGGAAGTCATGGCTGAAACGTGGCGACTGCATGTCCCCTCCACTCCTGCGGCCTATTTCAGCCCGGAGCTGATGGTCCTGCAGAGCCCTGAAGCAGCGATGCGGCATTTCCTCGCTGCCCTCGCGGAGGAGTTCGGCGATGCGCGGAGCTTCCTGCGCGAGGCAGGCCTTACCGCCGTCGAGGTTGACGCGCTGCGTTAATCGTGGGGCCTATGCTAGCCCGGTCAGCACCTAGGCCGGGCGGATGACCCTGCCATTCGGCTCCTGGTACGACGGCTCCTCAGGCTGGGGCGGGAGCGGCTGGAGTTCGTCCTGGACCCGTTCCAGCAGCGGGCGGTAGATGTTCCCGTTCCATTGCGGGCTGGCGTGGGCGGGCCGTGCGCCTTCCGTGCTGAGCGTGGGCAACGCCATATTGTTGCCGAAGACCTTGCTCCACCCCGCACGCGCCGACTCGTAATCCACGGTGCCGTCCTTGGCGTTGCCCAAAAAGGCCATCTTGGCGCCACCGATCTTTCCGGCCAGGCGGAGTCCGTCAAAGTGGTAAATGTACGCCGACTCCGTCTGGATGAGCACGCTGGAAGGAGCGATTGGCGAGAGCTGTTCGAGGCTTTGGTCGAGGATTTGCCGCCACGTGCGCTCGTCCTTGTGCGCCACGCGCTCCCCCAGCTCATAGCCGCCTCGGAGGACCGACGGAATGCGGAAGCCATTCTCGTACAGGAACACGACGCCGTCGAACCAGCTCTGGTCCAGGACGTCGGCGCGGCTGAACGGGCTCGAATCCAGGACAATCAGCTGCGTTTCCACCCCGTGCAGTTCCAAGAGGCGGGCGGCCACCTGGGTGGCGAGCATCCCGCCGAAACTGTGGCCGTAGAAGTAGAGCTTCTCCAGTTCCAGTTCGCGGACGTGCAGGATGATTTCCCGGACGATCTCGTCCACGTCCAGTCCCAGGTTGGAATATCCGACGGCGGCAAGGCGGCCGCGCTGGTGCAGGGCAGGACGCAGTGAGTTGAGGATCCACTGGGCTTCTTCCCAGCTGGTTTTGTACCCGGGGAACAGGATCCAGCTGGCTTTGGGGAAGTACAAGTCCGAGTACGGATCAGGAACCCGGAGGATCTTGGTAGCCCGCCGTTCAGCCTGGACACGGCGGGTGAAAAGCATGTCCCCGGCCAGCGCCGCGGAGGCTCCGGCGGTGATGAGGAAGTTCCGGCGGGACGTCTTCTTGAGGCGGGCAGCGTAAGGCAGGATCCGGGCCCATGCGCCCGGATCCTCTGCCTTCTCCGGTTCAGGAGAAGCCGGCACGGCGGGGTTTTGATCCACCTCCGCCGGTGCCGGGAGCTTCCCTACTTGAACGTCCACGCAGCAAGCATAGGCTTCGGAAGGTGGTACCTCACAGCCCCATGGTTTGTGTGCAGCTGATGCCCTTAAGATGCGCCTTTACGGTCAACGGCTGTACAAAACTCCTTAGCTGAGGCCCAGCTCGTCCTTGCCGAAAGCGAAGAGGTACGGCACGCCGGTTTCGGCTTCGATCTTCTCTTTCGCGCCGGTGTCGCGGTCGACGATCACGGCGACGGCCACCACATTGCCGCCCGCTTTACGGACGCCTTCGACGGCGGTCAGCGCGGACCCGCCGGTGGTGGACGTATCCTCGAGGACCACCACGTTGCGGCCCTCAACGGAGGGACCTTCCACCTGGCGGCCCATGCCGTAGGACTTCTGGGCCTTGCGGACCACGAAGGCGTCCACGGCACGGCCGGCGTCGGCAGCGGCGTGCATCACAGCGGTTCCGACGGGGTCGGCACCCATGGTGAGTCCGCCCGCGCACTCAACTGAAACGCCGGCGTCGTCGATCATTGCCAACATGACCTGGCCCACCAGCTTGGAGGCCTCGTGGTGCAGGGTGATGCGGCGGAGGTCGATGTAGTAGTCCGCTTCCTTGCCGCTGGAGAGGATCACCTTGCCGCGGACCACCGCCAGTTCCTTGATGAGTTCAAGAAGGCGGGCGCGGGCAGCAGCAGTATCAAGCGTGGAGGTCATGGCTCCTAGTTTAGTAGGAGTGACGTTCAGCGAGGCGCAGGGGCGGCCGTGGTGGAGCGGACCACCAAGCGGGGCTTGACCATTTGTTCACCGCTTGCCTGCTCTCCATCCAACTGTTGAAGCACGGCCTCCATGCAGCGGCGGCCGAGTTCCTCGAAGTCCTGCTTGATGGAGGTCAGGGGAGGCATGAAGAATTCAGCTTCCGGTTGATCGTCATAGCCCACCACGCTGATGTCGCCGGGCACATGGCGTCCCGCTTCCTGGACGGCGCGGAGGACGCCAACGGCCATCTGGTCGTTGGCGACGAAGACAGCGGTGATGCTCTTGTGCTGAAGGAGATCGAGGCCGGCACGGTAACCCGAGGCGGCATCCCACCCACCTTCAAGGAGGACCTCAGCTCCCAGCCCTGCAGCACCGAGCGCTTCCTGCCAGCCTTTGATGCGCTCCGCAGCGTCGATCCAGTGCGGGGGGCCGGAGATGTGGGCAATACTGCGATGCCCCAGATCGATCAGGTGGTCGACGGCAAGGCGGGCTCCCAGCCGTTGGTCGAGGGAGGCGCCCGTCAGTTGGTTACCGGCTCCTGCGCCTACGGCAACGATCGGCACGGGTACTGAAACGTCACGCAGGACGGCCAGGACATCGGGGTGCGGAACCAGGATGACAATGCCGTCCACGGACTGGTTGCGGAAATGCGCAATGGCATCGTTGATGCTTTCGCCGGTGACTTCGCGAAGATTCGCAATGCTGACGAAGTACCCGGCTTCCCTGCCCGCCTGCTCCACCCCGAGGAGCGTGTTCGCCGGACCGAACTGGCCCGTTTCGCACGCAAGTACCCCGATGGTCCGGGACCTCCGGGTCACCAGGCTGCGGGCTGCTGTGTTCCGCCTGTACCCAAGGTGCGCAATGGCCGATTCCACGCGTTCCCTGGTTTTTCCGCTGACGTTGGGATGGTTGTTCAGGACACGGGAAACGGTTTGATGCGAGACCCCGGCCATCTTCGCGACGTCGCCCATGACGGGAGGCCGGGCCGGCAGCGCGGGCGGGTCCAGCGGGGCGGGCGGGCCCGGCGGGGCCCCGGGCTGCGCCCGGGACCCCGCTGCAGGCGGATGTTCGCCGCGAGACATGGGTTCCTACTTAGCGTCGACGCCTACGGGCTGCGCTTTGGCGGCAGGGGCCGCCTCGGTTGCCGGAGGCGTGGTCTTCCACTTGAAGCGACGGCCCATTGAGGACCCTCCACCGGCACCTGTCCGGTTCTTGTTGAAGATGTCGAAGCCAACGGCGAGCAGGAGCACCAAGCCCTTGATGAGCTGCTGGTAATCGGTACCCAGGCCAAGGATGGACATGCCGTTGTTCAGGACGCCCATGATCAGGCCACCGATCATGGCACCGGCTACCGTGCCGATGCCGCCCTGGACCGCTGCGCCACCAATAAAAGCGGCAGCAATGGAGTCGAGTTCGAAGCCGGTACCACCGGCAGGCTGTGCCGAGTTCAGGCGGGCCGTGAACACCAGCCCTGCCAACGCGGCCAAAACACCCATATTGACGAACAGGCGGAAGGTGACTTTCTTGGTCTTGATGCCCGAAAGCTCGGCCGCGTGGAGGTTGCCACCGATCGCGTACGTGTGGCGGCCGAAAATGCTGTTGTTCATCAGTGCCGAGTAGACGATCACCAGGACAGCCAGGACGATCAGGACAATCGGGGTTCCGCGGTAGCTGGCCAGCAGGAACGTGATGATGAGCATCAGCACTGCGATGAAGCCGTTCTTGACGGCGAACCAGGCCATCGGCTCATTCTCCAGGTTGAACTTGCGGCGTACCCGGCGTTCCTTCAATGCCTGGAAGAGGATGGCTGCCGTGCCGCCGACGCCAAGGATGACCGTCAACCATTCCAGGACGGAGGTACCCCCCGAGATGTCCGGCAGGAAGCCGCCACCCAGTGCGCGGAGCTCGCTCGGGAAGGGGGTGATCTGCTGGTTCTTGAGGGTGATGAGGGTCAGTCCACGGAAGATGAGCATGCCGGCCAGGGTGACGATGAAGGCTGGAATGCCCACATAGGCAATCCAGTAGCCTTGCCACGCTCCCACCAACGCGCCAACCAGGAGGCAGGCCGGGATGGCGAGCCACCACGCCCAGCCCCAGTGCACGATCATCACGCCGGCCACAGCGCCGATGAAGCCTGCGATGGACCCGACGGAAAGGTCAATGTGTCCGGCAATAATGACCATCACCATGCCGATGGCCAGGATCAGGATGTAGCTGTTCTGGACTACCAGGTTGGTGACGTTCTGCGGCTGCAGGAGGATGCCGTCGGTCAGGACCTGGAAAAGGATGACGATCAGGATCAGGGCGACGAAGATGCCTACCTGGCGGAGGCGGCTTGTGAGGAAGCCAAGGGATTCTCGTAGGGCGGACATGTTCGCTATTCCTTCTCTTGGGTCATGTAGTGCATGAGGGTTTCCTGGGTGGCTTCGGCGATGGGGACTTCGCCGGTGATGTGGCCTGCGGACAGGGTATAGATCCTGTCGCAGATGCCCAGGAGCTCCGGAAGCTCAGAGGAGATCACAATGACTGCTTTCCCCGCGGCTGCCAGCTCGGCAATGATGGTGTAGATCTCAAACTTGGCGCCGACGTCGATTCCACGGGTTGGTTCGTCCAGGATCAGGACGTCCGGGTCTGAGAACATCCATTTGCTCAGCACTACCTTTTGCTGGTTTCCACCCGAGAGTTTGCCCGTGATGGCAGCAACGGAGGGAGCTTTGATGTTCATGCTCTGGCGGTAGTGGTTGGCTACGGTGGTCTCTTTGTTGCCGTCCACCCAGCCGCGCTTGGCCAGCTTGTTCAGTGCGGCCATGGAGATGTTGCGCTTGATGTCCTCGATCAGGTTCAGGCCGTAGTGCTTCCGGTCCTCGGTTGCGTAGGCGATCCCGTGTTCGATGGCATCGGAAACGGTGGAAGTGTTGATTTCTTCCCCGTACTTGTAAACCTTGCCCGATACTGCCCGCCCGTACGTCCGGCCAAAGACGCTCATGGCCAGCTCGGTCCGGCCGGCACCCATGAGGCCTGCCAGCCCTACAACTTCACCCTTGCGTACGTTCAGGCTGGCATTGTTCACCACCATGCGGGAATGGTCCTGGGGATGCTGGACAGTCCAATCCTCGATGCGGAGGACTTCCTCGCCGATATTGGGAGTCCGGTCCGGATAGAGGCTTTCAAGGTCGCGGCCCACCATTCCACGGATGATGCGTTCCTGCGTGATCTGGCCCTGATCCAGCCGCAGGGTCTCGATGGACTTGCCATCGCGGATGATGGTGACGGCGTCTGCCACTTTGCGGATCTCGTTGAGTTTGTGGCTGATGATGATGCTGGTGACGCCCTGGCCCTTGAGGTGAAGGATGAGGTCCAGCAAGTGGTCTGAGTCTTCATCGTTCAGCGCCGCGGTCGGCTCGTCCAGAATGAGGAGTTTGACCTCTTTGGACAGTGCCTTGGCGATCTCCACCAGTTGCTGCTTGCCAACACTGATGTGCTGGATGGGGGTCACCGGATTTTCACTGAGGCCCACCCGGGCCAGCAGCTTGGCGGCTTCCAGATTGGTCTTCCGCCAGTCCACCCAGCCGTTCCTGGCCAGCTCGTTGCCGAGGTAGATGTTCTCGGCGATGGACAGGTACGGGCTCAGGGCCAGTTCCTGGTGGATGATCACGATGCCGCGCTTTTCGCTGTCCGTGATGCTTGAAAATTCGCAGGGTTCGTTCTCGAAAAGGATGTCGCCGTCGAAAGTGTTGTGGGCGTAAACGCCGGAGAGCACTTTCATGAGGGTGGACTTCCCGGCGCCGTTCTCACCACAGATGGCATGAACCTCACCTCGGTTGACGTCCAGGGTGACGTCCTGCAGGGCTTTTACCCCGGGGAAGGTCTTGGTGATTCCTCGCATTTGAAGAATGGGTACGTTCATCGTCAATTCCCGCTGACTGGTTGGAACTTGGCCGGGCCGAGGACTCGACAGGCTCTGAGGGAGGCTGCGGTCCCGCCGCACTGCGCGCTGCAGCACAGGGCGGCGGGACCACAGACCGGGAACTACTTACTTGACGTCGGATTCCTTGTAGTAGCCCGAGTCGATGAGTTCCTTCTGGAAGTTGTCCTTCGTGATGATGACGGACTTCAGCAGGAAGGCCGGAACAACCTTGACCTTGTTGTTGTAGGTCTTGGTGTCATTGGTTTCCGGCTCGGTGCCCTTGAGGACAGCGTCCACCATCTTCACGGCCTGAGCGCCGAGCTGGCGGGTGTCCTTGAAGATCGTGGAGTACTGCTCGCCTGCGACGATGGACTTAACGGAGCCCTTTTCTGCATCCTGTCCGGTGACCACGGGAAGGCTTCCGGTGGAGTAGCCGCCGGTGCTGGTCAGGGCGGAAATGATACCGATGGAAAGGCCGTCGTACGGGGACAGAACGCCGTCCAGCTTGGTGCCGGAGCTGTAGGCCGAGGTAAGGATGTCTTCCATGCGCTTCTGGGCTACTGGTGCCTGCCAGCGCAGGATGGCTGCCTGCTCAAACTTGGTCTGACCGCTGGGGACCTTCAACGTACCGGCATCCAGGTACGGCTTGAGGGTGTCCATGGCGCCGGTCCAGAAGAAGTTGGCGTTGTTGTCGTCCGGGCTTCCCGCGAACAGCTCTACGTTGAACGGGCCCTTGCCCTCTACCTTCTTGCCGCTGGCGTCAACCAGGCCAAGCCCGGTCAGCAGCGAGGTAGCCTGTTGGACGCCCACGGTGTAGTTGTCGAAGGTGGTGTAGTAGTCCACGTTCGGTGTTCCGTTGATGAGCCGGTCATAGGCGATGACCTTGACGTTCTGCTCCTTGGCTTTGGCCAGGACGTCGGTCAGGGTGGTGCCATCGATGGCCGCGATGATCAAGGCCTTCGCGCCCTTGGTCAGCATGTTCTCAATCTGGGAAACCTGCGTAGGAATGTCGTCGTTGGCGAACTGAAGGTCCGTCTTGTAGCCGAGGTCCTTCAGGGACTTCTCCACGTTGGCGCCATCCGCGATCCAGCGTTCGGAGGTCTGGGTAGGCATCGAAATGCCCACCAGGGAATCGCTGGGGTTCGCGCTGCTGGTGGACTCCGCAGTGCCTCCACGGCTTCCGCAGCCCGTGGCTCCCACGGTCAAGGTCAGGACAACCGCTACGGCGCCCAGGAGTTTTTTCAATCTCACGATGCTCTCCTTCCGCGGCAGCATTGCCGCGAACTCTGATGCAGCCGGAGCATCTGCGCGTCCGGCACGGTAAAGCTGGGTGGCCTGTGTGCTGGGGGCGGCACATGCCGGTGAAAAGTGATGCGACTGCCATTGTGAACGCTAACAATACCGTCGGTCAAGTGCCGTGGATCACGAATTGATTGCAGACCCGGACCATCCCCGGGACTCTTGACTTGAAACGTTGTTAGCGTTCACAATTGGCCACTTCGACCGCCTGCAACGTTCCGGACGGCAGGACCAAGCCCCCCCGGAGGGGCAGGAAAAAGCCCGGCACCGCTTTGTGGGCGGTACCGGGCTGGGATCGCTCCTGGCGTGATGGCCGCAAGGAGCTCTTCCCTGCTGGGAACAGGGAAATCAGAGGTGGGTGTCGAACGAATCGCAGAAGACGTTCTGGTTGAACGTCCCCTGGAACCCGGACTTGCCCTGGATCTTTTGAATGGTCGCCCGGATGGCCTCGCGCGTTGCCGCGTGTGCGTGAATGGCGGTCTTGACCATGGGCACGTCGATCAAGTGGTTCGGCTGGTTCAAGGAAACAAACACCGTGGGAACCTCCGTGGCATACCAAGGAATTTCGGCGGCCATGGGCGAGGACCACTTGATTCGGATGGAAGCCTCCTGTGCGAAACCCTTCACATTGGCGAAGACGAAAGCGGCGTCATACCGCTCCGCATAGTCGCCCGTGGCTTCCTCGGACAGGACCCGCATGAAGTTCATGCCGGCCTCCCCCGCAGCCTCGCGCTGTTCAGCGGTCCTGAAGACGCTGACCTCAAATCCTGCGGCTTCCAGCTCTTCCCGGACGGTGTCCAGGTAGGCCAGGGGATCGGCGCGGGTGAAGTCGGCGCCACTGGAGATGCCGTAGAGGCGGATCCGCGGATGCGTCCGAGGGGTGATGGGCAGGTTGCGGGCGGTGTCCTTCACCAGCGTGACGGTCTTGTCAGCAACGTCCGCAGCAATGGCACGGTGGGCCTCACTGCCGATGGCGGCCAAGGCTTCGGCCGACGGAACCAACGATTCCCGCGACGCGAGGTGCAAGCCGAGGCTCGCCTTCAGGCCCAGGATCCGCCGCAGGGCATCCTGCAAACGCCCCTCGCTGATGACCCCGGACTTGTAGCCATCCAGCATGTACCCGAAGTCCTCCTCCGGGTTCCGGAAGAACAGGAACATGTCGCAGCCGGCCGCGATGGTCGCAGGTACAAGGTCGCGCCGCTTCATGGCCTGTGTCAGCCCCACCATGAGGGACGCATCCGTGAGGACCAGCCCATTGAAGCCCAGTTCGCCACGCAGCAGGTCCTGCAACAACTCAGGCGCCAGCGTGGCCGGGAGGATTTCAGCGTCCGACAAGCCTGGCCGGAAATGCCGGGACAGCTCGGGAGCGCCGATGTGGCCCACCATGATGGACTGCACACCGTGCCCGATCATTTCGCGGTACACGTGACCGTAGCTGGCGTTCCAGTCGTCATAGCCAAGGGTGTTGTAGGACGTGACTACGTGTTGATCACGTTCGTCAATGCCGTCCCCCGGGAAGTGCTTCATGGCGCAGACGGTGGGTGATTCGCTGATGCCGTCGAAGTATTCCTTGGCCCGCTCCACCACAATCTCCGCGGTGTTGCCGAAAGCCCGCGTGGAAATGACCGTGTTGCGCCAGTTGTAGTGAATGTCCACGATCGGCGCGAAGGCCCAGTTGCAGCCCAGCGCGGCAGTCTCGACGCCGGCCACCTGGCCCATCTGCCGCGCAATGGCCTTGTCCGGATGCGAGCCCGCCTGCAAGTGCGTGGAAACGAACGTGCCGTCGTCGCAACTGCCGGCGCCGCCCATCTCCGGATTGGACGCGATCAACAGCGGAATCCGGGTTTTGGACTGGGCGTAACGGATGTGTTCCTGCACGGCGGACGAGGGCCCTGGCCGGTACCGCATACCGCCCACGTGGAAGTTCTCCAGCACGCCGTCAAGATATGCCGGGGAGTAATCGTTGTTGTGATTGATGAACAGCTGGCCGATCTTCTCTTCCAGCGTCATGGAGCCAATGGTGTTCTCCACCCACTCCACCGCGGCGTCATCCAGGTTGTAGGGAGCCGCTGCCAAATCCACCAAGTGCGGCCCGGCGTACGCTGCGGACTGGCCTGTCAGCGCGGCATGTACGTCATTCACGATGTCCTCCACGGGCGATGCGGTGTCCACGACGATCCCGGCCTCGTCGTCGTCGAGCGCTTCCAACGCAGCCAGTTGCGAGTCCAGCAGCGAGGCCGGCATGAAGTGCCCGGGACGGGCAGTCATACGGGCATTCAGCAACTCACGGGTGCCGTGCAGGTGCACGAACACCACGGATGGATCGGCGCTGCGGATGATGTTCCGGTAGGAGCGCTTGAGCGCGCTGCACGCGATGACAAGAGCAGAGTTCGACGCCGGGAACCGCCTGCCGATCTCGGCCAGCCATGGTGCGCGGTCGTCGTCGTTCAGCGGAGTACCCGAGGCCATCTTGTCGATGTTCGCCTGAGGGTGCAGCGAATCGCCGTCGAGGAATTCAGCGCCAATACGGTCCGCGAGCGCGGCGCCCACGGTGCTCTTGCCGCAGCCGGCCACGCCCATCACTACGATGTGGTGGCGGTGCCCATCTTCAGAGCCGGCAGGTTTACCAGTCATGAACAGTGCCGTCCACGAGGCGGTTGTACGGCAGGTAGGCCTGCTGGTACGGGAACGCGGCGGCTGCTTCTTCATTGAATTCGACGCCGATACCGGGGTTGTCGCCCGGGTGCAGGTAGCCGTCCTTGAAGGTCATGGACTGCTGGAAGACCTCGTTGGTCTTGTCAGAGTGCTGCATGTATTCCTGGATGCCGTAGTTGTGGATGGCCAGGCCTACGTGCAGCTGGGCGGCGAAGCCCACCGGGGAGATGTCCGTGGGGCCGTGGAACCCGGACTTGATCTGGTACTGCGCGGCGAAGTCCATGACCTTCTTCAGCGGTGAGATGCCGCCGAAGTGGGTGGAGGCTGCGCGGACGTAGTCGATCAGCTGTTCCTTGATGAGGGTCTGGAAGTCATACACGGTGTTGAAAATTTCGCCGATGGCCAGCGGGGTGGTGGTGTGCTGGCGGACCAGGCGCAGCCCTTCCTGGTTCTCGGCGGGGGTGCAGTCCTCCAACCAAAAGAGGTCGTACGGTTCCAGGGCCTTGCCGAGCTTGGCGGCCTGGATGGGCGTCATGCGGTGGTGGCCATCATGCAGCAGCGGGATTTCCGGGCCGAACTCGTTGCGCACCGCCTCGAAAACGGTGGGCAAGTGGCGCAGGTAGGCGCGGGTGTCCCAGTCTTCTTCCAACGGGAAGTTGCCGCGGCCGGCGGGCTCGTAGTCGTAGCGTTCGCCCGAGGCCTGGGCCTGGGCGGCAACACCATAGACGGCCTTGATGCCGGGGACGGCAGTCTGGATGCGGATGGACTTGTAGCCCAGCTCCAAGTGTTCGCGAACGGAGTCGAACAGCGACGGAATGTCAGCGCCGGATGCGTGGCCGTAAGCGCGCAGACCGTTACGGGAAGCCCCTCCCAGCAGCTGGTACACCGGCAGGCCGGCAACCTTGCCTTTGATGTCCCACAGTGCCATGTCGACGGCGGCGATGGCCGCCATGGTGACGGGCCCGCGGCGCCAGTAGGAGCTGCGGTACAGGAACTGCCACGTGTCCTCGATCCGGTGCGGATCCTTCCCGATCAGCAACTGCGCAACATGCTCCTTGAGGTACGCGGCCACGGCGAGTTCCCGGCCGTTGAGGGTCGCGTCACCGATGCCCGTCACACCGTCCTCCGTGGTGATGCGCAAGGTGACGAAGTTCCGGGACGGGCTGGTCACAAAGACTTCAGCGGCAATGATTTTCACAGCTTTTCCTTTCGGGATGTGGCTGGGTTGAAGGGTTAGGTTGGATTACCACTGATGGCAACCGGTTGCGCCTGTGCTGCGAATGCTTGGCCAAGCCGATGGACCAGTTCCACGACGGCGGGCTCCCCTGCAAGCCCGGCATCCAGTAACGACACCAGCGCAGCAATGCGGTCCAGGCCGGAAAGCTGGTTGGCATGCTCCACCTCCGACGCACGGGGATCCTGCAGGCCGGCGTTCGTTTCCACGTACGCGGCCCACACTGCGATCATCCGGGCCGCGGCTTCACCGGTTCGCCCTGCTGCGCGTTCGGCGCGGAGTACAGGGACGGCCCGCATGCGCAGTTTGGTGCTGGCATCCACAGCGATCTGGGCCAAGTAGTGTGCAATCCGGGAGTTGCCAAAGCGCTGCAGAAGCGCCTCCCTGTACTCGGGAATGCCCAGGTCGTCATTGGCAAGGTGCCTGGACGCTTCGTCCCAGAAATCTTCGACAGCCCGCAGGCATACGGGATCGGCAAGTGCTTCGGCCACCGTCGAGTGCCCACGCAGTTGCCCGGCGTAGGCCAGGATGGAGTGCGCACCATTGAGAAGCCAGAGCTTGCGGTTTTCATAGGGCTCGATGTCATCCACAAAGACAGCCCCGGCGTCCTCCCACCGGGGACGGCCTGCAGGGAAGTTTCCGCTCAGTACCCAGTTGCGGAAAGGTTCAGTGACCACCGGAGCGTCGTCCCGGTAGCCGCACTTTTCACTCACCAGGGCAACGTCATCCGCAGTTGTTCGGGGTGTAATCCGGTCAACTGACGTGCTCACGAAGCTCACGTTCGCCTCGATCCAGACGGCCAGGCCGCCGTCGAATTCTCCGGCGATACCCAGCACGCCATCCCGGGTGACGTTTCCGTTGTCCGAAAGGTTGTCGCACGAAACGACGGCCAGGGGGCCGGCATCGGCATCCTTACGCGCGGCGAGGCCCAGGACCAAGCGGCCCAACGGCGTCGCGGGCTCTTGGCCGGAAAGCAGCAGCGGGGCGTCGCCGGCACCGAGGCCGTACGCTGCCTCTGTGATGGTCAGGGTGACCACGGCGGTCTGCGGCGCGGCGACCAGTTCAACCAGCCGGCCAACGTTGGCGCCATCCACGGCTTCGACGATGCTGCCCACTACCTCAAAGGAGTCACCGGCGTCGGATCGCTCCACCACGGTAAACAAACCGTCCTGTCCGGCGAGGACATCAGCGGCGTCCGGTCGGCGGCCGGTGAAGGAGGCGATTCCCCACTCCCCCGCGTCGGCGGCGTGCTGCGTGTACCAGGCCTGGTGCGAACGGTGGAAGGCACCGAGGCCCAGGTGGACAATCCGGACCGGCGCCTTGCCGGCGGGGCGGGTCTCGCGGTTGAGACGCGGAAGCCCGGCGTTCACAGCTTAAACACCCTGCGCGGGGAGGAATCGACGACGTCGAGAATCAGCTCGTGCGCGCGGTCTTCAGTGACGCGGTGCTCGGCCACGAGGCGCGCGAGGAAGGCGGCTTCGATCCTGCGGGAGGCGTCGTGCCGTGCCGGGATGGAGCAGAAGGCGCGGGTGTCGTCGATGAAGCCGGAGGACCGCGAGAAGCCAGCCGTTTCGGTGACGGCGGAGCGGAAGCGCAGCATGGCGTCCGGCGCATCGAGGAACCACCACGGGGCACCGATGTACACGGACGGATAGAAACCTGCCAGCGGTGCCAGTTCGCGGGAAAAGACGGTTTCGTCGAGCGTGAAGAGCACCACGTGGAAGTCCTTGGCCGTACCGAAATCCTGCAGCAACGGACGGATGGCCTCGGTGTAGTTCACGGCGAACGGAATGTCGTGACCGGTATCGGCACCAAAGGACTCGAACGTAGGGCCGTGGTGGTTCCGGTACGAACCCGGGTGGATGGTCATGACCAGGCCGTCCTCCACGGACATCCGGGCCATTTGGTACATCATGTGGGCCTCGAAGGCGTCGCGGTCTTCCGCAGTTGCGCTCCCGGCACGGGCACGTTCAAAGAGCGTTTCTGCTTCCGCGGCATCAAGCTTGAGGGTGGCCGGGGTGCGGACGCCATGGTCCGCCGATACCGCGCCATGCTCTACGAAATAACGACGCCGGTTTTCCAGGGCGGCGATGTAGCCGGCGTAGCCGGTGGCGCCATCAGCCGCGGTCTCGATGAGGCGATCGACGTTGGCACTCCAGCTGGGGTGGGCCACATTCAGGTAGGCGTCCGGGCGGAACGTGGGCACGACGCGGCCATTGAAGCTCGGATCTTCGGTGAGTGCCTTGTGGCTGGCCAAACTGTCCAGCGGATCATCCGTGGTGGCGAGGACCTCGATATTGAAGTCCTTGAAGAGCTGCCGCGGACGGAAGTCGGGTTCCACCAACTTGGCAGCAATAGCGTCGTAACTTGCATCTGCGGACAGCTCACTGAGGTCCGCACCGAGTTTGAACACATCGTTGAACTGGGTGCGCAGCCAATATCCGGAGGCAGTGCCTTCGAAGAGCGGCCAGGCCTGGACAAAGGTCCGCCAGATCTCCCTGGACTCCGGGGCGGACGCGGTGCCTGCCAGCAGCTGATCCATCGGAACTCCGTTGGCGTGGATCAGGCGGGTGACGTAGTGATCCGGGCTGACCAGGAGCGCAGCAGGATCGGGGAACGGCGTGTTCTGCTCGATGACTGCGGCGTCAACGTGGCCGTGCGGGGAAATGATGGGCAGGTCCTGGACGCGCTCCAGCAAGGACCGCGCGATGCTGCGCGTCCCGGGATCTGCGGGCAGGAGCCTGTCAGGGTGTGCTGCGATGGACTGTGACATAGGTCAATCTTGGCGGTCCGGTCCAACTTTTGTCAACCGGTTGCCAAAAATTGCCAACTAGTTGCTGGGCGGCCGCCCAGCACGGCCATTGGCGTTCCTCAGGTGGGCTGAACCAACAGCCGTCCACTGGAGCCGCGCACCACGAGCTCCGTTTCCACCCGGACAGCTTCGCCCGGGGCGTCCTGGCCTTGGAGCATGTCCAGCAGGATGGTCACGGCGCGGGTACCGCACTCTCCCAACGGCGAGCGGACCGTGGTCAGGGCGGGAGTAGTGAAATCGGCGCCAAAAATGTCGTCAAAGCCAACAATGCTGATCTGGTCCGGAACGCGCATGCCCCCGGCCTGCAATTCCTGCATCAAGCCAATGGCCAGGAGGTCGTTGTAGGTGATGACCGCCGTGGCACCGCTCTCCAGGACGTCGCGCGCAACCTGCCGGCCGCCGTCGACCGTTGGTTTGGACGACTCGAGGCGCACCGCGCTCAGCTTGGACCATTCGGCGGCGGCTTTGACGCCTTCCCAACGGCGGGCCGTCATCCAGGACTGCTTGGGGCCGGCGACGTACGCCAGCTTTTCGTGGCCATTGGCGGCCAAACTGCGCACGGCTTCGCTGATGCCCTTGTTGACGTCGGGAACAACGCACGGCACACCTTGGATCTCGCGGTTGATGACGGCCACGGGTTTGTCCGCGGCCAAGGCGCGGATGTGGTCGTCATCCATGCGCGGGCTGGCCAAAATAAGGCCGTCCACCGTGCTGAGGAGGCGCCGGGCGGCGGTTACCTCAGTCTCCGGCGACTCGGCAGACTCAGCCAGAACCAACGTGTAATCGCGGGCTGAGCCGGTGGTTTCAGCGCCGCGGATGATGTCGAAGAACGTGGGGTTGGTGATGTCCGCGACGATCAAGCCGATGGTCTGGGTGCGGCCGGTGGGCAAGGCCCGCGCGAAGGGGTTGACCTGATAATTCAGCTCCGCTGCCGCATCCTCAATAATCTTCTGCGTCTTGGCGCTAACGCGGCCAGGCTTACTCAGGGCGCGGGACACAGTGGAGGGATTCACGCCCGCCAGCTTCGCGATGTCGTAGATCGTGGCAGAGGACTTCTCCCCCCGGCCTCGTTTGGTGGGCGTGGTTGCTGTTCCAATGCTCGTCACGTCAGTCACCGCTCCATCGTAGACCGCTTGGCAACAAAAAAGGCCGGTTGCCAAATAAATCAGCAACCGGCCCGTTTCGCGTTTGTTAGGAACGCTCGGGGAACTTGCCCTCTTCCGCGATGCGCTTATTGAGCTCATGCAGGAACTCGTCCTCATCAAAGTCCAGTGATACTTCCTTGCCGGTCCAGGCCGAGAGGTGGATGGCGTTGGCCAGGCGGACACCGTTGATGCCATCGGACCCCGGAGCCAGCAGCGGCGTTCCGTCCAGGATGTTGGCAGCGAAGTTCTCCAGGACACCTGCGTGCTGGCCGCCCCACACGGACTCGAACTCAATGACCTCGCTGGTGTACAACTCGTCGCGGTTCAGCTGGCCCATGAAGAGCTTGCGGACGTCGTCCATGCCCATCGCATCGCTGATTTCCCGTTCCGGCTTGACCAAGCGGGTCACGGTGGCAACCTTGCTGCCCTCCACCACGATCTTGCCCTGGTCGCCCAGGATTTCGAACCGGTCCGTTCCCACAATGTCATGGGTGGCCGTGACGAAAACGCCAGTGGCGCCGTTGCCATAATCCACTACCGCGGTGACCTCGTCCTCGACGGCGATATCGCGGCGGAAGCCGAACGCCACTTTCGAGTACACGGACTTGGGGACGCCGCAGATCCACTGCCAGAGGTCCAGCTGGTGCGGCGCCTGGTTAACCAGGACGCCGCCGCCTTCGCCGCCCCAGGTGGCGCGCCATTCGCTGGAGTTGTAGTAGCCCTGGGGACGCCACCAGTTGGTGATGATCCAGTTGGTGCGCCGGATGCTGCCTATCTCGCCGTTATCGACGATTTCCTTGAGCTTCTTGTACAGCGGGTTGTTGCGCTGGTTGAACATGATGCCGAAGGAGAGCTCCGGTTTGGAGGCCGCGAACTCGTTGAGCTCCTTGACCTGCTTGGTGTAAACGCCGGCGGGCTTCTCCACGAGCGCGTGGATATTGCGCTTGAGTGTCTCGATGCCCATCTCCGGGTGCAGGAAATGCGGCACGCAGGTGACGATCGCGTCCACGGAACCGCTCTCCAGCATCGTGATGTAGTCGTCGAAGAACGGGACATCCGGGTACTGGGTAGCGGCCAGCTCCTTCTTGGCGGGATCGATGTCGCAGATGGCGGCGATCTCCATGTTCGGCACGAGGCCGTCGGCGATGAACTTGGCGTAAGCGCCGCCCTGTTGGCCCAAGCCGATGATGCCGAGGCGTACTTTCTTGCTCATGACTGCAATCTCCCGTGTCTAAGAACTGAAACTTGTTGAATTCTGGAAAAGGTCGGCGTGGCCCATGGCCACCAGGTTGTCGTATGAGGTCTGGAGCGCATCCCACACGGTCCGCCCATAGAGCTCGTCCTGCTCCACCAGGAGGTACTTGGCCCCCGCGGCCACGGCGGCGGGAACGATGGACGGGAAGTCCAGGTTGCCCTCTCCCACTTCGGCGAACTGCACCACGTTGCGGAACTCGGCCATGAAGCCGGGGAAATCGCCCTTCTCCAGGAGCCCGAAGGACGATTCCGGCAGTTGACCAATCCTGTAGTCCTTGAGGTGAACCATGGCAGTCTTGCCCGCGTATTTTTCGAGGGTGCGTACTGGGTCCAAGCCACCGCGTTGGACCCAGTGGACGTCAATTTCCATGCCCATGGCCGGGGAGTTCTCGGCGATGATGTCCAGCATGTACTTGCCGTCAAACTTTGCGAACTCAATGTGATGGTTGTGGTAATAGAGGCTGATGCCGTGCTCCTGGAGGCGTTCAGCGTAGCCGTTGGCTTGCTTGGCGAATTCAACCACCGAGTCCAAGGACCTCATGGCCCCGAACGGAAGCATGCCGATGCGCAGCAAGGACGAGTCCAGGCGCTTGGCGTCGTCCACGATCTTGTCGAAGTTGTCCGCCAGTGATTCCACGGGCATGCCCTTGCGGCCTTCGATATTGACCGAGAGCGCTGCGATGTCCATGCCCAGCTCCGTACGGGAGCGGTCCAGTTCACCCACGTTCTCCGGAGTCATGGGGATTTGGGAAATCTCGACGGCGTTATAGCCGATCGCGCTGACCTTGCGGAGCGTTTCGAACGCTCCGACGTCTGCAAAACTGTCCTTCAGCATCATGGCTTGGACGCCTATTGTGGCCACTTTTTCCTCCGGGGTTTCCGGGCCCTTCCGGACCCTGGGATGTTTGATGGGTGCAGGGCTGTTCAGGCCACGGCACCTTGCTGTTCTGTTTGGCTGTGTTGGTTCGCGAGCAAGCGGTGCCGGTCTGCGCGGCGTTGTTCCTGGCGGTCCGGATCGGGCACTGGCGAGGCGAGCAAAAGCCGTTGCGTGTAGGGATGTTCGGGATCGCGGGTGACCACCTCGGCGGGGCCTTGCTCCACGATTTCACCGTGGTACATGACTGCGACGCGGTGGCTGATGTGCCGGACCACGTCGAGGTCGTGGGACACGAACAGGTACGAAACGCCGGTGTCCTGCTGGATCTGCAGGAAGAGATCCAGCACGCGGGCCTGGGTGGACAGGTCCAATGCACTGACGGGTTCGTCGCAAACGATGAGTTTGGGTGAGAGCGCCAAAGCCCGGGCAATCGCAACGCGCTGGCGCTGGCCACCGCTGAACTCGCGGGGAAGGCGGTGAATGGCGTCAGTTGGCAGCCCCACCTGGTCCAGCAATTCCTTGACGCGCTTCTTGGCCGCTGCGGGCTCCATGCCTTGCACGCCCAGTGGTTCGGCCAGGATGTCGCCGATTTCCAGCGCCGGGTTCAGTGAAGTGTAAGGGTCCTGGAACACCACTTGGAGATCGCGGCTCAGCGTACGGCGTTCCTTGCGGGACGCGTTGCTGATGTCGTTGCCTTCGAAGATCACTTTTCCGGAGGTGACCGGCGCGAGGCCCAGGACGGCGCGGCCAAGGGTGGTCTTGCCTGAGCCGGACTCCCCCACCAAGCCCAGGGTCTCCCCCTGGCCGATGGTGATGTTGATGTCCGTCAGGGCCCGGAAAGGCTTGGCCCGGAACCGCTTGCTGGGGTATTCCACCACCAGGTTTTCCACGCTCAAGAGCGGGGACTTATCCGATGAGTCCGGCTGCTGGCTTAGGGATGTGCTCATGCCACCGGCTCCTTCTGTGCTGATCCGGACTGTGCTGCTGATCCAGGCTTCGATACAAGCATGGTCATGGGGGTCTTTCCTTCGAGCATGGACCCCAGCAGGGTCTGTGTGTACGGCTCTTTCGGGTTTCGGAGGATCTCCCGGACGGTGCCTTCTTCCACCAGCCGCCCGTTCTGCATCACGGCCACGCGGTCGCACAGATCGGCAACCACTCCGAAGTTGTGGGTCACCAGGATCACGCCGATGTTCAGGCGCTGCTGCAGTTCGCGGAGCAGGTCCAGCACATCCGCCTGGACCGTGACATCCAGCGCCGTGGTGGGTTCGTCAGCAATCACCAGGTCCGGTTCACAGCTGATGGCCCCGGCGATGAGTACACGCTGTGCCATGCCACCGGAAACCTCGTGCGGGTAAGCGCTGAAGGTTCGCTCCGGGTTGGCAATGCCGACGTCGGCGAGCAGCTTGAGTGCACGCTGGCGGGCTTCTGCCTTGGAGATTCCGAGGACCCTGACCATGGGTGTCACCAACTGGTAGCCGATGGTGAAGGCCGGGTCCAGGTTGCTCATGGGTTCCTGCGGAATGTAGGAGATCCGCTTGCCGCGCAGCTTGGACAGCCGTTCCTGGTTGACGCGGTCATCGCCGGGAGCCACTGTGTAGTTGCCGTCGAACTGGATGGAACCACCCACAATGCGGGCGTTGTCCGGCAGCAAGCCCAGGATGGAGAACGCGGTCTGGGACTTGCCCGAACCCGACTCGCCAACAATGCCCAGGATCTCTCCACGGTCCACGTGGAACGAGACGTCGTCCACTACCTTTTTGACCGAGCCATCAGCCTGCGGATAGCCGACGCCGAGGTTGGTCACCTTGACCAGGTGGTGTTCGGTTCCGACGTCGACGGCGGCCACGGACTTCCGTGTCTGCCGCACCTTGGCGGGGTCCGTCGTCGTGCTTTCTGCTGTTGCAACCGCACGCTTCTTACGGTGCTTGATCTTTTCGCCGTCTTCCAGGGCGTCACGGATGGCGTTGCCCAGCAGGACCAGTCCGCCGATGGTGAGTGCCATGGCCAGTGCCGGCCAGAGCAGCAGGGTGGGCGTGAGGTAGACGTTCTTGAAGCCTTCGGAGAGCATGACGCCCCACGTTGCCTTGGTGGGATCGCCCAGGCCCAGGAATTCGAGTCCGGACTGGATGGCGATGGCAACACCGGCGATGGCCGCGGTCTGGATGATGATCGGCGCGCGGACTACGGAGAAGATGTGGCGGGCGATGATGCTCAGGTCAGACAAGCCGGAGACCCGGGCGGCGTCCACGTAGAGCTCGTTCCGGACCGACTGCACGGCGGTGCGGGTAAGCCGGAAGTAGGCCGGGCTGATCAGGACACCGAAGGCGATCATGGAGATCCATACCGACGGGCCGAACGCTGCGCGGATGGTGAGGAGGACGATCAGGCCGGGCAGGCTCATGAGGATGCTGACCACCCAGTTGGAGACGGCCTCGAATTTGCCCGCGTAGTAGCCGGCGATCAGGCCCGCCGGGAGTCCGATGGCAATGGCCACACCGGCACACAGCAACGCGGACAACAAGGTCAGCTGGGCGCCGAAGAGCAGCCGGCTCCACGTATCGCGTCCTGCACTGTCAGTGCCCAGGATGTTGACTGAGTCCGGGGCTGCCAAGGTCTTGGAGATATTGGCGAAGTTCTCTTCGAAAGGCGCTATCACCGGGGCGAGGATGGCCAGCGCAGCGATGGTCAGCAGGATCACCAGCGAGGCGATGCCCATGGGGTTTTTCAGGAGGCGGCGCAGGACGGTGGAACGGACCACCGTGCCGCTCTGGCCTGCCTTGGCCGCGACGCCCATGGAGTCTGCGGATACTGCTGCTGAATCTACGGAGTCGCTCATGAGACACGTACTTTCGGGTTGAGCCAACCATTGAGGATGTCCACCAGGAGGTTCACGACGATGACCACCACCACGGTGTACATCACCACTCCCATGACGACGGGAAGATCGGTTTGGGTGGTGGCGGCGACGGCCAGCGGACCCATGCCCGGAAGGGCGAAGATCTGCTCGATGATCACCACACCACCCAGCATGCCGATCAATTGCAGGCTCAAGACGGTGAGGCCTGCCGGTGCGGCACTGCGCAGCACATGCTTGAAGAGGATTTCACGCTCTCCGATGCCGCGGCTGCGCAGCGTCCGGACGTAGTCACGCTCCAGCTGCTTGATCACGGCGGAGCGGATCTGCTGGGCACCGCCGGTCACACCGTTGATCAGCAAAGCGATCACCGGAAGGGTCATGGAGTAGACCCAGGCCTCCGGACCCACCTCCGGGGAGATGGTGCTGGTGGCGGGGAAGAAGCCGAGCTGGATGGCCAGGATGGTTACCAGGAACACGCCGATCACATACCCGGGGATTGAGTCCCCTACGATCGCGCCAATCTGGACCACCCTGTCCACCCAGCCGCGCTTCACGGCTGCGGCAACACCAATCAGTGCTGCGCAAATGGCGATCAGGATCATTGCGGTGAAAACCATGGTCATAGTCACCGGGATGCGGGTGGCCATGGAGTTGGCCACCGGCTCCGAGGTGAACCAGGAGGCTCCAAGGTTGCCGGTCAGGGCATCGCCCAACCAGGCGAAGTAACGGACAAAGAGCGGCTGGTCGAGTCCCAGTTCCTGTTCCTTCAGGGCCACCTGTTCAGGTGTTGCCTGATCCCCCAGGATGTTCTGGGCAATACTTCCGCTGGAGGTGTACAGCAGGGTGAAGGTGAGGACCGAGACGACGAACAACACCACCAGACCGCTGCCCAGTCTTTTCGCAATGAACTTGATCATGGGGTCCTACTTGGCGGGCGAGTAGTTGTAGATGGAAGGAACGGCCTGCTGGACCTGCGGCGTGACGTTCACTTTGTCGTTGTGGTAGTACATCTGGTTCACGCGGAACAGCGGGGCGAACCAAGCCTGTTCCACCACGTACTTGTTGACGTCCTGGGCCAGCTTGCCGGCATCCGTACCACCGGTGCGCACGGCCGCAATCTTGGCCTCAAGCTCAGGGGTGGTGGTCTTGAAGGGGTTGTACAGGGCCTTCGTGGAGACGATCTGGTCGATCGCCACAGTTGGCTGCCCTTGGAAGAGGTTGTAGAAGAGTGCCGGGTACTTCTGAGCGGCAACGTCCGAGGTGAAGGTATTGGTGATGGCTGCGCCCGGGTTCAGGGTGATGCCCACATCGGCAAGCTGCTGCTTCATGACCGAGATCAGGGTTTCGGCACCGGGAAGTGTAGGAACGTCGATGCTGACCTTGCCTTCAAAGCCGGAGTCTTTCAGGAGCTGCTTGGCTTTCTCGGGATCGTAGCTGTAGTAGTTCTCCAGTTCCTCGCTCCAGGCACCGCTGTCCTTGCCGAACGGCTGCGAGGTGGGGGTGCCCTGGCCCAACATGACCTGGTCCAGGATGGTCTTGCGGTCAAAGGCGTGGTTGATGGCCTGGCGGACCTTGACGTTGGCCAGGGCCGGGTTCTTGGTGCCGTCACGGTCCAAGAGGAGCAGCCCGGACCAGTCAACCTGGTTGGCTTCGAGCTTCATCTTGGCGCCTTCGGCCTGCTTGCCGTTCTTGGGGTCAAGGAGGGTGGCGTCAATCTGGCCGGAGACCAGCGCGTTGGTGCGGGCGGTGGGGTCCAGGAGGACCTTGAGGGTGAGCTTCTTGAACTTCTGGAGGTCCTTGTTCCAGTAGCCGTCACGTGCGTTGAAGACCGTCTGGGAATCCTTGACGGAGGCTGCTTTGTCCATCACGTACGGGCCGGAACCCACAGGGACTGTCTTGATGGCGTCGGTGCCAAGGGCTGCGGGGCTTCCCATGAGGCCCGCTGCCTGGCTGAGGAAGTATTCCAGAGCCGGCTCGGGTGCGCTGAGGTTGATGTCGATGGTGTCGGCATCCACCACGGCGATGTCGGAAACTGAACCCAGCTGGGCCATCTGCGGGCCGTTGGCCTTCTTGAAGTGGTCCATGTTCGCCTTGGCGGCAGCGGCGTCGAACTTGGCTCCGTCGCTGAAGGTGACATCCGTGCGGAGGTCCACGGTGAGCTTGGTGTTGGTGTCGTTGTACTTCCAGGCGGTTGCCAGCATGGGGCTGAGCTTGCCGTCCGGTTCGCGGAGGATCAGGGAGTCGTAGGCTGCCTGATAAGGCTGGAGTGCGTGGCCTACGTGAGCCTGTGCCGGGTCCCAGGAGGTGAGGTCCCGGAGGGTTCCCAGCGTCAGGGCCGTGACGGTTTTGGCGCCGGTAGAGGAACCAGTTCCGGCACCGGCATTCCCGCCGCCACATGCGGTAAGCGCAAGGGAGGCGCTGAGGACGATGGCGGCTGCTGCCGCCTTGGGACCTAACTTCATTGTCGGCTCCTACTGAGTCTTTGCCTGATGCGAGTCAGAGCTTGGGGCGTGTGGCCTGCGCCACACTTTTCTGGTTGTGAGATTTACAGTACGGACTTTGTTTGATTTTGGCAACCGATTGTCAAAAGTTTCTTAAATTGTTGCCAAGCGTCGGGGCGAGACGCCTGGAGAGACTGAACGTCACGCGAAAACAGCCGGAATCCCTGGGGTTTCCGGCCCTTCGCCCAACGGTTGCACGGATGGTTCAGCGCACCCGCTCGAGCATGTCCGGGTAGCTTTGCGCGTAAATGTCCTTGATGATCCCCAGGGACTTGCCCGCCTCGGCAGGGTTGATCCAGAAAGGTCCAGGGTGGGCCAACGTGGAGTAGAAGTCCGCGATCAACAACTGATGGGAAACACCCCAGTAGGACCTTCCCCCGGTTTCCGCCACCCGCTCCTGGACGACGTCGACGGTCCCATCGGCATAGGTCACCGTGAGATCGCCCCGCAGGTTCAGAGTTGCCTTCTCGGTGACAATGTCCAGCGTCACCGGGGCATTGACGGCATTGGCCAGGGTTGCGTAGAAAACGCTGCGGGCGCCGTTGACATGCTCGGCAACAAACTCCGCAGTGTCTTCCACCTCGATCACGCCGCCCAACGAACGGGTGGACGCGTGGCCCTCCACTTTGGCAACATCACCCACCAGCCACTGCAGCAGGTCCACCGTGTGGATGGCCTGGTTCATCATCAGGCCGCCTCCACCCTCCGCCCAGGTTCCACGCCATGGACGGCTTTCGTAATAGCTGCCGTCCCGGTGCCACATGACGGTTGCCGAGGCGCCGATCACCTGACCCAAGGTGCCGCCGTCGAGCAGTTCACGCATGGCTTGCGAGGTCGCGTTGTACCGGTTCTGGAAGCAGACGCCGATCTTCGCCGCGCTCCGCTCCGCCACCTCAATCAGGCGTTGCCCCTCTTCCAACGTGTGGGCCAGGGGCTTCTCGACGATCACATGGACGCCGCGTTCAAGGCAGTCGGCGGCCACGGAGGCATGAAGGTGGTGTGGCGTACAAACATGCACGACGTCGGGACGCACCTTCTGGAGCATGTCCAGGTAGTCCGCATAGCCGGGGACGCCGTGGGCGGCTGCCGCCGCCTCCAACCTTTCCGGATTGGTATCGCAAACTGCCACCAACTCCGCGCTCCCGACCGCAGATAGTGCCTCAAAATGAACGGTTGAAATGTCGCCGCAACCGATGACTGCCGCTGTTGGCATGTCCTGCTCCTTCGAAGGATGATGCTGCCGGATGGTGATGCTGATGCGTTGAGTGCTGGTGGAGCTGGATGCTGGTGGAGCTGGATGCTGGTGGAGCTGAGTGCTGATCCTGCTTGCCGGTCTCAGGCGAGGGTGACGTTGTTCTTGGCGGCCAGGCCGGCGAACGCCCTGGCTGCGACGCCGAAAGCCACAGGGCCGGAGTAGCCGCCCAGTTCGTGGGCGCTGGCAAGGTGCGGCTCCAGCGACGCGAAGCCTTTGTACCCGTCGGCGGCCAATGCAGCGATGGTGGCATCCAGCTCGCCGTCGCCTTCGCCGGAAGGAACAACCTCGCCAGTGGTGGCGATCGCATCCTTCACCTGCAAGTACTCCAGGTACGGGCGCAGCAAGGCGTAGCCCTCGGTGTACGGCTTGACGCCCACCTGGACGAAGTTGGCGTTGTCCCATGCGACGCGCAGGGCCGGGGAGTTCACCGTTTCCATGATGTCCAGGACACGCTCAGGGGTGTCGCCGTAGATACCCTTTTCGTTTTCGTGAAGCAGAACCACATCATGGGCGGCCGCCTCGGAAGCCAAGGCCTTCATGCGCTCCATCACGGCATCCCGAATCTCCTCCTGGCCCTGGGCCTCGCCCCGGTAGAAGGAGAAGATGCGTACGTACTTGGTGTCCAGGGCTTTCGCGACCGAGATGATCCGGCGGAGGCGTCCAAGCTCATGCTCCACCGGCAGGCTGACATCCACCTTGCCGATGGGGCTGGCTACAGCCGAGACCTTGAGGCCCTTGTCGTCGAGGATCGCCTTCAGTCGCTGGACAGCTTCCGGCTCCAGTTCGGACACGTTGACGCCCCAGGCACTGCGGACTTCAAGGTGGCTCGCGCCGAGGGCCAGCAGCACGGCGGCTTGGATAGCGGGATCTGGATCTACTTCGTCGCCGAAACCGGACAGGCTCCACACGGCTTGGGGGTGGGTCACGAATTCTCCTAGGTAGCCCTGCGACGCCACCGGTCGGAGCACGGTGACGCAGTTCACAGGAGTGTCTTGTCATCACGAGTTTAGCCACCTTGGCACACTTTTGACAACCGATTGCCATGCGCTGCCATCATGTGGCATATTTGACTCACGGTGTGGCAGTGGTCACAGCCGGATGATCTTGTCGTTCAGAGAGGAACGCCCGTGGCGACGCAACCCATGGCAACAGGCCGGCCTGCCACCATCCACGACATCGCTGCGCTGTGCGGCGTCGCGGCATCCACTGTTTCGAGGGCCCTTGCCAACCCGGAGCGCGTCAATATCCGCACCCGCGAGCGGATCCAAGCTGCCGCCGTCGAGCTTAATTACACGCCCAACTCGCAGGCGAAAGCCCTGAGTTCAGGGAAGACCGGAGCTGTTGGAGTCCTGGTTCCGGACATCACCAACCCGTTCTACTTCGACCTCATCCGAGGCACCCAGTTGCAGCTCAAGGCCGCCGGCTACACGCAGTTGCTCGTGGATACCGAAGAATCGGACGAGGTGGAGGCCAGCACGCTGGAGCAGCTGCGCAAAAGCGCCGACGGCGTGATTGTGGCAGCGTCCCGCCTCAACGATGAAGCACTGGCCGCTGCCGCAGCCCTGATGCCCATGGTCACTGTAAACCGCGACGTCGATGGCGTCCCCGCAGTCATCATCGACACCCCCTCAGCCATGCCGCAGGCCCTGGACCACCTGATTTCATGGGGCCACACGTCCGTTGCCTACGTTTCCGGTCCCGCCGTTTCGCAGTCCAGTGCCCGGCGCTGGGCCGCACTGTCAGCAGCCGCGGAGGAACGCGGAGTTGAGGTCCGCCGCCTTGGCCCCTTCGCACCCAAAACCCAATCCGGCGCTGCTGCTGCGGATGCTGCCGTCCACAGCGGAGTCACGGCGTGCATCGTCTTCAATGACCTCATCGCCATCGGGATGCTGCAACGACTCCGCGAACGCGGCCTCCGGGTGCCTGAAGATATGAGCATCGTGGGTTGCGACGATATCTTTGGCGCGGATTTCTGCAACCCTCCCCTGACCACCATGAGCTCGCCGATCGAGCAGGCCGGCCGGGTGGCCGTGTCCATGCTGCTGGCCCAGTTGAACCCGCTCGCCGGTGGCGGGAACCGGAATCGCTCGGTCATGCCCACCCATCTCACAGTCCGCGGCTCAACGGGTCCGGTTCCTTCCGATTAGCCCGAATCGCGGCGCAACATGGTTGAGCCTGGGTGACCGGGCTGACTAGTGTTGGACCATGCGCGAACTCCAGGAAAAGATCATTGAAGAAATGGGCGTCCAGCCCCGGATCAACCCTGCAGAGGAGGTCCGCAAGCGCGTTGATTTCCTGAAGGATTACCTGAAGGCGACACACACCAAGGGATTCGTTCTTGGTATCTCCGGCGGCATAGATTCCTCGCTTGCCGGCCGCTTGGCGCAATTGGCCGTCGAGGAACTCGAAGCCGAAGGCGTTGAAGCGAACTTCGTGGCCGTCCGACTCCCCTACGGCATCCAGCATGACGAAGACGACGCGCAGGCGGCCCTCGATTTCATCAAGGCCAAGACCGAGTGGACCTACAACATTTCCCAGGCCGTGGACGGTTTCGAGGACGAATTCGAAAAGACCACGGGGGCACCGATCTCCGATTTCCATAAGGGCAATACGAAAGCCCGCGCGCGCATGATCGCCCAATATGCACTGGCCGGCGAACACAACTACCTAGTGATCGGCACTGACCATGGCGCAGAGTCAGTGACGGGCTTCTTCACGAAGTTCGGCGACGGCGGCGCGGACATCCTGCCGCTGTTCGGCCTGAACAAGCGCCAGAACCGCACCCTCCTGGCCGAACTCGGCGCACCTTCTCGGGTCTGGGAAAAGGTTCCCACCGCCGATCTCCTGGATAACAAGCCAGGCCGCACCGACGAAGACGAGCTCGGCATCACCTACGACCAGATC
Organism: Paenarthrobacter sp. CCNWLY172; assembly: GCF_037402035.1. Classification (NCBI taxonomy): domain Bacteria; kingdom Bacillati; phylum Actinomycetota; class Actinomycetes; order Micrococcales; family Micrococcaceae; genus Paenarthrobacter; species Paenarthrobacter sp. CCNWLY172. Next base: position 63,829 of record NZ_JBBEGB010000010.1, read on the forward strand.
GACGACTACCTCGAAGGCCGCGACATCCCCCAGGACGCCGCGGAACTGATCGAACAGAAGTATCTCCGCACGCGCCACAAGAGAACAGTTCCGGTCACGATCTTTGATACGTGGTGGAAATAGACGCTGCAGGACCAACCACGCTTCGCCAGTAACCACTCTTCGCCAGTGACCACGACGGCGGGTGCCGGCTTCCGTACGGAAGTCCGCACCCGCCGTCGTGCGTTAACCAGCGCTCTCTCACCTCCCGCGCCCTTCCCGCCCACGCTCTATCACCTCCCGCGCCCTTCCCGCCAGCGCTCTCTCACCTCCCGCGCCCTTCCCGCCCACGCTCTCTCACCTCCCGCGCCCTTCCCGCCCACGCTCTATCACCTCCCGCGCCCTTCCCGCCCACGCTCTATCACCTCCCGATTTCACCTCTTGACGTCGCGATAGTCACCGATATATCGTTAACTATCGCCGATAATCCTTCGGCGTAAGGACAACCGAAAGGACGATGCTGTTATGAAAGGCATCAACGAACACGGCAACCCATTCCCCGAGCACGACCACGGACACCCCGAACCCGGACACGGCCGAGGCCGCTTTAACCGGGGCAAGGGCCGACGAGGACCGGGCGGACACGGAGGCGGCGGGTTTGGCCCGGGCTTCGGACCGGGCGGTTTTGGCCCCGGCTTTGGACCCGGATTCGGCCCACGGGGCTTCGGTCCTGGCGGCTCCCGCCGAGCCAACCGCGGCGACGTCCGGGCGGCGATTCTCTCGCTCTTGGCGGAGGCTCCTTCCAACGGCTATGGCCTCATCAAGACCATCGCGGAGAAAACATCCGGCGCATGGCGTCCCAGCCCCGGATCCGTCTACCCCACCCTGCAGCAACTGGTGGATGAAGAACTGATCGTCGCCGTCGGCGAAGGCCGACGTACCGAGTTCACGCTCACGGACGATGGCAAGGCCTATGTTGCCGAGCACGAGGAAGAACTGGCCAACGCCTGGAATACGGAAGCCGACGGAACCGCCGCCGCCTTCCACCAGAGCGTCGGCAAGCTCATGGGCGTCGTCCACCAGTTCCGCTCAGCCGCCACCGATGAACAGCGCCAGGCAGCCATTGAAAAGCTGGACGAAACCCGCCGCGCCCTCTACCTGATCCTGGCCGACTAAGTGCTGGCAGCCATCCCCTTGACCTTGACGTAACGTCAACCCCTACTGTCAAAGAACAGGCACAGGACGGAGGACGTATGGACTGGTCAATTCAGGAAATCGCCAAAATCGCAGGAACCACCAGCCGCACGCTGCGTCACTACGACGACATCGGGCTGCTGAAACCAAGCCGGACCGGCCATAACGGCTATCGCTACTATGACGGTCCGGCCCTGGTCCAACTCCAGCGCATCCTCCTGCTCAGGGAACTGGGGCTTGGCCTCCCGGCCATCGCCGAAGTTCTCGATCGAGAGACGGACACCGTCAAAGCTTTACGCAGCCATCTGGAATGGCTCGCGCAGGAGCAGGACAGGCTGACCCGGCAGATCGCGTCCGTCCGGCAGACCATCGACACAATGAAAGGGGATGGAAAGTACATGGCACAGAACATGTTTGATGGCTTCGACCACACTCAGTACAAGGACGAGGTGGAGGAGCGCTGGGGCAAGGATGCTTACGCCGCCAGCGATGCGTGGTGGCGCGGAATGAGCGCCGACGAGAAGCAGCAGTGGAAAGACCGCTCACAAAAGCTGGGCACGGACTGGATAACCGCCGCCGAATCAGGCGTAGCACCGGACAGCGCTGAAGCGCAGGATCTTGCACGGCGCCACGTCGAATGGCTTCGCGGAATTCCGGGAACCCCGACGACGGCACCCGGCGGAGACGTCAAGGGTTACGTCACGGGACTCGGCGAGATGTACGTCGCTGATCCGAGGTTTGCCGCCAATTATGGCGGTGAAACAGGGGCGGCCTTCGTCCGGGATGCGCTGCGGGTTTACGCGGAAAGGAACCTCTGAATGGTCAGGATGCGCTGATCTGGCTTAGGCAATAGTCTGGCCGGATGGGTACAAGCACCGTCAAGTCCGGCGAACAGGTTGACAGACAGAAGCGCATTCTTGAAGCGGCACTGGAACTACTGTCCCGCCACGGCATTTCGGGCATCAATATGCGTGCCGTGGCACGGGAAGCCGGCGTCGCCTTGGGGCTGGTGAATTACTACTACGAAGACAAATCGAGTTTGATCCGCGCGGTGCTCCACCAGATTGAAGAGCACGACCTCCTCTTGGTGGAGCCTTCGCCCACTTCCACCCCGGACGAACAACTCCGCGAGTCTCTCCGTAGGGTTGCGGACCCAGGGCTCCTGACCACGCCGTATCTGTCCCTCCGCCTTCATCTGTGGGCCCTGGCCCAGGCACATGAGGACTTTGCACAGATCAATGCCGCAGCTTTTGACCGGTATCTCCAAGGGCTTGCGGCATTGATCGGGAATGCCATTTCCGGCTTGTCTCCCGAAGAATGCAGGGAGCGGGCGGCCGACATCGTTGTTGTGCAAAACGGCATGTGGCTCACCACGCTTCTGGGCATCGACAAGGCGGCCATTGAGCGAGGCATTGCCCGCACCGAGGAGATCGCTTTCGCGCCGTCGCAGCGCTAAGCACCCCCTGCTACAAGGACATCTTGTCGATGGAGTACCCTTTGCTCGCGTAGATCCCGCCCTGAGGCAGGTTTGGATCATAATCCTCCGCCGCTCCCCATCGGGCTGCGTCATCCTCAGGAATGAACCCGACGGCGTCTCCCGCCTTTAGGTCCCACCACCGGCCGGTGTTCGCGGAGACGCCGTAAAAGACGGCGACGTGTTCTGCGGTGGTCATCGTGGCGAGGAAAGCCCGAACCGCATCTGACGGGCTAAGCCAGGTCCGCTGCTCGCGGGCGGAACCCGGTCGATGTTCGTAGCTGCCGATACGTACGGCGATGGTACTGATGCCAAATTTGTCCGCGTAGAGCCGGCACAGGGCTTCTCCCGCGACTTTCGAAACTCCGTAGAAGCCATCGGGACGGGGTGGCATGTCCGATGAGACCGGATCGCCGGCTGAGTACATACCCGTCAATCGGTTGCTGCTGGCGTAGACCACTCGAGGCACCCCGGCACGTCGGGCAGCCTCGAGAACGTGATATGTGCCGACGATATTCACCTCCGCCAAGTCATGGAAATCCGCCTCATCAGGAATTCCCCCGAGGTGGATCACGCCATCCGCGTTTTCGAACAGCTCCATCAGTGAGTTCAGGTCACTGAGATCCGCGGTGGCAACCACCTGCAGACATCCCGAACGACCGTTGACTTGTCCGGTGGACTTATCGTAGCTTTCAACGCACTGACAACGTTGTCTATGTGGGGATAGGCACGCGCGATGAAGGGCGACTTGGAAGAACAATGACTAAATTCACGATCAGTAGGATGCGGGCAGCGACGTCTGCATTGACGCTGGCGGGCCTGACGCTTTCGGGCATCATGGCCGGCGTGGCACCAGCCTCTGCGGCACCGGGGGTGGGAAGTGAGGACTTTCGACCTGCTTACCACTACACGCCAGCGAAAAATTGGATGAACGATCCCAATGGAATGGTTTTCCACAAGGGGGTTTATCACCTGTTCTACCAACACAATCCCTCCGGCAACACCTGGGGGAACATGTCGTGGGGTCACGCGACGTCGAAGGACCTGGTTCACTGGCAAGAGCAGCCCCTGGCACTGCCCACCGACGCGCAGGAGGACGTATTCTCCGGCAGCATTGTGGTGGATAAGGACAACACAACAGGCTTCGGGACCAAAGAAAACCCCGCCTTGGTGGCCATCTACACCAGCGCCTACAAGGAAGCTTCCCCGCATCGGGGCTTGCAAGCCCAGTCCCTGGCCTACAGCCTGGATGATGGCCAGACCTGGACCAAATACTCAGGAAACCCGGTGCTGAACCGCAATTCTGCCAACTTCCGGGACCCCAAGGTCTTCTGGTACGACAACCCGTCCGGCGGTGGCTACTGGGTCATGACCGTCGTCGAATCGCAGGATCACAAGGTGCTCCTCTACAAGTCCGGCAACCTCAAGGACTGGACTGCCCTGAGCGAATTCGGGCCGGCCAACGCTACCGGCGGCCAGTGGGAATGCCCTGACTTGTTCCCGCTGGCGGTGGATGGGGATAAGAACAACATCAAGTGGGTCATGGTGGTCAACATCAACCCCGGCGGTGTTGCGGGAGGATCGGCCGGTCAATACTTCGTGGGCAACTTTGACGGCACCACGTTCACCTCCGAAACCACCGAACCAGTGGCCGAGGTACCCGCCGGCACGGTCATGGCAGGCTTCAACGACGGCACCTACAACGGATGGACCATAAACAACGAACCAGGCAACTGGAAGAACGGTCCTTTCGGTGACGCTCCCGCGCCCGGATCCCTGCCCAGCCAGAGCCCGGTGACCGGATTCGGAGGAACAGGACTGATCAACTCATTCAACGACGGCGACTGGCCCCTGGGTTCCATGCAGTCACCAACCTTCACCGTGAGCGACGACTACCTTAACTTCCTCATCGGCGGCGGTAAGCACCCCCGCGTCTCCGACAAGTTGGACAACACCCCGCCCCCGGGAGAGCTGAAGTTTGACGGCTTCGAGGTTCCCAATGGCACAACGCTGGCCGATGCAGGCTGGACGGGGACAGGCGACCTGACCCCCAATTACCAGCCGGCCACCAGCGGCGGGGACTTCTACATCGGCGCCAAGCGAATCAACACCTTCGAAACAGGCGCCGTACCCGGTGATGACCGCCAAGGCACCTTGACCTCCCCCGAGTTCCCCATCACCAAGGACTTCATGTCCATGCTGGTGGGAGGCGGCAACCGAACAGCGGACTCAGGCCAGACCCTGGCCGTCCAGTTGCTGGTCAACGGCAATGTAGTCCGCTCCCTGGCCGGTGATAACGCGGGATTGCTGAACTGGAAAGGCTGGGATGTCTCGGAGTTCGCCGGCGAGAAGGCACAGCTGCGAGTCGTTGACGAAGCTACCGGCGGGTGGGGCCACATGACTCTTGATCACGTCATGCTCACTGACACAGCCGCCGTCGCCAGGTCCGATGAAGAAACGGTGAACTTGGTTGTCAACGGACAAGTGGTCCGTACCGCTACCGGCAACGACAGCGAAAGCTTGGATTGGGCCTCGTGGGATACCAGGGAATTCGTTGGCCAGCAGGCACACATCAAGGTTGTCGACAACAACAGATTCGGATGGGGGCACATCCTCGCGGATGAGTTCACAGCCAGCTCCACAGCAGCGAAGTCCAAGCTGGAGTCTTATGACTGGCTGGACTACGGACGCGACTACTACGCGGCCGTTTCGTTCTCGAACATGCCCGACAACAAGCGGGTCATGCTGGGCTGGATGAACAACTGGGATTACGCCAACACCATCCCCACCAACCCCTGGCGCAGTGCCATGTCGTTGCCCCGGGAGGTGCAGCTGACGCAGACACCTGATGGACCACGCCTTGCCCAAAGCGTGGTCAAGCAGGTGGACAAGCTCGCGACAAAGCCCAGCTACACGGACAAGAAGGGCGGTGCCATCAAGGCCGGAACAACCCCGCTGCCCTCTGCCACTTCAGGTCAGGTCCAGCGCGTGGACATCACGTTCGCACCCGGCACGGCGAAAAAGTCAGGCATCACCGTACTGGGCGACGGCAACTCCTCCACCGCCATCGGCTATGACTCCATCACCGGTAAGGTCTTCGTTGACCGCACGACATCGGGAAACACCGCTTTCCACCCAACCTTCGCTTCAGTTGAGGACGCCCCTGTCGCACTGGACCAAAAGGGCAATGTCACCCTGCGGGTGTATGTAGACCGCTCATCGGTGGAAGTGTTCTCCGGCGACGGTCTCCGGACCATCACCGATCAAGTATTTCCGAACGCCGGCGCTGACCGGATGACCCTCTTTGCAGAGGGTGGAACAGCGCAACTGAAGTCCCTCACGGTGACCCCCATGGAAGGAGCAATGTTCCTTCCCGGAAAGAAGTAACGCACTACCCGTAGCGAGGGACGGCGGCCGGCTTTCGCCTGGCCGCCGCCCCTGCTTCTACGGTTGGATCAGTGGGTTCAGCCAGGTCAGGGCGGAACCGTCGCCCTCTATGTGATCGGCAAGTTCGGCGTTGAACTCCCGGCCGTAATCGGCCCCGATGTGCTCTTGGAAGGCCTGCTCGTCCCGGTACACCTCGAAGACGAAGTACTCCCGCGGGTTGGTTTCCCGCGTGTACGGCAGGAACATCACATTTCCCGGTTCGTTCCGGACGTGTTCCGTCAGCGTTGCCATCATTTCCGCGACCCGGGTTTCACTGCCTTCTTTGACGGTGAACTCTGCGTACAGTGTCTTGGTCATGGCCAGTCCTTTGCTCGGTTGGTTTCGGATTGCTCAGCTATTTGCCTGCGTCAGCTTGGGGCCGGATTTCGCCGGAACCCCGCTCTATCAGTTCGGTTGGGATGACATACGTTTGGGCAGGGCTCTGGTCGCCATCGATCCTTGCAAGGATCCGCTCAGCCGCAAGCTTGCCGATGCGTTCGGGATGCTGGGCGATCACTGTGATCCCGGGGTCCATCATGTCGGCCAGGGTGAAATCATCAAATCCAATGAGGGCAACCTTGTGATGCAGTCCAAGGGCTTTTAGAGCCCGCATGGCCCCGAACGTCACCAAGTTCTGACTGGAAAATATCGCCGTCGGCGGGTTCTCTGAGGTAAGCAGCTCGTGAGCGGCCCGGCATGCGGTTTCCTCGTCATGCAGGTTTTCACGAACGGCGATCCCGGACGTGGAAACGCCTGCTTGTCCCACGCCATCCAGGAACCCTGACCGGCGCCTCCCGGCAGTCTGAATATCAGTCCGGTCGCCAAGGTAAGCCAGCCGGGTATGCCCATGCTTGATGAGATGGGACGCCGCCTTTGCCGCACCAATTTCGTTATCAGTCACTACCGCGTCGGCCTCAATGCCCGCGGGCTCACGGTCAACGAATACCAGTGGCAGATCGCGGGAGTGCTCCGGAATCATGTACGCCTGGCTCTTGGCGATGGTAGTCAGCACAAGCCCATCGACCCGGCGGCCCAGGAAAGCCGAAATGAGTTTCCTCTCCCGGTCGGGATCGTCATCCAGGCTTGCAGCGAAGACGGCAATGCCGCGCACAGCCAAGGCGTCTTCCATGGCCCTGTGGATCTCCCCACTGAATGGGTTGGAAACGCTCGGAAGCAGCAAGCCGATGGACTGGGTCTTGCGTCCGGAACGCTTCAGGCTGCCCGCCGTGATGTCCAGTTGGTACTGCAGCTGTTCCGTCGCCCGTATGACCCGCTGGCGGGTCGCCTCGGAGACGCCCGGCTCATCGTTCACGACGCGGGAAACTGTCTTAATCCCAACGCCCGCGAGATCGGCAACATTCTTCATGGTGGGGCGCTTGCGTCCGGAGTCGGACTGGTAACGATTAGACATCGTTGTCAACTTGCTGCTCCTCGACTCGATTTAATACTTGACTCTATCGTGTGAGCTTGCTTACATGTTCCATGACAACGTTGTCAGCCGCAGAAATGCGCCGCCAACAGCCACAAAACCAGGAGTTTCAATGTTGAGTTCCAGAGTCACGCGGTCCACCCGGAACCGTCTTCTTGCCGTCGGCGCAGTCCTGACCCTCGGCACACTTAGCCTGACAGCCTGCGGAGGCAGCTCCTCCCCTTCATCCAGCGGAGGCTCCGACGAGAAGATCGGTGTTTCGCTGATCGTCAAGACCACCTCCAACCCGTTCTTCGTTTCCATGCAGGACGGCGCGAAGAAGGCCGCCGAGGCGGACGGCGTCGACCTTAAGCTTGCGGCCGGCAAGGCCGACGGCGACGAGGACACCCAGATCCAGGCCATTGAGAATGCGATCTCCAAGGGTGACAAGGGCATTCTGATTACCCCCAACGGCCCCTCGGTAGTGGATGCCCTGAAGAAGGCCAAGGACGCGGGCTTGTTCGTCATTGCGCTGGACACCCCGCCGGACCCGGCCGACGCCGCTGACATCACGTTTGCCACGGACAACTTCAACGCCGGAGAGCTCATCGGCAAGTGGACCGCCCAGCAACTGGCGGGCAAGAAAGCTGTCATCGCCCTCATCGATCTCTTTGACGACAAGGTGGTCTCGGTGGACTACAACCGCGACCAGGGCTTCCTGACCGGCCTCGGCATCGACACCGCGGATAAGAAGAAGAACGGCGACGAAGCCAAGACGGGAACGTATACCGGCGGCAAGGGCGGCGACTACGAAATCGTCGGCAGCCAGGCTTCCCAAGGAGCCGAAGACGGTGGACGTACCGCGATGGAGACCCTGCTGGCCAAGAACCCCAATGTCAACGTTGTCTACACGATCAACGAGCCCGCTGCCGCAGGTGCTTTCGAGGCCCTGAAGTCCGCGGGCAAGGAAAAGGACGTCCTGATCGTCTCCGTTGACGGCGGCTGCTCAGGTGTAAACAACGTCAAGTCCGGTGTGATCGGCGCAACGGCTCAGCAGTACCCGGTCAAAATGGCCGAGCTGGGCGTAAAAGCCATCGTAGATCTGGCAAAGACCGGCAAAAAGCCCGCCAACTCAGAGGGTCTTGACTTCTTCAACACCGGCGTCGAGCTCGTCACTGACAAGCCCGCAGACGGCGTGAAGAGCATCACCACCACCGAAGCATCCCAGATCTGCTGGGGCAAGTAACCCGTTCCTAGGCGGGGAGACGCTCCAACCAGCGTCTCCCCGCATGCCCAGCAGTTACAGAACATGGAAGTTCAGGAGCAACCCAAGTGACCCAGCAACAGACCGCCGGCCCCCCGAGCGCGGGGCATGCTGACCTGGCCGAGGAATTCCTCGACCGCCAGACGCCCCTCAGCAGAATCCGCAATCTCCTCCACCGATACCCAGCACTCAGCCCGGCTATTGTGCTGCTGATCGCCGTGGTGGTCTTCGGGCTCCTCAATGATCGCTTCCTGCGCGTTGAGAACCTGTCCCTGATTACTCAACAGGTTGCCGTGGTGGGCACCTTGGCGATCGCCCAGACGCTGATCATCCTGACAGCAGGCATTGACCTCTCCGTAGGCGCGGTCATGATCCTGTCCTCAATGGTGATCGCACAACTTGCGGTCAGCAACGGCATTCCAGGGCCTGTTGCGCTGCTGGCAGGCCTGGTCGTCGGCCTTGGTTCAGGAGCATTAAACGGCTTCCTGGTCACAAGATTCCGGCTGCCACCGTTCATCGTGACGCTGGGAACATTGAACATCTTCATCGCTCTGACGCTGCTCTACTCTGGCGGAAGCACCGTGCGCGGCTCCGCGATGCCAGGAATGCTCACCTGGCTGGGAAGCACCTTCCCGATCGGCCCCGTCCGGATCTCCACTGGTGTGGTCATGATGCTCCTCCTCTACGTGGCCGTAGCGTTCATTCTGGGCAAGACCGCCTGGGGACGGCACGTCTACGCCGTGGGCGATGACAAGGAAGCAGCCCGGCTGGCCGGCATTCCCGTCAACCGCGTCCTGATGAGCGTGTACCTTGCTGCCGGTGCAGTCCTTGCCGTCGGCGCCTGGATCCAGATCGGCCGTACCAATGCCGCCAGCCCTAACGCCGGCGTCGACCTGAACCTGGACTCCATCACCGCCGTCGTGATTGGCGGCACCAGCCTCTTCGGCGGCCGTGGCTCCATCTGGGGCTCGCTTCTCGGAGCCCTGATCGTTGGCGTCTTCCGCAATGGCCTCTCCCTCGCTGGCCTGGACGTGCTCTACCAGACCCTCGCCGTAGGCATCTTGATCATCATTGCCGTGTCCGTCGATCAATGGATCCGAAAGGTCAAGTCATGACCACCACAGATTTTGAAGCCCCCCGCACCGAAACCCGCGAGCCCATCCTCAAGGCCAGGAACCTCGTCAAGACCTTCGGCCGCGTCGTCGGTCTCGACGGTGTCAGCTTGGACCTCTACCCCGGCGAGGTTCTGGCCATCATCGGCGACAACGGCGCCGGTAAGTCCACACTCATCAAATGCCTCACCGGCGCCGAAGTTCCCGACACCGGTGAACTCTTCGTCTCCGGACAGCAGGTTCACTTCAAACGGCCGCAGGACGCCCGCGTCCACGGCATCGAAACTGTTTACCAGAACCTGGCTGTTTCGCCGGCCCTCGATGTTGCCTCGAACCTGTTTCTCGGCCGGGAAGAGCGACTCCCCGGACCGTTGGGAAGCCTGTTCCGAATCCTCGATACCAAGGGCATGCGCAGGAAAGCCAAGGAAGAGCTGAGCCGGCTTGGCATCTCCACTCTCCAGGACGTCACCGTGCCGGTCGAGAATCTCTCCGGTGGCCAGCGCCAAGCCGTCGCCGTGGCCCGTGCAGCGGCCTTCGGATCCAAGGTGGTGGTTCTCGACGAACCGACGGCTGCCTTGGGAGTCCGCGAATCCAACCAGGTGCTCCAGCTGGTCCGGGACCTCCGCGACCGAGGGCTGCCGGTCATCCTGATCAGCCACAACATGCCTCATGTGTTCGACGTTGCAGACCGCATCCACATCCAGCGCCTCGGCAAATGCGCGGCAACCATCACCCCGCAATCACACACAATGACCGACGCCGTCGCCATCATGACAGGCGCGGCCAAAGCCTAAGCGCCACACCGGGCCTTCCGTCCGGGCCTTCCGACCCATCGGAAACCCTATTCTCCGTCCGCAGACCTGCCAACCGGTCTGCGGACGGACCCATGCCTCCCCCGTCCCACCAGCAACCCGACGAAAGAACCGAGATGCACAACCTTCACCCAGGCGACTTTGCCCATAACCAACCGGACGTCCTCGTCATCGGCGAAGCCCTGGTCGATATTGTGAACACCCGGGAAGGAACCATCAGCTACCCTGGCGGTTCCCCCGCCAATGTCGCCTACGGCCTGGGCCGCCTCGGGGTACCGACCGGGCTCCTCACAGCGATCGGCGAGGACGAACACGGCACCGCCATCACCACCCACCTCCACAGCGCAGGTGTCCGGCTGCTTCCCGGATCAACATCCCTGGAGCGCACCGCCACGGCCACCGCAACGCTGGCAACGGACGGCTCGGCCAGCTACGAGTTCGACATCCGCTGGGAACTTGCACCCGTAGCACCGGCCACGATCCCGAAAGTCCTCCATACCGGATCCATCGCCACGTTCCTGGCCCCGGGAGCCGCTACTGTGCGCACGCTTCTGGAACAAAGCCACGACTCCTGCCTGGTCACCTACGACCCCAACATCCGCCCGGCCCTCCTTGGCAGCCATGCCGAAGCCAAGCAGATTTTCGAGGACCTGCTCCCCCTCACCGACGTCATCAAACTCAGTGACGAAGATGCGCACTGGTTGTACCCCGCATCCTCCCTGGACGACGTCGCCTCCCGACTCCTGAATCACGGGGCCCGGCTGGCCGTCATCACCCGAGGCGCTGAAGGTGCGCTCCTGGCCACACCCGGAGCACGCCTCAACGTCCCATCAGCGAAGACCCACGTTGCAGACACCATCGGCGCCGGCGACTCCTACATGGCGGCCCTCATCTTTGAACTGTTGGCCAGAGGCGAAAAGGCGTTTGCTTCACCAGCCCTCGAAAGCATCGGACAGACCGCAGCCTTGGCCGCAGCGATCACCGTCAGCCGGGCCGGCGCCACCCCCCCGACCTCCGACGAACTTCAAGCGCGTCTGGAAGGACTCGAACAGCAGCCGCTCGCCGCCGTATAGAACTCCCCATGGCACTGCTGCGGGACGACGCCTACGATGGCAGAGGACCGCTCGGTCCCTTCAGTCACTTTTTTGGGGAAAAGGACCTTACCCATGCCGTTGCCGCGACCTGCCGCCGACCATCCGTTCCACAGAACACGGCAGGGGGTGTGGGCCATCCTGGCGGCTGTCGCTTTGGTGGCCGCGGGTCTCTTCGCCGGGATCGCGCCCGCCTCGGCCGCGACCTACACCTTCAAGGGCGTTGTCAAGGGAAAACTGACAGCCACCGCAACGGCCACTGCGCTGGGCGACGTTTGGGTGGGTGCGTACACCAATGACGACCGGGCCGACTTCGTTGCCGGTGCGTGGTCTGCTCCCGATGGCTCCTACAGTTTCACGGTGCCGGCTTCCGGCAGCTACAAAATATGGACCACCTGCAGCAGCGGGCCCTGCTCCGCGACGTACGCCTCAGAGTGGAACTCGAACCAATCAAGCTCCTACGGTTCCACGCCGGTTGCCGTTACCGATGCTGCCCCCACCACCACGTACAACCCGCAATTGGAAGCCTTCGGCAGCATGACTGGCCGGGTCACCAACAAGGCCGGCCAGCCGCTGACTGCGGTGTCCGTCTCAGCATCACCCAACAACGGCGGACAAGTGAGCAGCACCAAGCCGGACGCCAACGGCTACTTCACCCTCACCAAGATCCCGCCCAACCAGGCCTACATCAGCGTTCGGGATGAGTCGGGCCAGCGCCTCTACCTGGAGCAGTACTGGACCGGCACCGGCACCGTGGACACTTACACGGTCGCTACCGTCCCCGCCGGAGTCGCATGGACCAATGTGAACTTCGTCCTCAAGGATGAAACCCTCATGGAGGCCACTGTCGTCGACCCGGCGGGTGCGCCGATTGCCGACGTCGGGTATATCCCGTGGGTCTACAACGACGCAACGGCAGCCTGGGAAGGGCCCCAGATGGGCCCGCTGACCTCGAATGCGCAGGGCAAGATCTACTGGCGCATGACAGTAGGCAAGAAGTACAAGCTCTGCGTCTCGGACACGGTCTACGAGGGCGCGCCCCGCGATAAGCGGTACAAAGCCGAGTGCTACGACAACACGCCCACCAAGGACACGGCAACCGTTCTGACAGCGACTTCTGCCGGCCAGCGGGTAAAGCTCACCATGCAGCTGGACGTAGCAGGGCTGTCGCTGACACCCGATAGGCCCTACGTTTACGGTTCAGCCCAGGCGGGACAGAAACTGACGGTCGATCCCGGCGTTTGGGGACCGGCTCCGGTGACCCTCGCCTACCAGTGGCAGCGTTCCAAGGATAATTCCGAACTACAGGACATCGCCGGCGCCACCACCACTGTCTACACCCCCACCGCGGCTGATGCCGGGTACGACATCTGGGCAAAAGTCACCGGAACCAAGACCGGATACGCCCCGCACACCACCTCGGTCCACGGCGGCAAATCCGGAGCCGAGGCTGTCACATCTTCCAAGCCCTTTACCCTCCTGGGCACGCCCAGCGCGGGGAACACCCTGACCGTTGACCACGGCACCTTGAACCCCGCCCCTGATTTTGGCCCGTATTACGACTGGTTCGTCAACGGTGTGCAGGACTACCGGACAAACGGGCCCACGTTCCTTCTGCAAACCTCCGACGCCGGCAAAAAAGTCACCGTACGACTCAGCGTCCACGACTGGCCGCTCCAGCCCTATTACGGCCAGGCCTCTGTCACTGTTGCGGCGGGCACGTTGACCGCTCCGGTTCCCACGGTGTCCGGAACGGCGAAGGTCGGTTCTGTCGTGACAGCTGTTCCCGGGACGTGGGGTCCTGCCCCTGTGACGTTGGCTTATCAGTGGTTCCGGAGCGGCGTCGCGATCACCGGGGCTACGTCAGCTACCTACTCTCTGGCTGCCGCCGATCTGGGTAAGACCATGACCGTTCGGGTCACGGGCACCAAGGCCGGGTTTACGACGGCGGCGAAGACTTCCGCTGCGACTGCAGCCGTCGCGGCGGGCACGTTGACGGCACCGGTGCCGACGGTGTCCGGGACAGCGAAGGTTGGCTCTGTGCTCACTGCGGTTCCCGGGACGTGGGGACCTGCCCCAGTGACGCTCACCTACCAGTGGTTCCGGAGCGGCGTCGCGATCACCGGGGCCACGTCAGCTACTTACTCATTGGCTGCCGCGGATTTGGGTAAGACCATGACCGTCCAGGTTACGGGCGGCAAGGCCGGGTTTACGACGGCGGCGAAGACTTCCGCTGCAACTGCGGCCGTAGCGGTGGGAACGTTGACCGCGCCGGTGCCGACGGTGACCGGGACAGCGAAAGTTGGTTCGGTGTTGACGGCTGTTCCCGGAGCGTGGGGTCCTGCCCCTGTGACGCTGGCGTACCAGTGGTACCGGAGCGGCGTCGCGATCACGGGCGCCACCTCAGCTACCTACTCCCTGGCTTCCGCTGACTTGAGTAAGACCATGACCGTTCGGGTCACAGGCACGAAGGCCGGATTTACGACGGCGGCGAAAACCTCCGCAGCCACTGCCGCCGTCGCGGTGGGAACGTTAACCGCGCCGGTACCGACGGTGTCCGGGACGGTGAAAGTTGGTTCGGTCCTCACGGCTGTGCCAGGCGCGTGGGGTCCTGCCCCTGTGACGCTGGCGTACCAGTGGTACCGGAGCGGCGTCGCGATCACGGGCGCCACCTCAGCTACGTACTCATTGGCTGCCGCTGACCTGGGCAAGACCATGACCGTTCGAGTCACGGGCTCAAAGACCGGATTCACGACGGCGGCCAAGACCTCCGCTGCGACTGCAGCCGTCACGGCGGGCACACTGACCGGGCCCACTCCCACCGTCGCAGGCACAGCAACCGTGGGCAGCACGCTCACCGCGACACCCGGCGCCTGGGGTCCTGCCCCGGTGACGTTGACCTACCAGTGGTTCCGCGGAAGTACTGCCATTTCGGGCGCCACCGCCCAGACGTACAAACTGGTCGCCGCGGACAAGGGAAGTGCCATTAAAGTACGCGTGACAGGCACCAAGACTGCGTACACCGCACTGGCCCGCTACTCAGTTGCCACGGCCCTGATCGGCTGAGCATCAGCGTACCTAACTGACGTTAGTGACGGGATCCAAGAGACGACGACGGCGGCAGCACCGCCGTCGTCGTCTTCCTGTCGGGACTCGATCAAGGGCCGCAAACCGTTTCAGGAGGCAGAGATGAACATGACCGATGCTTCACGGCTCGCGCAGCTTGGAGAGACACTCGCTCGATGGCAGGTGGATGGAGGCCCCGTCCACCTCCATCCTGGTGACCTCGGCTGGTATTCGCGGCTCGGCGCCGACGAGACGCCATCAGCGATAAGGATCTGGGCGGACGGTGCGACACCGGCCGCCATCGGTCTTCTCGATGGCCCGCAGCTCCTTCGTCTGGCGATCGACCCGACGCGACGCGACGACGCCGGCCTTGCACGGCGGATCGCAGACTCGATCGAAGACCCTGAAGTCGGCGTATTCGCCTCCGGACAGGCGACGGTGGAGGCACGAGGCGCCAGCGCTCTGACGCGAATCCTGGGACAACGAGGCTGGCAAGAGGACGAACCGTGGATTCCATTGCGCTTGGATCTCTCCGCACCTGTCCAGCCGACCTGCACCCTGATCGAGACCATCGACGAGGACCGGGCCGGAGAATGGGTAGGAGTGCACTGGTCCGCGTTCCGGGGCACTCCACTCGATGATGTCGTGAGGCAGACGCTCGTCAACCGCTGGCTGGCGATGACCGCCGGGCCCTTCGCAGGGACATCGCGCAACCTCGTCGCCTTCGACGCGCAAGGCAGGGCGGTCGCGGTGACAACAGTATGGTCTGCCGGACCGGGGCGTCCCGGCCTTATCGAACCTATGGGCGTGCACATGGACCATCGTGGGCTCGGCTACGGGGTGGCGATCACCCGTGCGGGAGCCGCTGCCCTGCGGGAGATGGGTTCATCCAGCGCCGTGGTGGCCGCCGAAGGGGCCAATACGGGCGCGCTGGCGACCTACCTCGCGGCCGGGTTCGTCCCTGCAACGCCTGTCGTGGACATGTCACGCGGTGAGCATGAGCCACGCGCATAAAGCTGTCGGCGCAGCCAAGGGCCAGTGCCTGCTGCTCGGGATGGCGTATTTCGGCCTCAGGGGGTAGGAGTCCACTGCGGCGTCTACCGACGACATCCCGCATCCTCTCGGGACCCGAAGTGCGATACATTCGGTTGACGTCATCCTGCCGTCGATTGGAGCTCAACATGCTACCCGCAGCCAGCGTCTGGGCCTTCGCCCTTGCGGCGTTCGCGCTCATCGTCGTCCCGGGTCCAAGCGTGCTCTTCGTGAGCGGACGCTCGCTCGCCCTCGGACGAAAGAGCGGCGTCCTAAGTGTGGTCGGCAATGCCCTCGGCATGCTCCCCGCCGTCGCCCTCGTGTCCCTCGGTGTGGGTTCCATCGTTGCTGAATCGATAATTGTCTTCACAGCCATCAAGTTCATCGGTGCTGCCTACCTGGTCTATCTCGGCATCCAGGCCTTTCGTCACCGCAACGACCACACCGATACCTCCTCCACAGCCAGGACTTCGCCGTCCTCTTTCCGGCTCCTACGCGAAGGATTCACGGTCGGCGTGACCAATCCCAAGACCATCGTCTTCTTTGTCGCAGTCCTGCCCCAATTCGTCGACTACGCCCACGGCGCCATCCCCCTCCAAATGGCGGCCCTCGGAATGATCTTCTTCACGATCGCCCTTGCCAGCGACACCATATGGGCCATGGCCGCAGGCACCGCGCGCACCTGGTTCGCCCGGAACCCAAAGCGCCTCGCCCGCATGAGCGCCGGCGGCGGCGTCATGATGATCGGCCTCGGCGGAAGTCTTGCCCTCACCGGCAACAAAACATAGGCAGCTCAAAGGGCACGGCTGGTCACGGTAGGCGTGTGCCAACGTGAACCGCTACTCCACCGTCACCATCACCGACGGCCAACCCGAAGCTCCATCAGGCACAGGGTCGGCGCGCTTCTCGGTCTGGGTTTCACCGGTGGCGTCGGTAGCCCGGGCCTTGACGTAGTGCATGCCGGGTGTGGCATCCCATTCGTAGGACCATTGGCGCCACGTGATGGTGGAGGCTTCGTCGGAGAGGGTTGCTTCCACCCAATCGCCGTCGTCAATCTGGACTTCCACCTTGGTGATTCCCCGGGTCTGGGCCCAAGCGGTGCCGCCCACAGCTACCTTCCCTGCTTTCAATCTCGCAAAGGACGTGGGTACGTCCACCCGTGCCATGGTTTTGATGGGGCCACGTTCCGACCAGCCGCGCTCCGTCCAGTAGGCCTTGCTGTCCGCGAAACGGGTGACCTCCAACTCCACTACCCACTTGGTGGCGGAGACGAATCCGTACAGTCCCGGAACCACCATGCGCACGGGGTATCCGTGCTCCACCGGAAGCGGCTCACCGTTCATGCCAATCGCCAGCATGGCATCGCGGTCATCCTGGAGGACCTCCAGAGGAGTGGAAGCGCTGAAACCGTCGATGGAGCGTGAGAGCACCATGTCCGCGCCGTCCTTCGGCTTTGCCCTTTTCAAAACTTCGCGGATGGGCAGGCCCAGCCACTTGGCGTTTCCGGCAAGCTTTCCACCCACCGGGTTGGACACACAGGTGAGGGTGACGTGCGATTCGATCAGATCGGCGTCGAGCAGGTCCTGGAAGGTGAGGGTGACCTCTTCCTCAACCATTCCGTGCACCCGCAGTGACCAATCATTGACGTTGATCTCCGGGACGCTCAGCGCCGTATCAATCCGGTAGAAGTCGTTGTTCGGTGTCAGCCAGGGTAAGACTCCCGGAACCGGGGACTGGACACCCGCCGGCACAGGAGGCGCGGCCTTGATTGGCGCAGGCAGCCGGAGTGCCTCCCGGGCCTGGGCGACATTGTTGCGAGCGGCACCCAGGAGCCGCCCACCGGTCGCCGCGATGCCGGCGGCGACGGCGGTGATCCCGGCCGCAGCAAAGAAGCGACGGCGGCTCGTGCCGGTTCCGCCTCCTTGGGTATCGACGTCGGCGGCTATGTCGGCAGGCGCTTCCGGCCATGCTTTCAACCCCCACAACGGCACAATGAGTCGGCGCAGGACGATGAGCCCGGAGATGGTTCCCAGGACGGAAGGGATGGCGTCGGCGGGTCCAACCCCGGCTCGAGTCAGGACGCTGGCAACAATTACCACGCCCATGAACAGCACACCCAGGACGCCCAAGGCCCACTTCCGGTAGGCCACTACACCCAGGACGCAGGCCAGCAGGACGATGGTCAGGCCCATGCCCACGAACAGTGCGGCCTTGTCATTAGTGCCGAATGTGGCGATCGCAAAGTCCTTCATCCACGACGGCGTGAAGTCGATGAACGTCGATCCCAGCGCAAACACCGGGGTTGCCCTGGCAGTGAAGAAGGCGCCGATCAGCTCGGCGACGGCGAGCACGACGGCGGCCGACACCACGCCTGCCAGCGCTGCCATGGTTTCGGGGCCTTTGGTCCGGAGTCCGAGCTTTTTCATGTCAGTGGTTCGTAGCGGCCGGGAGCAGGGATGGGTGCCGGCAGCCTCCTGACATACAGGGGCACTTTGAACATCTGTTCATAATTTTCCTTGAACAGATGTTCAAGATGCACTAGCCTGCTTCGTATGACCCAAGCCACATTTTCCGATTCCGCCTCCACCCTTTTCATCAACGGCCGGTGGGAGCCGGCAGCGTCCGGCGCGGTGCGCGAGATCCACAACCCGGCCGACGGCGAACTGGTCGCCACGGTGTCCGAAGCCGACCGTGAAGACGCCGAGCGCGCCATTTCCGCAGCCCGCAAGGCGTTCGATTCCGGAGTTTGGGCGAACGTCCCCGCTCCTGAGCGTGGCGCGTTCCTGCTCAAGGTTGCCGCGGAACTGCGCGAACGCCGCGAGAAGTTTGCCCGCGCCGAATCGCTGGACACCGGCAAACGGATCATCGAAAGCCGCATCGACATCGATGACATCGCCGCCTGCTTCGAATATTTCGGACGCCTCGCCGGGCAGTCGGCGGGCCGGGTGGTCGACGCCGGGGACCCCGCCGTCGTCAGCAAAATCGTCTACGAACCCGTCGGAGTATGCGGTTTGATCACGCCGTGGAATTACCCGCTGCTGCAGGCTGCGTGGAAGATCGCCCCCGCACTCGCCGCCGGTTGCACTTTCGTCCTGAAGCCTGCCGAACTGACCCCCTCCACCGCAATCCTGGCCATGCAGTTGCTGCAGGACCTGGGCCTACCCGACGGCGTCGCCAACCTGGTGACCGGCCCCGGAGTAAAAGTGGGCGCACCGCTGTCGGAGCACCCGGACATTGACCTGGTTTCCTTCACCGGCGGCCTGGAAACCGGCAAGCGCATTGCCGCGGCCGCCGCCGGCACGGTAAAGAAGGTCGCGCTGGAACTCGGCGGAAAGAACCCCAACGTCGTCTTCGCTGACGCTGACTTCGAGGCCGCCGTCGACAATGCGCTGAACGGTGCCTTTGTGCACTCAGGCCAGGTCTGCTCCGCCGGGGCGCGGCTGGTGGTGGAGGAATCCATTGCCGAGCGTTTCGTCGACGAACTGGTCCGCAAGGCCAAGGACATCCGCCTCGGCGGCCCGTTCGATGAATTTGCCGAAACCGGACCGCTGATTTCAGCGGCACACCGGGAGAAAGTGGACGCCTACGTCCAGCGTGGCGTGGCCGAAGGCGCGCGGCTGCGGTGCGGCGGCGCGGCCCCCCAGGGCGAAAAGTTCGACGCCGGCTTCTACTACCAGCCCACCGTTTTGGACCGCGTCACCAGGGGAATGTCGGTAGTCATCGACGAAGCCTTTGGCCCGGTAGTAACAGTGGAAACCTTCCGCACCGAGGACGAAGCCGTGGCCACCGCCAACGACACCATCTACGGGCTGGCGGGTGCCGTCTGGACCCAGGATGCCGGCAAGGCCCAGCGGGTAGCGGGCCGCTTGCGGCACGGCACGATCTGGATCAACGACTACCACCCCTACCTTCCACAGGCCGAGTGGGGCGGCTTCGGCCAGTCCGGCGTCGGACGCGAACTCGGCCCCACCGGTCTGGGTGAGTACCAGGAAGCCAAGCACATCTACCAGAACACCAGCCCCCAGGTGACCGGCTGGTTCGCAGACCACGGCAAGGAGAAATAGATGCACGTTGACACCATTGAGAACCTCAGCGAGCGCGGGTTCGATTACGTCGTCATTGGCGGAGGATCTGCCGGAGCTGCCGTCGCCGCCCGGTTGAGCGAGGACCCTTCCGTCACCGTGGCCTTGGTGGAAGCGGGCCCGGATGACCGCAACCTGCCGGAGATCCTGCAGCTGGATCGTTGGATGGAGCTGCTGGAATCCGGCTACGACTGGGACTACCCTGTTGAGCCGCAGGAAAACGGCAACTCCTTCATGCGCCATGCCCGAGCCAAGGTCATGGGCGGCTGCTCCAGCCACAACTCCTGCATCGCGTTCTGGGCTCCCCGCGAAGACCTGGACGAATGGGAGTCAAAGTACGGCGCCACCGGCTGGAATGCTGCTGCCGCCTGGCCTTTGTACAAGCGCTTGGAAAGCAACGAGGACGCAGGCCCGGAAGCTCCACACCACGGACACGACGGCCCGGTGCACTTGATGAACGTTCCCCCACACGATCCCGCCGGCGTCGCACTCCTTAATGCCTGTGAGCAGACCGGAATCCCCCGGGCAAAGTTCAATGACGGCACCACCGTGATCAACGGCGCCAACTTCTTCCAGATCAACCGCCGCTCGGACGGGACGCGTTCCTCCAGCTCGGTGTCCTACATCCACCCCATTGTGGATCGCGAGAACTTCACGCTGCTGACCGGCTTGCGGGCCCGCCAACTGGTGTTCGACGCGGACAAGCGCTGCACCGGCGTCGACGTCGTGGATTCGGCCTTCGGCCGCACGCACAGGCTGGACGCACATCGCGAGGTCATCCTGTCCACCGGTGCCATCGACTCGCCCAAGCTTCTTATGCTTTCGGGCATCGGCCCGGCCGAACACTTGGCCGCGCATGGCATCGAGGTCCTGGTGGATTCCCCAGGCGTCGGCGAGCACCTGCAGGACCACCCGGAAGGTGTGGTGCAGTTCGAAGCCAAGCAGCCCATGGTGCAGACCTCCACCCAGTGGTGGGAAATCGGCATCTTCACTCCCACCGAAGAGGGCTTGGACCGCCCGGACCTGATGATGCACTACGGTTCCGTCCCCTTCGACATGAACACCCTGCGCTACGGCTACCCCACCACGGAGAACGGCTTCAGCCTGACTCCGAACGTTACCCACGCGCGTTCCCGCGGCACGGTTCGGCTGCGCAGCCGGGACTTCCGGGACAAGCCCATGGTGGACCCCCGCTACTTCACCGATCCCGACGGCCACGACATGCGCGTCATGGTGGCCGGCATCCGCAAGGCCCGGGAAATCGCGGCGCAGCCGGCCATGGCTGAATGGACCGGTCGGGAGCTCTCCCCTGGCATCGAAGCGCAGAGCGACGAAGAGTTGCAGGATTACATCCGCAAAACGCACAACACCGTGTACCACCCGGTCGGCACCGTCCGCATGGGACCAGTGAACGACGAAATGTCGCCCTTGGATCCCGAACTGCGGGTCAAGGGGGTGACCGGATTGCGTGTGGCCGATGCCTCCGTCATGCCGGAACACGTCACCGTCAACCCGAATATCACCGTGATGATGATCGGCGAGCGCTGCGCCGATTTCATCAAGGCCGATCTCATCAACAGCCGAACGGAGGAGTCCACGACGGCGGAAGCCGGCTTCAGCTTGTCTGTCGCCTGAACAGGCACCCTGTTTTTAGACCCACGCAACAAACAATGGGGGAAACAGCCGGAGGCACAGCGTGGTGCCCGGCCTTTGATTTCGACTGCGACCAATGGCGGCCGCAGGTTATCACCATTCGTGCACGTCTGAACTAGGAGTTCGCATGTCAGAACCCAGCAAATTAGGACCCTGCAAGAGCGATGCAAGCGGCATGGGCGAGTTTGGCTATGCCCAAACCCTGGACCGCAGCATCGGTAAGTTCGCCAGCTTCGCCGCCGGCGTCAGCTATATCTCCATTCTCACCGGCGTTTTTCAACTGTTTTACTTCGGATTTTCGACGGCGGGACCCGCCTATGCCTGGTCGTGGCCCATCGTCTTCGTAGGCCAACTAATGGTCGCTTTGTGTTTCGCGGAATTGGCCGGGCGTTATCCGGTGGCCGGGTCGGTGTACAACTGGGCCAAGAGGCTCTCGACTGGAACGTGGGCCTGGCTGGCGGGCTGGTTGCTGCTGCTCTCCTCCATCATGGCTCTGGGTTCCGTTGCCTTGGCCCTCCAAATCACCCTCCCGCAAATCTGGAGCGGCTTCCAGCTGGTCGGCGACGGAACAGGTCCTTACGACTTCGCAGTCAACGGGGTCATCCTGGCCAGCATCATGATCGGTATTTCCACACTGATCAACGCGTTCGGCGTGAAACTCATGACCATGATCAACAGCGTGGGCGTGTTCGTGGAACTGGTTGCGGCCGTCCTGCTCATTGCGGCGCTTCTCTGGCACTCCGTGCGGGGGCCGGAAGTCCTCCTTGATACCGCCGGATTCGGTGAAGAACATCCCTTGGGCTTCTTCGGAGTGTTCCTCATCGCTGCCATGGCTTCGGGGTACGTCATGTACGGCTTTGACACCGCCAGCTCCTTGGGCGAAGAAACCAAAGACCCCAAGAAGACTGCTCCCAGGGCGATCCTTCGCGCCGTCACGGCTTCCTTCCTTTTGGGAGGCTTACTCCTCCTCGGCGGAATCCTGGCCGCGCCCGATCTCTCCGATCCCAAGCTGGGGGCGGCTGACGGCGGACTGCAGTACATCGTGCTTTCAGTACTCGGCGGCCCGTTCGGCAAGGCCTTCCTGGCCTGCATCGTGGTAGCCGTAGTGGTCTGCACCCTCGCCGTCCATGCAGCAGCCATCCGGATGATGTTCGCTATGGCCCGGGACAACAACCTTCCCTTCAGCCGTCAGCTCAGCAAAGTGCACCCCACCCGGAAAACGCCCACCGTTGCTGCCATCGTCATCGGCATAGTTGCCGTCATCCCGCTGATCGTCAACATCTCCCAGCCGGCCATCTTCACCATTCTCTCCAGCATCAGCATCGTGCTGATCTACCTGTCCTACCTGCTGGTGACCGTGCCCATGCTGCGGCGCCGGTTCTTGAAGAAGTGGCCCCTGAAGGACGACGGATCAGAACCGGGATTCAGCCTCGGCAAGTGGGGGCTGCCTGTGAACATCCTGGCCGTGCTGTGGGGCGGCGCCATGACGCTGAACCTCGTGTGGCCGCGGCCGGAGATTTACAACTCGGTGCCGCCGTTCGAGTGGTACCTGCAATGGGGAGGCGTGATCTTTGTTGGCACGGTCATCATCGGCGGGACGCTGCTCTACCGTCTCCGCATCAGGCACAGGACCGGGGTCCTGGCCGAGCACGCCGCCCTGGTCACTCCCGAGGACTCTCCCCAAGTGGTAACCCAGAACTCCTAGCCCGCTACTTAGACGAACGCCGATTTCCCTGTCACCGCGCGGGCCACGATCATGGAGTTGATCTCGTAACTGCCCTCGTAGGTGTACAGGATTTCGGCGTCGCCAAAGAGCTTGGCCATCTCATAGTCCGTGGTGATTCCGTTCCCGCCCAGCAGGGAACGGCCCATCGCAACTGAGGAACGCGCCAGCCGGGTGGTGGTGGCTTTGCACATGGCCGCCTGCACCATCTGGAGTTTCCCGGCCTGCTGGATCCGGGCGAGCTCGACCATCATGGACAACGACGCGTTGGCGTTGCCCAGAATGTCGGCAAGCTGCTGCTGGACCAGCTGGAAGCGAGCCAGCTCTTTGCCGAACTGCTTGCGTTCCAAAGCGTAAGAACGGGCAATATCAAAGGCTGCCAACTGAATCCCCGCAGCCTGCCACCCCACCCAGGCCCGGGAATCGCGCAACAGGTCATTGGCTCGGGAAAACTCCGTGGCCCCCGGCAGGAGGTTCTCCAACGGAATACGCACCTCGTCCAACACGATGTCCGCATTCTGCATGATGCGCAGGCCGATCTTGTTGGAGATCTTGGTGGCCGAGTAACCGGGGCGGTCCGTCTCCACAATGAAGCCCTTGATGTGGCCGTCGGATTCGTCCCGTGCCCACACCAATGCGAAGTCGGCAATCGTCCCTGCCCCGATCCAGCGTTTGGCACCGCTGATGACCCATTCGCCGCCGTCGCGCCGCGCCGTCGTCGAAAGTCCTCCGGCGATGTCCGAGCCGTGATCCGGTTCGGTGAGGGCGAAGGCGCCAAGCTGGGTGAAAGCTTCCAACCCAGGCAGCCACCTGCGCTTCTGCTCAGGGGATCCAAGCTCGTCGATCATGCCCACGATGAGTTCATTGTGGATGCCCACCAGCGCCGAGAGTGAAACATCCGCCCGGGCCACCTCGGTGTACATGAGGCCCTTGAAGAGCTTGGTGGAGCCGTCTGTCTGGAGTCCACCGAGCCCGAACTTGGCCATGTCAGCCAGCAGCCCGAACGGGAACTCCTCCCGGTTCCAGTACTCGATGCTGGCCGCCCGGATCCGCGTTTGCAGGAACTCCCTGATCTCCAAGTACCGCAAGCGCTCCCCGGCCGGGAGCAGGTCCACTACGTGCATCAAGTCCGCCTCCGGATAAGGAGGGAGGACGCGTTCTGGTGCCGCACCGCTGGTAACGGTGCCGGCAGCTTTGTCGTCGAGCATTAGACCCCTTCGTCATGTCCCGCACAGGCTCTTCCAAACCCTTGGATGTCCTAGTATATTGCAAGGTGATGTGGATCACTAGGCGGGATGTCCGGCAAAGGTGCCAGGGAAGCCCGAAGGCGAAAGGCGGACTATGACAGTCACAGAGGACTTCCGTGCGGCCCGCGACCGGCTGCTGGAACTGCGTGAGGACTACAAGCTGGCGCACGCCGAATTCGAGTGGCCGCGGTTTGAGGAGTTCAACTTCGCTTTGGACTGGTTCGACCAGATCGCGGCGGACCCGGCCCGGGGCAACAAGCCCGCCTTGGTCATCGTGGAACAGGACGGGAGCTCCACCCGCCGCAGCTACAAGGACCTCGCGGAACGCTCATCCCAGGTAGCCAACTGGCTGCGGGACCAAGGCGTCCAGCGTGGAGACCACATGATCATCATGCTCGGCAACCAGGTTGAACTGTGGGAACTCATGCTCGCCGGCATCAAACTCGGCATCGTCATGATCCCCACCACTACCCTCATGGGCGCCCGTGATCTCCAGGACCGCGTTGAACGTGGCGGTGCGGCCTGGGTGGCCGTCGGAAGTGCCAACATCGGCAAGTTCGCCGACGTCGAGGGTGAATACGCCCTGATCGAGGTCGGTTCGGAGAGAATCGACGCGGACGCCAAACAGTACGCAGATGCGTACGACGCCGGCACGGACTTTACGCCCGATGCCCCCACAAAAGCGGACGAGACACTGCTGCTCTACTTCACCTCCGGCACCACGTCACGGGCGAAGCTCGTGGAGCATACCCACACGTCCTACCCCGTGGGCCACTTGTCCACCATGTACTGGATCGGCCTGGAACCGGGCGACGTCCACCTGAATGTCGCCTCCCCCGGCTGGGCCAAACACGCCTGGTCCAACGTCTTCACGCCGTGGATCGCTGAGGCCACGGTCTTCATTTACAACTACCAGCGCTTTGACGCCGCCGCCCTCATGGAGCAAATGGGCCGCGAAGGCGTCACCAGTTTCTGCGCGCCTCCCACGGTGTGGCGCATGCTCATCCAGGCCGATCTTACGCAGCTCACCAGCCCGCCACGCAAAGTGGTCTCGGCTGGGGAGCCACTGAATGCCGAAGTTATCGGGCAAGTGGAGAAAGCTTGGGGAGTCACCATCCGCGACGGCTTCGGCCAAACCGAATCCACGGTCCAGATCGCCAACACTCCGGCCCAGCCGGTGAAGATCGGCTCCATGGGCCGCCCGCTCCCGGGGTACGACGTCGTCCTGGTGGATCCGAACACCGGGACGGAAGCCGACGACGGCGAACTCTGCTTGCGCTTGGACCCCCGGCCCGTGGGATTGATGAAGAGCTACTTCGGCGACGAAGAGAAAACGGCCGATGCCTTCCGCGACGGCTACTATCACACGGGCGATATGGCGAGCCGGGACGCCGACGGCGTGATCACCTACGTCGGCCGGGACGACGACGTTTTCAAGTCCTCCGACTACCGCTTGTCCCCGTTCGAACTTGAAAGCGTCCTGATCGAACATCCCGCAGTGGCGGAGGCCGCCGTCGTGCCTTCACCTGACGCTGTGAAGCTGTCGGTTCCGAAGGCGTTTGTGGTTCTGGCTGCCGGCTACGAAGCCGGACCGGCAGTCGCGGAGGACATTCTGAAGTATTGCCGCGAGCATCTGGCACCGTTCAAACGCATCCGGCGGCTGGAATTCGGCGAGCTTCCCAAGACGATCTCCGGCAAGATCCGTCGTGTGGAACTGCGCGGCACGGAAGTCGCCCGGCATGGTGAGGGGCCGCTGCCCTCCGGTTTGGGCGTGGAATACACCGAGGAAGAGTTCCCGAATCTGAAAGACTAGCCACCCGGAAGATCAGGCCAACCAAGCAACCGAAGGAGGCCCATGGGCACGCCACTCCCCCGCGATCCCATCGCCGACGCCCAGCGCAACTGGGAGCGGCATGGCTGGGGCGACGTCGCCGCGCCCATGGCCGCCATCACCGCGATCATGCGGACGCAGCAGATCCTGCTGGCCCGCATCGAAACGGTCCTCAAACCGTTCGGGCTGACCTTTGCACGCTACGAGCTGCTGGCGCTGCTGAGTTTCGCCCGCAGCGGCGCGCTGCCTATGAACAAGGCCAGCGCGCTCCTGCAGGTACATCCCACCTCGGTGACCAACGCCGTCGACCGCTTGGAAAAAGCCGCTCTGGTGGCACGCTCTCCGCACCCCACCGACGGCCGCACCACCCTGATTGAGCTCACCGCCGAGGGCCGCACCCTCGCCAAGAAGGCGACGGCGGCACTCAACGCGGAGGTTTTCGGCAAGTCAGGCTTCGGGCACGACGACGTCGATCACCTCATCCGCGTGCTGGGCACCTTCCGCAGGGATGCCGGGGACTTCACCGAGGAGTAACGCCTCTGCCTTTCTATGTTCTGGAGGGTCGGTGCCCGGGCAGGGGTGGAGCCTTTGATTGGTACGAATGCCCGGTAGGGGTGCTGATTTCCAAGGTGTGAACGTCACCGGGCATGGCTTTGGTGCTCCAGCCGGCGTTTTCCTTGATGTGGTTGCACGCCTCGCATAAACCGGCGCCGTTAGCCAAGTTCGTCTTCCCTCCGGCGTGCCACGGAACCGCATGGTCAATATGCCGGATGGGCGCATCACAATACGGCGTTCGGCAGGTGTCGTCGCGGATTTCGATGAAGCGCCGGAGCCCACCTGCAAAGAGCCGGGCCTTGGAATCGGTGGCAAGGAGCTCTCCCGTAGCTGGAGCCGTGTAGAGCCGGCGAAGCCAAACGGTGAGGTCCTGGTCATGGGCTGCCTGCCCCGATCCGAGCAGCTCCCTACCCCATTCAGCCGGGACGATTCCGTAGCCCTTGAGCCGGGCTGGTTCGCTGTCACCCTGGAACAAGGTGCGGTCGGTCATAACGAGATCCAGGTTGATCCCCGAAATCCCGCCCGGGGTGCCCGTAATGCGTTCGGTCAAGGTGTCGGCCATGAGCTGGCCCCGACCTCGAGCATCCCCAGTGGAACGGGCCGAATCAGCCGCTCGAGTCAGCGCGGCGTAGACCGCTACTCCCTGGGCAACCGGAAGCAAGGCCGTCAGGTACGTCATGGTGTCCGGGGCTGGACGGAGGCTGACGGTCCGTTCGGCGGCAGCACGGCTGGCACGCCCGACTACCGACCGCGGATCCCGCCGATATGCGGCAGCTTTTGCGGCAGCAGTGATCGCTTTGTCGCCCTTGCCGTCAAAGGTCCCGGTGTCGGGGGCGAGCTCCTGGTCCACAGCACAACGGTCCTCGACAGACAGGCAGGCCGTTTCCTTAACAAGAAGCGTGGCACGCCATTCATTCAAGTGCCCCGATTTCAGGGCCGCCAAGGTGCGGGGCATCTCCGTGACAAGGGCTTTCGCCAAGCCCAGGAGGCGGGACCCACGGTTTGGTGACTCGCGCCGGGCCAACGCAACCTGCGCTCCCACGCCCTGGCCGCGCTCCGAGGAAGGGACCCCTGCCTCGGCTTGCTCCTGACGTTGAGCCAGATCAAACGCCACAGCAACCCGCGCCTGCAAAGCGGAGATCGCAGACTTCATCTCCTCCAGGACCCGCAACTGTTCGATCAGGTCGCTGCTAACGGTGCTGGCTGTGCCCCTGCCGGGTTGAACGGAATCCACAACGACGGGAGCGCGCCCGAGCGCCACTGCTGCGCCCGTATGCCTCTCCCCAATTCGTTCCATTCCTTTACTCTGGCAGCAGGCACTGACAATATAAGGTCAGCGATCACAGCGGAGCCCCATAGCCTTTGCGCAGCAAGGGAGTCCCTCGGAGGACCTCCCTCAAGCGGGACTCCCTCCCCCGCTGTGAACCTGATGTTCTGGATCCATGACCACAACCTTTCCCACCGCCAAGACCCGGCGTCTGCCGTTGGTGACCTACGTCCTGGCAGCCGGAGTGTTCCTGATGGGAACCACCGAGTTCATTGTTGCGGGGATACTGCCGGAGATCGCCAGTGACCTAGGCACCTCCGTGGCAAGTGCGGGACTCATGATCACGGTGTTTGCTGTCGGCATGATCGTGGGCACTCCCACGATGTCCATCCTGACCCTCAAGCTGCCACGCCGGCTGACGCTGAGCCTCGCGCTGGTGGTGTTCTCTGTTGGTCACGTCATCGTGGCGCTCACCTCCGATTTCACGCTCATTCTTGGCGCACGTTTCCTGACGGCGTTGGCGACAGGCGCTTTCTGGGCGGTAGCCGCCGTCGTGGGTGCCAAAGCGGCAGGCGCTGCGGCAGCCTCGCGGGCGCTAGGGGTGGTGTTGGGCGGCGGGATGCTTGCCAACGTGGTGGGTGTTCCCCTTGGGGCGTTTGCCGGTCAGGTGATTGGCTGGCGGGGACCGTTCTGGATACTCGCTTGCCTGGCCCTGGTGGGTGCAGTTGCCGTGTACCGGTTGGTTGCCTCGGATCTTGTTTCCGGACCCACCCCGTCGGTGCGTGCTGAGCTGGCGAGTATGCGGGACTCGAGGGTTTGGCTTGTCCTGGCGGGCTGCGCGATGGTGTGCGGATCTTCCTTGGCCGCCTACACCTTCATCTCTCCGCTGCTCACCGAGAACACTGGGCTTGCCGCAGCCGCGGTTCCGCTGGTGCTGATGGCGTACGGCGTCGGGGCGTTCATCGGATCCACTCTGGGTGGCCACTTCGGGGCACACCACCCGTACCCGGCCCTGTTCATCTCAGCAGGCATGACATTCCTGGTTCTCGGAGCCCTCTTCCTGTTCTCCCACTACGCCGTGGTGACAGTGGTCCTGATCTTCCTGCTGGGCCTCTTCGGCATGGCCACCAACCCAATATTGATCGGGAAGGCAGTTGGATATGCCGGGCATGCGCCCACTCTTGCCTCAGCGCTTAGCACTTCAGCATTCAACCTGGGTACGGCCGTGGGGTCGTGGATGGCCGGCTTCGCGTTGGAATCCGCGCTGGGAGCCAGCGGTCCGGTGCTGGTGGGTGCGGGAGTAGCTGCGCTCTACTTCCTGCCGCTCCTGGTGTTGTTTCGGAAGGACCCGCGGGAACGTCGGCCGGAAGAAGATCGCTGATCTCCCCACGGACCTCAACCGCAGAGGGTCTCCTGGGCCCGACCCGAGGAAGGCTACCGTGTCCATAGCGAGGGTGGGTCTTGCCCCAAGTGAAGCAAAGGCTGCCTGTTCCCCCGTCGGCATTTCCGCCGAGAGCAACTCAACGGTGGGGACAAAGTCCCCCATCGTGGAGTTGACTGTTATACGGCGGATTTCTTCAACGAGGACGGTTGTATGAGGATTGGAGAATTATCCACGAGGACTGGCGTCAGCGTCAGGTCGCTGCGTTATTACGAACAGCAGCTCTTGGTTGAGCCGCAGCGGACTTCGGCGGGCCACCGCATTTACTCGATCGAAGACGAGCATCTTGTGCTTCAAATCCAGGACTTATTTGAAGCTGGTTTTTGCAGCTCCGTAATTCGCACGCTGCTTCCTGCCTTGCTCAATCCCGAGAGAGACCGTGATCTGATTCTAGCGGCCGTGACAGCTGCGCGGGCGCGGCTGGAGAGCGAGAAAGAAACCGTCGAAGCCGAACTTCGGCAGCTGAAACGGCTAGGAGATCGCTACGGACTTGCACCTGACACGCATGTCACCCTCCAAGATGATGGACATGAATCTTTCACAGCCGCCCAGACAATTGCGTTTGATCATCGAAACAGACGACTTCGATAGCGCCCTGCATTTTTACCGTGACGTCCTTGGGCTTACGGAACAGCCTGCTTTCGCAACCGACGGTGAGGATCGAGTGGCAATACTGAACGTCGCCGCGGCGACGATTGAGCTCGCCACACGCACACACATTCACAACATCGACGCTATCGAGAACGCACCATCTGTCGAAGGGCCTACTGCCCGAATCGCCCTTGAGGTGGACAACACCGAAGTCGCTATGACCTCCGCCGAAGAGTTTGGGTTGAAGGTGCTCGCACCTGCAACCAGAACTCCCTTCGAGACCATTAACGGAAGAGTTCAAGGTCCTTCTGGCTGGCAACTGACCTTCTTCCAAGAACTTGAAACTCTGCAAGAACGTACCAAGAGGAAGGGCTTCACCACTGATGTCCATCGGTCCCGGTAAGGTTCCTCTGAAGCTGCACGCCTTGCCGGCGGGAGCATAGCTGAAGACACATCAGCCGTCCGGCAGTCAGCTGTCCGCGACGGTCCTTTCGGCAGCAGGCTGAACACCGTATTCGCTGGCCGCCCACGATGCCAACAGCTGCAGACGCTCGGCCGACGGCGATCCGGGTTCCGCAGCGTAGATGGTCAGGGTCAATCCGGGTTCTGCGGCCATCTCCAGGCCCTCAAAGGCGAGCGTCATCTCGCCAACGATGGGGTGGTTGAACGTCTTGAACCCCGTGCCGTGATGGCGGACGTTGTGGGCGCCCCAGCGGGTGCGGAACTCCTCGCTGCGGGTGCTGAGTTCACCAATGAGATCGTGAAGCTCTTTGTTGTGCGGGTCGCGCCCAGCCTCTGTGCGCAGGATGGAAACGGTCACTTCCGCAAAGGCATCCCAGTCCGGGTAGAACTCGTGGGCACGATCATCCAGGAACGTAAACCGTGCGATGTTGGGCGCCTGGCCCGGCATGTCGTAACAGTCCTTGTAGAACGCCCGGGCCAACGGGTTCACGGCCAGCAGATCCATCCGGCCGTTCCGAACAAAGGCGGGACCTGCGGTGACAGCATCCAAGGCCCACTGCAGGCTCTGATGCGGCACGTAGGACTTGGCGCTGCGTCGCCTCGGCGGCCGCGCAACCGGACTGGCGGAGTGAGCGAGATCGAACAGATGGGCCCGTTCCGCGTCGTCCAAGCACAACGCCCGCGCCAGGCTTTCAAGCACTTGTGGCGATGCACCGCTGATGGCACCGCGCTCCAAACGGGTGTAATACTCAACGCTCAGTCCGGCAAGAGTGGCCACCTCACTGCGCCGCAATCCCTTGACCCGTCGATTCGAACCGGCCGGCAGCCCCACCTGCTCAGGGGTTACCTGGGCACGCCGGGAGATCAGGAATTCGCGTACTTCTGCCCGATTGTCCATACCTTCACCCTAGTTCCGGGCCGTCGCGCGAGGGAGTCCCTGAGAGGGCCTCCACCGGCTTATGCAGGCTCGGCCTTCCGGCGGGACACCAACACGGGACTGTGGGCATGGTGAAGGACAGCGTGCGCCGTGGAACCAATGGTGCCCTTGATGACCCCGTGCCCTTTGGTCCCCACCACCGTCAGGCGTGCTCCTTGCGAAGCTTTGACCACAGCCCGGGAGAAGGAAGCATCCACCAGCAACTCTCCGGCCACCTCGATCCCGGGTGCTTTGTGGCGGGCCCGGCTCATGACGGAATCCAGGAGGGCTTCTGCGTCGGGATAGTCTTCAACGGGATCGCGCAACCGCCGGTACCCGGCAGGTTCGTGGAGCACATGCACGATCTTGAGGTCAGCCCCTGATGCTTCAGCGAAATGGCACGCATCCTCAAGTGCTGCCGGTGATCCTGAGTCATCGACAGCCAGCAACACAAAGCCTTCAGGGTTGTCGTCCGCACGGATCACGGCCACTGGGCACTCTGCCGTTGCTGCCATCTCCAGGCTGACGGATCCCACCAGCAAACCCATGAACCCGCCCAGTCCCCGGCTTCCGAGCACCAACATCGCAGTGCCGGCCGAAACGTGGGCCAAGTGATCGCGGGGCATCCCGTGCAACAGGGTGGTGTTGACTTCCAGCTCGGGGACGGTCTCCTTGGCGAGAGCCGCACCTTCCTCCAGGACTTTCTGAGCGGCCCGTTCCAGACCGCTATCGGCAACCCCAGGAACGGGTCCCCTGTTATGGGACAGCAGGACCCACAAGGAACAGTGCACTACGTGGAGGGAACAGTCCCGCAGGATCGCATGTTTAGCGGCCCACTGAACGGCGCGGTGTGATTCTTCGGATCCGTCATAGCCAACCACGATCGTCTTGGATGCACCCTCGTTCGTCATGGCCAGAGCCTACGCCGGCCCCGGGAGCGGCACCATAGCGTCACGCCCACCGCCACAACGCAGCACGCTGCTAGGCTCCGATGCTGACACTTCAGGAGGAAACACCGTGGGCTTTGCCGAAGAACTCAGGAACCAATCAGCCGAGGATTGGGACGCCGCCGTTAACCATCCATTCGTGGACCAACTGCTGGACGGGTCCCTTCCCGATGAGCAGCTGCGCCATTACCTGGTGCAGGATTACCAGTTCTGCGATGCCTTCACCGCTCTCTTGGGTCAAGCCGTAGCCTCGGCACCGTCGCTGCCTTCCCGGCTGGTGTTCGCTGGTGTCCTCGGGGCCTTCGCATCCGACGAGAATACGTACTTCCAGGATTGCTTTAATGAACTGGACGTTCCGGAAACGGACAGGACAACACCAGCACTCGGGCCTGCCACACGCGATTTCGACGACCTGATGCGGAAGGCCCTCGCCACCCGCTCCTACCCGGAGGTCCTTGCTGTTCTGCTGGTTGCCGAATGGCTGTACGGAGATTGGGCCGCGCGCGCCGGAGACCCCACCCAGTGGCCCGCCGAACCCAAGCATGCCGAGTGGATCCGCCTCCACAACAACCCCGAGTACAACGCGTGGGTGACGTGGCTGCGCGACGAGTTCGACGCCGTCGAGCCTTCACTGCCTCAGGAGCGGAACCGCGTTGCTGCGGTCTTCGCGGAGGCAGTGCGGCTGGAGCGGGCGTTCTTCGACGCAACGCTGACCTCCGCCGCTGTCAGCTAACCCTGCTTCCGGACGGTGTAACTGAGCTCCACCAAGCCTTGGTCGTAGCTGTTCACGTCCACGAGTTTCAGAAGGGCGGGGTCGTGTCCGGCGGGGAACACGCCCCTGCCGGCGCCTTGGCCTATCGGCATGACCACCAACCGGACCGCGTCCACCTCGCCGGCCGCGAAGAACGTCTGACCCAGGGACAAACTGCCCCATAGGACAATGTCCTTGGCGGACTCGCGCTTGATGCGGCGGATCGCCTCGATCGCGTCGCCGGATTCAACGTTCGACGGCGGGAAGTCGCCCCACGGGGCTTCCTTCAGGTGGCGCGAAAACACGTGGCGGCGCAGGCCATTCAGGGCTGGTGCGATGATCTCGCCCTCCGACGCGGGCGTCGGCCAGAACTCCACGAAGTATATGTAGGTGTTGGCACCCAGAACCATGGCTTCCACGCTGCCAAGCCATTCGAGTTGGGCCCGGTCAAACTCGGCCGTTCCGCCTTCCAATAACTCGTAGGCCTTGAACTCGTTGTTGGTGTCGGCGGCGAAACCGTCGGCGGTCACAAAATCCTGCACGATCAGCTGTCCCATGACTCACTCCTCGACTGCGGGTGGTGGCCCGCAGGAGCCTACGCCGCGAAGTACGGGCGGACAACCCTTTGGCGGGTCTCCTGTTCATCGGAGCCACGGCAAGACTCCGGAGTTCCCGTCAGCTCGGTCCAGTGCCAGCTGTCAGGGCAGTCATCGTTGTCGCAAAATTGCCAGGTCATGGGGTCCCTCATTGTCGTCTGTTCGTGTGTCCATAGAAAGGACACGCGAGCAGCCGGAACGTGACGAGGGAAGGACCGTGAGCTGCGTCTTACTCAGCCTGCGGAGGTGAAGGCGAAGATCAACGCCGAGCCCAGGGACAGGACTCCTATGCCGTAACCCACCACCAGAGCGGCAATGGCGAAGCCCCGTCCCCGTTCGCCGCGCTGCTGAATCTGGTTCAAGGCCACATGGCCTGCCCCAACGACGAAGACCGCGATGACGGCCATGCCCGCGAAAAACAGCCCGACGAGGGCAAGTACGGCCATGGCTGCGGCAACGAGGGCCTGCCGGTTGATCGGCTGGGTGGATGCTTCAGTGTGGTTAGCCTGAACGATCTCCGTTGACATGTTCTCTCCCCATTTGTAAGTGCACCGAGTCTATCCCCGACACTCCCGAAAACACGCGCGAATTACCGGTGTTTGAACTCCGGTTGGCGCTTCTCACTGAAGGCGGCCATGCCCTCCTTTTGGTCCTCGGTAGCGAAGAGCGAATGGAAAACTCTCCGTTCGAAGACAACCCCTTGGGACAGTCCCATCTCGAAGGCCGCGTTGACGGCCTCCTTGGCCACCATGGCGGCGGGCTTGGACTTGGACGCGATGACTTCTGCTGCCTTGACTGCTTCGTCGATGACCTCAGCGGCGGGAACCACCCTGGAGACCAAGCCGGACCGTTCGGCTTCGTCCGCATCCATGAACCGGCCCGTCAGGACCATGTCCATCGCTTTGGCCTTGCCCACGGCGCGGGTCAGCCGCTGAGAGCCGCCCATGCCCGGGATGACGCCCAGGTTGATCTCCGGCTGGCCAAACTTGGCGTTGTCCCCGGCGATGATGAAATCCGCCATCATGGCCAGTTCGCAGCCACCACCCAGGGCAAAACCGGAAACCGCAGCTATGACTGGAATCCGCAGGCGGGTGAGGTCCTCCCACCGCCGGAACCAATCTGCCGCGTACATGTCCATGTAGCTGTTGGAAGACATTTCCTTGATGTCGGCCCCGGCTGCGAATGCCTTGGCGGATCCCGTGATCACCACGGCCCCCACTTCAGGGTCGGTATCCATGGCGGAAACTGCATCCACGAGCTCATTCATGAGTGCGGTGTTCAGCGCATTCAACGCCTCCGGCCGGTTCAGGGTCACCAGTCCAACCCGGCCCCGCCGTTCCACCACAATGTTCTGGTACTGCTCCGTCATGCTCTCCCTCTCCGCCAAGCCCAACAAATCACAACCACTCAGTTCCAACCTCTCACACGGACTTGTCCCGAATCTCCGTGATGATGCCGGAGAAGTCCCTGCCGGCGCCCTCGCCGGCAGCGAAGGCATCATAGATTCGCGATGCCAACGGCCCCATCTCCGCCGCTACTCCTGTACTTTCCAACGCATTCAGTGCCAGGCGCAGGTCCTTGGCCATCAATGCTCCGGCGAAACCCGGCTGGTAGTCGCGGTTGGCGGGGCTGGTGGGTACGGGGCCCGGAACAGGACAGTTGGTTGTGAGCGCCCAGCATTGCCCGGATGCGTTGGATGCGACGTCGAACAACGCCTGATGCGTGAGGCCCAACTTCTCGCCCAACACGAAGGCCTCGGCAACAGCAATCATGGACACACCCAGGATCATGTTGTTGCAGACCTTGGCGGCCTGCCCGGCACCGTGGTCCCCGCAGTGGACAATACGTTTGCCCATCAATTCCAGGATCGGCTGCACGGTCTCAAAATCCTCCGGAAGCGCACCCACCATGAACGTCAAGGTGCCCGCCTCGGCGCCCACCACGCCGCCGGAAACCGGGGCGTCAACGGACCGGTGACCCGCTGCCACGGCCAGCGCCGCGGCTTCCCGGGCTTCGTCCACGTTGATGGTGGAGCAGTCCAGGAACAGGGTGTTCGGCTTCGCAACCGACAGCAGCCCCGGTCCGTCCACGCCACGGTAGGCATCCAGGACATGCTTGCCGCTGGGGAGCATGGTCAGCACCACGGCCGCCTCCGCTGCAGCCTCGTGGGCAGAGGATGCCATGGGAATCCCGTGGGCCAACGCCGCTTCCACGGCCGCCGGAACGGGATCGTACCCAATAACGTCGTGTCCGGCCTTGATCAGGTTGGCCGCCATCGGCCCGCCCATGTGGCCGAGACCGAGGAAAGCGATGAGTCCCGTTTCCGGGCCTTGGATATCTGACATGGCTGCATTCTCTGTCATACCGTCTCCTTCGACTCGCTGCCCAGCCCGGCCAGACCCAGTTCCCGTTCGCCGAGCGGCTCAAAGTACCCCTCGACGTCGGACGGCTGGACGTCAGCCAGGGCAGGCGGCTTCCATTGCGGATTCCTGTCCTTGTCCACTACCTGCGCGCGGATGCCCTCCCGGAAATCAGGACCTGCCAAGCAGCGAAGCCCCACGCGATACTCCTGATCCAAAGCCTCCTCCAGGGAAAGCCCCCGCACCCGTCGCAGCGATTCCAAGGCGACTTTCACCGATGTGGGAGACTTCGCCTCAATCGTGTCCGCCGCGGCAGCAGCTTCGGCCCCGGCAGAGCGCAGGCTCCGGACAATCTCTTCAGCGTCGTCATACACGTACGCGGCGTCGATCCATTCGCGCTGCGCCGCCAGTGCCGAGTCCGGCGCGGCTTGCGCGAAACGCCCGACGGCGGCTTCCGGCGTCGAGCCTTCCAGCGCTTCCGCCAGCGCCGGCAGGTTTTCGGACGGCACAAAGTGGTCAGCGAGTCCCAGGAACAACGCATCCGAGCCGGACAGGTGTGCTCCCGTCAGGGCCGCGTGGGTTCCCGTCTCCCCCGGCGCGCGCGACAGCAGGAGCGTTCCACCGACGTCGGGCACAAAACCGATGGTTGTTTCCGGCATGCCGGTACGCGTCCGTTCGGTGACCACGCGCACCGAGCCATGGGCCGAGATGCCAACGCCACCGCCCAAAACCAGCCCGTCCATGAACGCCACGTACGGTTTGGGATAGTGGGCAATCAACGAGTTCAGCCGGTACTCGTCCGCCCAGAACTCCGCAGTTTCGGTTCCGCCGTGCAGCATGTCCTTGTAGATGGCCACAATGTCGCCGCCGGCACACAGCCCGCGGTCTCCCGCGCCGCGCACCAGAACGGTGGCAACGGCGTCGTCGTCGGCCCACTCCGTAAGCTGCCGGAACATGGCTTGCACCATTCCCGCATTCAGGGCGTTGACGGCTTTCGGACGGTTCAGGGTCACGATGCCCAGGTGGCCCCGACGCTCAAACAGAACTTCGTCTTCAGTCTCTGGAGCCCCCATCAGCTGCCCGCCGGCATGATGAAGCTGGCGCCTTGGCGGATGCCGGAGGGCCAGCGCGACGTCACGGTCTTGGTCTTGGTGTAGAACCGGAACGCGTCGGCGCCGTGCTGGTTGAGATCGCCGAAGCCCGAGGCTTTCCAGCCGCCGAACGTGTAGTACGCAATCGGCACGGGAATCGGCACGTTGATGCCCACCATGCCCACCTCCACGCGGCTGGCGAAGTCGCGGGCGGAGTCGCCGTCGCGGGTGAAAATCGCGACGCCGTTGCCGAACTCGTGCTCGCTGCAGAGCCTGAGCGCTTCGTCGTAGTCAGCTGCGCGCAGCACGCTCAGGACAGGTCCGAAGATCTCTTCCTTGTAGATCTTCATGTCCTTGGTGACGTTGTCGAAGAGGGTGGGGCCAACCCAGAAGCCGCCGTCGTAGCCGTCCACGGTGAGTCCGCGGCCGTCGGTGACCAGGGTTGCGCCTTCGTCCACCCCGGACTGGATGTAGCCCTCAATGCGTTCCTTTGCAGAGGCTGCCACGACCGGCCCGAAGTCCGAGTCCTTGTCCAGGCTGTGGCCAACCTTCAGGTCCTTGACGCGCTCGGTCAGCTTGGCCACCAGGGCATCGGCAGTTTCTTGTCCCACCGGCACGGCTACGGAGATGGCCATGCAACGTTCACCCGCGGAACCGTACCCGGCACCAATCAGTGCGTCGGCTGCCATGTCCAGATCGGCGTCGGGCATGATCACCATGTGGTTCTTTGCCCCGCCGAAGCACTGTGCACGCTTGCCGTGCGCAGCTGCCGTGGCGTAGATGTACTGTGCGATGGGAGTTGAGCCCACAAAGCCGATGGCTTTCACGCGCGGATCTTCGAGCAGTGCGTCCACGGCTTCTTTGTCACCGTTGATGACGTTGAAGACGCCGTTGGGAACCCCGGCTTCGCTGTACAGCTCGGCCAGGCGCAGCGGAACCGACGGGTCCCGTTCGGAGGGCTTGAGGATGAAGGCGTTCCCGGCTGCGAGCGCCGGGCCGGACTTCCACAGCGGAATCATGGCCGGGAAGTTGAACGGCGTGATGCCCGCGACCACACCGAGGGGCTGGCGGAGCGAGTGGACGTCGATCCCCTGTCCGGCGTTGTCCGAGAACTCGCCCTTAAGGAGGTGCGGTGCGCCGGCGGAGAACTCCACCACCTCGATGCCGCGCTGGATGTCGCCCTTGGCGTCCGCGAACGTCTTGCCATGCTCGGAGGACAGGAGCGTGGCGAGTTCGTCCATGTTTTCGTTGACCAGGTCCACGAACTTGAGCAGGATGCGTCCCCGGCGTTGCGGGTTCATCGCCGCCCATTCGAGTTGGCCCTTTTCGGCATTTGCGACGGCGTTGCGGACCTCGTCGGCGCTGGCCAGCGGAAGCCGGGCCTGGACTTCGCCCGTGCAGGGATCGTAGACATCGCTGAAGCGGCCGGACGTGCCGTCGATCCTCTGGCCGTCTACGTAGTGTGAAAGCTCGCGCACCATGGTGGAATGCTCCTTTGCATCGTGAATGACTGCCGTGCCGCCGGGTGCTGGGACCACTGCGGGGAACACGTGACCAACTGTGATCCAGGTCATCTCTGAACCCGAATATACTCGGACTTCCTACTAATTTCCAGAGGGTTGTTTTGAGGGCGGGTGGCTTCCTAGTGGACTTCCTTCATCCCCTTGTACGCTTCGAGTGCTTCCGCCCGGGTGGTTTTGAGGTCCACAATTTCCCCGGGGTATTCGGGCGTTCCGAATTCGGGGATCCAGTGGGCGATGTACTTCCCTTGGGGATCGAACTTAACCCGCTGGGCCTCAGGGTTGAAGATCCTGAAGAAGGGCGAGGCGTCTGCTCCGGAGCCGGCCACCCACTGCCAGTTGGCGGGATTCGACGCCGGATCTGCATCCACCAGGGTGTCCCAGAACCACTGCTCACCGAGCTGCCAATGGATACCCAGGTTCTTCACCAGGAAGCTGGCGGCCACCATGCGTACGCGGTTGTGCATCCAGCCGGTGTGCCATAACTGGCGTTGCCCGGCGTCCACCATGGGGAAACCTGTGCGGCCCTGCTGCCAGGCCCGGAACTCCTCCGGCGCACTGTCGTGGCCGGGATTTTTACCGTTCTCTCCGCTGCTGCCGGGCCACGCCCACGGAAAGCGATCAAACTCGGAGCGAAGGTTCGCGGTGGCGAGCTCCGGGTTGTGGAAATACTGGTGCCAGCAGAATTCACGCCACCCCAGCTCAGAAGCAAAGATCGAGGCGCTTTCGGACCGCTTGGAACCCAGGGCATGCCACACCTCAAACGGGCTCAGCTCACCCCACCTGAGGTAAGGCGACAGGCAGCTGCTCCCATCGGTATCCGGACGGTTCCGGCCCTCGCTGTAGTTGGAGAGCCCCTTCTCCACGAACGCAGCGAGACGCTGGTGGCCGGCAGCCGCTCCAGGCGTCCACATCCCGGCCAATCCCCCGGACCAGTCCGGATGGGTGGGCAGGAGATGCCAGGAGTCCAGCTTTTCATCGGCCGGCAGCTTGCCCGTGTAACCATGCCCCTTCGCGGGCACGGCCAACGGCTCGCGGAATTCCTGTGCGGACACCGTCCGCCAGAAAGGTGTGAAGACCTTGTATTGTCCACCCGTTTTGGTGGTCACGTTCCATGGCTCATGAAGCAGGGAAGCCTGAAAACTGGCTACGTGGAGCCCGGCCCCGCCCGCCCAGGTCTTGAGTCCGGCGTCGACCGTTCGCTCAGCCGCACCGTACCGGCGGTTCCAGTAGAGCGCGCCCGCACCAACCGCCGTCGCGGTTTCCTGCACTGCCTCCGCGGCGGGTCCGCGGCGGAGCAGCAGCGGGATGCCGAGTTTGTCCAGTTCTTCACGCAGCGCTGTCAGCGAATGGTGGAGCCACCACCGTGCGGCGCCGCCATGGGCGCGGATTCCCGGCGATTCTTCGTCGAGGACGAACAGGGCCACGGCTTCACCGTCGTCGACGGCGGCCCGCAAGGCCGGATTGTCGGCGACCCTCAGGTCGTCCCGGAACCACACGATCGACGGTTTCATCAATTCCTTTCAGCGCACACCCCGGAAACAGGAACAACCCATGCCCCCTCATGAAATCCTAGGGGCACGGGCTGGACGCAGGCTGTTTGATTAAATCAGGCGATGGACGGAACAGCTTCCTCGGAGAAGTCGGAAAGAACCGGGCTGTTGGTTTCGGACTCGCTCCACAAAGGAACACTGTTCATGACGTAGTCCCTTGCGGCCGCACCCACCATGCTCATTCCGGGATAGATTCTGCGGCCGTTTTCCTTGATGGGCCTGAGACCTTCAAGGCCAAGGGCTGTCTTAAAAGCGGAGTCGGGAATGGGGATTTTACGTCCAAGAACACACCAGCTGATGTACAGGCCATAGAAAGTATCAAAATCCAAGCCGTTCTCAGTGTCGTCCTCAAACACCACGCAATCTCGGATAAAGCTGCTGATTTGGGTGTCGGTCATTACGGGGCCTCCGGCGTCGGAAGAAAAGCGGGCCGCCGGGCTGCATCAGCGAATGTCCTGTTCCCATTATAGACCCCTTATACCGCGGAGTAGCTGGAATACAGGTTAACTCTGGGTTGCGGACACGAATTTCCCCCACTCCGGACCGAGGCCCCGGACGGCTCTGGTGCCGGCACCCTCTCCAGCGTAGCGTCGACTATATCCACGCAAACGGCCGGTCCCCACAGCAGTCGCCGGCCACAGCAGCCGGAACAGCCAGTGGCAAGGAGCACCAAGTGGGTGGTTGGAATGCTGACACCGCGGCCGGGCCTTTGGGGTCGGGCACGGTCACTTTGGTGGAAGGTTCGTCCTTCTGCATTTCCTCCTCCAACGGAGACATCCATCCCGACCTGCCCCACGGCGTCTTCCATCTGGATACCCGCATTCTTTCGCGGTGGGAACTGACCATCAACGGCCAGGTGGTGGAGCCTTTGGCCGCCGAAATCCGGGAACCCTACCGCGCACTGTTCGCAGGCCGGGTTCCCCGCTCCGATGGCTATGCGGACAGCCCCCTTCTGGTGGAGAGACTCAGGGAAGTCGGGACGGGCATCTTTGAGGAAATCACAGTCCGCAACTACTCCAAGCACCCTGTGGAGTACCAAATTCTCCTGACCGCCGAGTCGGATTTTGCGGACCTTTTTGAAGTGAAGGAAGCCCGCATCACCCGCGAATGGAAGGAAACCCGCGTCCCGGAGGGTGATTCCCTGGTGATCCGTGGAAAGTGGGAGGGAATCCGCAAGGGCGTGGTGATCCGGGCTGAGGGCGCCGGCGCAGGAGCCCGGGCATTGGGCTTCACGGCTAAGATTCCGTCTTCGGGAAGCTGGAGCACCCGCGTGAGTGTTGTTCCCGCCGGGGATGGCACAGGAACGCCGTTCGCCCACCCGTCCCGCGGCGACATGTCCCCCAGCGATCGCCGTCGGCAGGAATGGGTAGCCAAGATTCCCCGTCTGCAGGTGGGAAACCGTTCCATACAACGCACTCTCAGCCGCAGTTACGAAGACTTGGGGGCGCTGCGGATCCAGGACCCGGACCATCCGGACAGGGTGGTCGTGGCCGCCGGAGCGCCGTGGTTCATGACGTTGTTCGGCCGGGACTCACTGTGGGCATCCGAGATGGCGTTGCCGGTTGACCCGTCGCTGGCGTTGGGGACCCTCCGTACCCTCGCTGACCGGCAAGGAAGGGTGGTGGACCCTGCCAGCGAGGAGGAGCCGGGGAAGATCCTGCATGAAGTCCGGCTCGATGTTTCCAGCAGCCTGGCCTTGGGCGGCAAGTCCGCGTACTACGGAAGCGTGGACGCCACTCCCCTTTTTGTGATTGTCCTGGGCTCCGTCAGCCGGTGGGGCTTCGCCAAAGACGTCATTTCGGAGCTGCTCCCCAAAGCGGACCGTGCGCTTGACTGGATCAGGGACTACGGCGACCGCGATGGCGACGGTTTTGTGGAGTACGGGCGGCCCAACCAGCACGGGCTCATCAACCAGGGGTGGAAGGACTCCTGGGACGGCATCAACTTTGCCGATGGCACCATTGCTGAGCCACCGTTGGCGCTGTGCGAAGTCCAGGCGTACGTGCATGGCGCCTATATGGCGCGCGCCTGGATGGCGTACGACGACGGCGACCTCACCTTGGCGGCCGAACTCCGGGAACGCGCGGACCGCCTGAAAAAGAAGTTCAACGAAGAGTTCTGGCTCCCGGACAAGGGCTACTATGCGGTGGCCTTGGATAAGGACAAACGGCCAGTGGACGCGTGTGCTTCGAACATGGGGCACTGCCTGTGGTTCGGCCTGGTGGATGAAGACAAGGCACCGCTGGTGGTGGAACGGTTGATGTCTCCGGAGATGTTCAGCGGATGGGGCGTCCGGACCCTGGCCTCGGACATGGGCGCCTACAACCCGGCCAGCTACCACAACGGGTCAGTGTGGCCGCACGACAATGCGCTGATAGCGGCAGGGCTGCTCCGCTACGGATTCGTGGAGGAAGCCCAGCGTATTGCCGCTGCGCTTCTTGACGCTGCGGAGTCCTCGGGCGGAAGACTCCCGGAACTCTTCTGCGGCTTTCCCCGCGAACAGTTCAGGGAACCGGTACCTTACCCAACGGCGTGTTCCCCACAAGCCTGGGCCGCCACCACTCCCATCCAGTTGATCACCGGACTCATGCGGTACGACGCCCACATCTCCCTGGGAGGGCTCTGGCTGGACCCGGTCCTGCCGGCGTCCTTTGGCGACCTGCACATCAGCAACGCCCCCATGGGAAGCGGACGCATCACCATTGACATCGATGGCTCGTCGGCGCAGGTGGAGGGACTTCCCGAGGGCATGACCCTCCACCGCGCACAACGGCCGTGGATCACGGAGCTGGTGGAACGGGCGGAGCTTAGGCGGGCTGAACCCCTTAGCTAGGCATCGATCACCATGTCAGTGCGTGCCGTGGAGCAGCACGGCAGGAACTTGCCGGCGTCGATTTCCCGTGCCCGGATCC
The DNA here is from genome assembly GCF_037402035.1 of Paenarthrobacter sp. CCNWLY172. Classification (NCBI taxonomy): domain Bacteria; kingdom Bacillati; phylum Actinomycetota; class Actinomycetes; order Micrococcales; family Micrococcaceae; genus Paenarthrobacter; species Paenarthrobacter sp. CCNWLY172. The sequence goes on from NZ_JBBEGB010000010.1 coordinate 107,185, forward strand.
CGCCCTGATGGTTCATCTCGACCTCACCGGAAAGCTTGACGATCTTGCACGAGCCGCACATGCCTTCCTTGCAGTTGGCGCCGATCCTGACGCCGGCACGCTGGGCGGGGCCAAGAATGTGCTCGCTGGGGTCGACGCGTACATTAATGCCCGTGCGCATGAAGGACAGGGTGAGGCTGCCCGTTCCCACCGTGTCAAAGCTCGAGGCATCAGGAGTAACAGGCTCCTGCTCCACGTCCGCACCGCCGTCGGAGGCATCCGATCCGGACCCGTCCGGATCGGAAGTTTCCAGCGGCAGGCCCGTGGCCTTCAACGTTCCTCCTGCGTCGTAGCCGGGCTCGTAGAGTCCGAACGCCGTGGGCTGGCTTTCGTAGTAGTCCTCGGCGGAATCGGCGATCTCCTCCGCGATTTCCTCCGCAATATCGGCCGCCAGGGCGAGTTCCGCCTGATATTCGAGGATGGTCTGGCGGTCTCCGGTGAAGAATTCCATGTGGATGGAGGTGTCGTCGACGCCTACCTTCCCCAGGAGTTCGGTGGCCGTGTTCAGGTACCCTTCGGGGCCGCAGGCATAGACCTGCCGGCCGTTGGCATCGGGAGCCACCTGGTCCAGCATGGCCGCCGTCAGCCTTCCGCTGAGCCCTTCCCAGTCGTCGGGTTTGCCGCGATCGCCCAGGGAGTAGAAGACCTTGATGCGCGAGTCCACGGAGGCGATGTAGGCGAGCTCCTTGTTGAAGGCAAAGCCCTCGGCCGCCGCTCCGTGGTAGAGCACCACGACGTCGGCCTCCCCCGGCAGCGAGTGAATGGTCCGCACCATCGACATGATGGGCGTGATCCCCGCCCCAGCGGCCAAGAGCAGGTAGCGTGCCCGCCGGTCGGCGTCCGGCAAGTGGAACGCGCCCACCGGACCAAGCATCTCCAAAACAGTCCCTGGTTTGATGTTCTCGTGCACCCACGGTGAGACCAAGCCCGTGGGATCGCGCTTGACCGTGATGTCGAAGGTCCACGGTTTGGTGGGCGCGCTGGACAGAGAGTAGCTGCGGTCCGCCGGATCCTGGTCCTCGCCGTTCACGGGGAAGGCGACGTTCACGTACTGTCCAGCACGGAAAGCCAGGGGCGCACCGTCGGAGCGACGGAACACGAAGGTCATCATGCCGCCCACTTCGGGAACAATCTCAACGCATTCGGCCATGAACTCCTGCGGATGCCACGGGCCCAAAGCGCGGGCCGCGCTGGCCGGCCCCTCGGTGCTGCCCATCACCCTGTTCCACGGCATCTCAAGGCCGCGGATGCGATGTGGTTCCTGGACTACCGTCTCAGTGAGGAGTTCGGTCATGCCAAGTGCTCCTGGACACGCTGTACGTACCAGTTGATGAAGGCCTCCACCTGGTATTCGCTCTTCATGTAGGGGCCGGGCTCGTAGGCGGGGCTGCCGGCGCCCGTCTGGCACAACTCCACGAACGCCTTGTCCTGCAGGTTGGTCTGCTTCCAGGTGTAGGTGAGCTTTTCCAGGTCGTAGTCCACGCCTTCCACGGCGTCATCGGCCACCAGCCAGGTGGTGCGGACCAGTGACTGGTGTTCGTTGATGGGGAAGACACCGAAGGTGATGACGTGGTCGCTCTGGAAGTGGAACCAGCTGTTGGGCTGCAGGTGCATCGAGCAGCGGCCCAAACGGAAGTCCCGCAAGTCACCGAGCAGCTTCTTGGAAAGCCGGCGGCCATCGGGCGAGAATGACTCGCCCTCGCCGTCGAGCGATTCACGTGAGATGCGGATTCCCGCAATGCGGGTATCGAGCTCCTCCACCACCTCGTAGGGAAGGCCGTAACGGCGGCAACGCTCCTCCAGCGAGGCTTGTGCTTCCTTGTTACGGTCCCATACTTCTTCAAGGTGGGCCGGGATCAAGCCCTCCGTCAGGCCCCAGGTGGGGAAGAGGGAACAGGCCAGCTCAGGGTGGCCATCGCAGTGGTAGCACTCACGGTTGTTCTCCATGACGAGCTTCCAGTTGCCCTCTTCAACGATGTTCTGCTGGTAGGCAATCTTGGTCTTGGAGAGATCGTGTGGAGCGAGGTACGGTTCGAAGATTTTGGAAGTTTCGTCAAAATCTGCCGGCGGCTCGTCTGCGATGCAGACGAAGATGAGTCCGGCAACCACGCGGCTGTGAGCGCGCTTGAGGCCGAAGCAGCCCTTGTCGAACTTGGTCTCGCCCGGCGCCGAGGCGTGGATCAGGTTGCCCTCCGGAGAGTACGTCCAGGAGTGGTAGCCGCAGACCAGGTTTCCGGTTGACCCGGCGGGCTCGGTCAGGACACGGGCACCGCGGTGGCGGCAGACGTTGTGCAGGACGTTCACGCCACCGTCGTCATTGCGCAGCACGATCAGGGAGTAGGGACCATAGTCGACGGTGACGTAGTCGCCCGGCTCCGGCAATTCGGCGATGCTGCCGGCAAAGATCCAGTGCTGGCCAAAAATGGCTTCCATATCGATCTTGAAGATCGTGGCGTCGGTGTAGAACGGCGCATCGAGGGAATATCCCTTGCGCCGGAACTCGAACAGACCGCTGATCTCCGCCAGCTGCTCTGCAGGCAAAGATGAAGCGAGTTTTCCGCGTGAGTTGAGGGGCAAGACTGGAGCAGACATATGTTTTCCTCCCGGGAGGCATGGGTCAGAGTGTGTTTCGTGGGGAGCACTGCTGCGTTGGGTGCGAGCGGCGTTGTCGAAAACCTTATAGTCATGAGATTAGGGATCATTGAAGCGCAACAAAAGCGCAAGATTCAGAAGATAACCGTGCACAATAGGTGCATGATCGATGCGAGGCTCATCACACTCAGGGTGTTTGCCCGCTGCGGCACCATTGGCGCCACAGCGGAGCTCACCGGTTACTCCCCGTCTGCCGTCTCCGCGCAGCTGCGGGAGCTCCAGCGCATGCTGGGAATGCAGCTGCTGACCAAGGATGGACGGGGCGTGCGACTGACCGCCACCGGCCGCTTTCTTGTGACTGGATCGGACACCCTCATTGCCGAATGGGAGAGCCTGCGAGCAGCAGCCATGGAGGCCGGCGACCAGGTGCAGTCACATTTCGGGCTGGGCGGATTCTCGACGGCTGCCGCGCAGTTGCTGGCGCCCTTGGCGGCCACCTTGCGCTCCACTCGCCCCTTGCTGGAGGTCCAAGTACTCGAGGCCAACCCGGCCCGCTGCTTCGACTTATTGGTGGCAGAACGACTCGATCTCGCGGTCATCGTCGCCATGCAGTCCGAAACCTACGGCGAGGACGATCCCCGGTTCGAACAGACCGTGCTGCTGGACGATCCCCTGGACGTGATCATTCCCGCTGATCATCCATTGGCACAGCGGGAAACAGTGACGCTCGAAGAGCTTGCCTCGGAACCCTGGATCACCGAAGCCGCCGGCTCCACCTACCACTCCCTCTTCACGGCAGCATTCACGGCGGTGGGGCTGACACCTCGGATTGCGCATGAGGCCGTTGAGTGGGAAACCCAAATAGCGTTCGTGGGAGCGGGGCTGGGCGTGGGCCTGCTGCCGCGACTGGCCCCCCTGCACAGTACGGAGAACGTGGTTCGGCTGCGTATCACCGGCAAGGGTAAACCCACCCGCCGCATTATCGCTGCGGTGCGCAGGGGCAGTATCGCCTCACCACTCATCCAGGAGTCGCTCGGCATTCTTCAGGAGAGCGCTCATCGGATCCTCACGGCCCGCCCCGAGGACGACCGCTGACTTCCGCACCGGGCAGTGGCAGTTCAGGCCCAGACCTGGTAGCCCGTGGATTTATCGAACAGCTTCCGGGTGGAGAGTCCCTCTGCCGCAATCCAGAGCACCGAATCATCATCGGCGGCTTGCTCCACCAGACCGGTGAGGACGTGATGGCCCGAAAGCCAAACCTCCACCGTGTGGCCGATCAGCTGGGACCAATCCATGCGGAGGCCACGGCCGTGAACGGTCTTGACCAGAGCAAGGTCCGTCATGGCCTTCACCAGCCGCGCTCTGCGAGGCGGTGGGGCTGAGGAATGTCGTCGACGTTGATGCCCACCATGGCTTCGCCCAAGCCGCGGGAGACCTTGGCGATGACATCCGGATCGTCGTAATAGGCCGTAGCGTTCACGACGGCGGCGGCGCGCTCGGCCGGGTTGCCCGACTTGAAGATACCGGAACCAACGAACACACCGTCGGCGCCGAGCTGCATCATCATGGCAGCATCAGCCGGGGTGGCGATGCCACCGGCGGTGAACAGCACCACGGGCAGCTTGCCGGTGGCGGCAACTTCCTTGACCAGCTCGTACGGGGCCTGCAACTCCTTCGCCGCAACATACAGCTCGTCCTCGGGAAGGGCGGCAAGCTTTGCAATCTCCGAACGGATCTTGCGCATGTGCCCGGTCGCGTTGGAAACATCACCGGTACCGGCCTCACCCTTGGAACGGATCATCGCCGCGCCCTCGTTGATACGACGCAACGCCTCACCCAGGTTGGTGGCACCACAGACGAAGGGCACGGTGAAGTTCCACTTGTCGATGTGGTTGATGTAGTCCGCCGGGGTCAGGACCTCGGACTCGTCGATGTAGTCAACGCCGAGGGACTGCAGGACTTGGGCTTCGACGAAGTGGCCGATGCGGGCCTTGGCCATGACCGGGATGGACACGGCGGCGATGATGGCATCGATCATGTCCGGATCCGACATGCGGGACACGCCGCCCTGGGCGCGGATATCGGCCGGGACACGTTCGAGCGCCATGACGGCGACGGCACCGGCATCCTCGGCGATGCGGGCCTGTTCGACGTTAACGACGTCCATGATGACGCCGCCCTTGAGCATCTCAGCCATGCCCCGCTTAACGCGGCTGCTGCCCATCAGCGGGATGTGTTCGAAGAGGAGGGGTCTTGTCGTCACGCGATACTCCAAGGGCTGAAGGCTGTGATTGCATCACAAGCGCCCGGATAGACCAGCGGCAACCGCGGAAGTCTGATATCCGGATGATATATTAGTTGGAGTGTTCAGTATGCAACCGGCCAACCAGAGAGTCAACAGCCGGGAAGGCGCAGGCCGCGCTAGGCCGCGAAAAGCGCCTGACGCACTGCCTGCTCAAAACCACTCACGTGAACCCGGGCCAACTCAGCCGCCTCCTCCTCATCGCCGTCAATAACAGCCCGCAGCAGATCAAGGTGTTCGCGCACGTGGTGCTCCAGATTGGGCAGCCGGTCCAGGACCATGCACCAGATCCGCGTGGCCAGGTTGTCATAGCGGATCAGGACGTCTTCAAGATGGGGATTCGCAGCAGCCGCGTAGATCCCCTGGTGGACACTGGCATCGAGCCGCAGCGTTTCCACTACTGAAGCAGCGCTGACATCGAAAGCTTCCACCGCCTGCATGACATCCCGCAGATGCTGCCTGGTGGCAGGTGAAGCAACCCGGGCCGCCCTTGCAGCAGCCAGTGGCTCCAACTGCGCCCGAATCTCGGAGATGAAAGCCAGGTCCGTTACTTCCACGCGGGTGGCGAACGTGCCCCGCCGCGGATAGGTGATGACCAGCCGGTCCAGTTCCAAACGCTTCAAGGCCTCGCGCACCGGCGTCCGGCCTATCTCCAGGTCCTTGGCAAGCTGATCGTCGTTGAGGAGGTCGCCGGGCTTGATGTCCAGCATCAGGAGGCGATCCCGGAGGCGTTCGTAGGCGAGGTCAGCCAAAGACTTCCTCGTGTCTTCGCCGGCGATTGCCAGAGTTCCAAAAGCCACAGCCCCATCCCCTTCTTCACAACCGAAAAACCTATTGACCTACCTGAGTCACCAGTATACGCTGAATCCCAATCCTAATATATCAGTTCAGGACCCAGGAATATATCTAAAGGAGGCGACATGACCCTCATGGCGACAGACTCACCGGTAAGCACACTACCCACGCCCGAATTGCTCAAAGAAGAGCAAGCACAGAAGTTCGTACTCACATTGTCGTGCGTCGAACGCGCCGGGATCGTTCAGGCAGTCACCACCTTCCTGTTTGAGCGCGGCTTCAACATCGAAGAACACCAACAGTTCGACGACGGCCTCCGCCAGACATTGCACCTGCGGACCGCTTTCTCGGGCCCGCCGTCCTACTCGCCGGAACGGCTTGAAGAGGAGTTCAGCGCGATTGCCGACCGTTTCGAGATGAAGTTCAGCTTCCATGACCAGACCAAAAAGCGGGTCCTGGTGATGGTGTCCAAGTTTGGGCACTGCTTGAACGACCTCATCTTCCGCTGGCGCGGCGGCAGCCTTGGCGGCGACCTCGTCGTGGTTGTTTCCAACCACGAGACCCACCGGGCCATGGCTGAAGCCGCAGGCTTGCCTTTCGTCTACATTCCCGTCACCCCTGACACCAAGGCAGAGGCTGAACAGCGCCTTCTGGACCTGGTGGAGGAGTACAACGCGGACCTCGTGGTGCTGGCACGCTACATGCAGGTCCTCTCCGACGATCTTTGCCGCGCCCTTGAGGGCCGCGCCATCAACATCCACCACTCATTCCTGCCCGGCTTCAAGGGCGCCCGCCCCTACCACCAGGCCTATGACCGCGGCGTGAAGCTGGTGGGTGCCACTGCCCACTACGTCACCGCGGACCTGGACGAGGGACCGATCATCGAGCAGGAAGTCATCCGCGTCGATCACAGCTACGGCCCCACGACCCTCTCAACCGTGGGCCAGGATGCCGAAGCCCTGGCATTGTCCCGCGCCGTCAGGTGGCATTGCGAACACCGCGTGCTGCTGGACCAGACCAGCACCGTGGTTTTCCGCTAAGCCACCCGTCGCCCCAGACCCCACACAAACTTCAGCAGGAGAACCCCCATGGCATCCACGCCCCGCATTGTCATCATCGGAGCCGGGATCGTCGGCACCAACCTCGCCGACGAACTGGTCACCCGCGGATGGAACAACATCACCGTCCTGGACCAGGGACCCTTGAACATGCCCGGCGGCTCCACGTCCCACGCGCCGGGCCTGGTCTTCCAGACCAACCCGTCAAAGTCCATGGCCCTCTTTGCCAAGTACACGGTGGAAAAACTCCTGTCCCTCACCGAGGACGGCCAAAGCTGCTTCAACCAAGTGGGCGGCCTTGAAGTTGCCACGAATGAGACGCGCCTCGCTGACCTGAAGCGCAAGCTCGGCTACGCACAATCGTGGGGCATCGACGGCAAGATCCTCACCCGCGAGGAATGCAAGGAGCTCTACCCCCTGATCAATGAGGAAGACATCCTGGGTGGCCTCCACGTTCCCACCGATGGCCTGGCGCTTGCCGCCCGCGCCGTGCAACTGCTCATCAAGCGCACCGAAGCTGCCGGCGTGAAGTACATCGGCAACACCGAGGTCACCGGAATTGAGCAGTCGAACCGCCGCGTAACCGGCGTCGAGACCGCCGAAGGCGTCATCCCGGCGGACATCGTGGTTTCCTGCGCCGGCTTCTGGGGCGCCAAGGTGGGCGAGTTGATCGGGATGTCCGTTCCGCTCCTGCCGCTGGCACACCAGTACGTCAAGACCACGCCGGTTCCCGCCCAAAAGGGCAAGAACGAACTGCCCAACGGCGCCCAGCTGCCCATCCTGCGCCACCAGGACCAGGACCTCTACTATCGCGAGCACGGCGACCGTTACGGCATCGGCTCCTACGCGCACCGCCCCATGCCGGTGGATCTGGATGAGCTGGGCAGCTACGAGCCAAGCAGCATCAGCGAGCACAACATGCCCTCCCGCCTGGACTTCACCCTGGAAGACTTCCTTCCCGCGTGGGAAGCAAGCAAGCAGATCCTGCCGGCACTGCGGGAAAGCGAGATCGAGGATGGCTTCAATGGCATCTTCTCCTTCACCCCGGACGGCGGCTCACTGGTGGGCGAGTCCAAGGAAGTGGACGGGTTCTTCGTGGCCGAGGCCGTGTGGGTTACCCACTCCGCCGGCATTGCCCGCGCCGTGGCCGAACTGCTGGTGGACGGAAAGTCGCAGATTGATCTGGGAGACTGCGACATCCACCGTTTCGAAGAGGTCCAGCTGACCCCCGAATACGTCAGCGAAACGTCCCAGCAGAACTTCGTGGAAATCTACGATGTGATGCACCCGCTCCAGCCCAAGCTCTCTCCCCGCAACCTTCGCGTCAGCCCCTTCCATGCCCGCCACAAGCAGTTGGGCGGCTACTTCCTGGAAGGCGCCGGCTGGGAGCGCCCGTACTGGTTCGAAGCCAACGCCGAGCTCCTCAAGGAAATGCCGGACGACTGGCAGCCCCCGGCCCGTGACGCTTGGTCTGGAATGTTCAGCTCGCCCATCGCCGCAGCCGAGGCCTGGAAGACCCGTACCGCAGTTGCCATGTATGACATGACGCCGCTGAAGCGCCTTGAAGTTTCCGGCCCGGGAGCCCTGAAGTTGCTGCAGGAACTGACCACCGGCGACTTGGCCAAGAAGCCCGGCGCGGTCACGTACACGCTCCTTCTGGACGAGGCCGGCGGCATCCGAAGCGACATCACGGTGGCTCGCCTCAGCGAAGACACCTTCCAGCTGGGCGCCAACGGCAACATCGACACCGCCTACTTCGAGCGCGCAGCCCGGCACCAGACCCAAAACGGCACCGCCGGCGACTGGGTCCAGGTCCGCGACACCACCGGCGGCACCTGCTGCATCGGTTTGTGGGGTCCGTTGGCCCGTGACCTCATCGGCACTGTCAGCAACGATGACTTCAGCAATGACGGCCTGAAGTACTTCCGCTCCAAGAAGGTCACTATTGGAGGCGTCACCGTCACCGCGATGCGCCTGTCCTACGTAGGCGAACTCGGCTGGGAGCTCTACACCAGCGCGGACAACGGGCAGCGCCTCTGGGATGCTTTGTGGAAGGCCGGCCAGCCGTTCGGCGTCATCGCCGCGGGACGTGCCGCCTTCAGCTCCCTGCGACTCGAAAAGGGCTACCGCTCCTGGGGCACGGACATGACCACCGAGCACGATCCCTATGAAGCGGGTCTTGGGTTTGCCGTGAAGATGACCAAGGAGAACTTCGTTGGCAAGGCCGCACTGGAAGGACGCACCGAGGAAGGCTCGGCCCGTCGCCTGCGCTGCCTGACGGTCGACGACGGCAGGAGCCTGGCGCTGGGCAAGGAACCGGTGTTCTATAAGGACCAAGCAGTGGGTTACGTGACCAGCGCCGCTTACGGTTACTCGGTCCGGAAGCCGATTGCCTACGCGTACCTGCCCGCTGCGGTATCAATCGGAGACTCCGTGGAAATCGAGTATTTCGGCCGCCGCATCCAAGCGACCGTGACGCAGGATCCGCTGTACGACCCCACCATGAGCAGGCTCCGCGGCTAACACCCCGAAGTTCGCCACAGCATGCGGCCCGGGCCCCTTCCTCCTTCGCGGCCGGGAGGGTCCGGGCCGCAGCTTTTGCCCCTCAGCCTTCTCCCCCAGTTCAGCCTCTCCCCCAGTTCAGCCAGGACGGCACATGATCAGCTCAGAAACCATCAATGACTACCTTTCCCGGCTCGCCTCACGTCAGCCGACCCCCGGTGGCGGCGCAGCTGCGGCCCTGCATGCGGCACAGGGTGCCGCCTTGGTGGCCATGGTGGCCAGATACACCACCGGACCAAAATATGAGCAGCACGCGGCACTCGTCGCCAGGATCACCAGCGCAGCCGACCACTTGATCATTGAGGCATTGCGTCTGGCGGACGCCGACGAACACGCGTTCCAGTCCGTCATCGATTCCTACAAGCTGCCCTCCGACACCGAGCAGCTCAAGGCAACAAAGGCCGACGCCATCCGGGACGCCCTGGTCCAGGCCGCCCACACACCGGCCCAGCTCATCAAGGTTTCCGGTGAGGTGGTGGACCTCGCCACCGAACTTTTCGACGTGGCCAACCCCAACGTCATCAGCGACGTCGCAGCGGCAGCAGATGCAGCCCGCGCTGCCGCCACCACTGCCCGGGTCAACATCGACATTAACGTGGTGGCCATCAAAGACACCGCAGCCCGCACACGTTTAGCGGACCAGACGGATGGCCTTGAGGACAAAGTTGTCCTGGCCGCCGACTCCCTGGTCAAGCGTGTCCGCGAAAGGATCCTCTCATGACCACTGCAGTTCTTTCCGGCAAGGGACTCGCTTCCCTGGTCCGGCAGCAAGCCCAGGACGAGGCCCGCAGCCTGGGCTCCGATGGAATGTGGCCCACCCTCGCTGTTGTGGTGGCCACGGAGGACGAGTCAACGCTCTGGTACGTCCGTTCGATCGAGCGTTCAGCAGAACGCGCAGGAATTGGATGCAGGATTGTTGATCTTGGCCACGACGCCAGCGAACAAGCATTGGCCAGTGTCCTGGCCGACCTCAGCGCGGAGCCGACCGTCCACGGCATCATCCTCCAAACTCCCCTGCCTGCCGCCGTTCGGGCAGACCGGTTGGTGGGGCTCATCTCCCCGGAGAAGGACATCGACGGCGCCAATCCCCTCAGCCTCGGCCGCCTGGCTGTTGGCCAACCGGCATTCGCGCCGGCTACCGCGCGGGCGGTGGTGGAACTGCTGGACCACTTCGAGATCCCGGTTGCGGGCCGGAACGTCACCGTCGTCGGACGTTCCGCCGTGGTGGGCAAGCCGCTGTCCCTGCTCCTGTTGGAGCGGGACGCGACCGTCACCATCTGCCATTCCAAGTCGGGACCGCTGGAACGCCATACCCGGCCCGCCGACGTCGTGGTTGTTGCCGCCGGGCGCACCGGGCTGCTGAAGGGCAGTGATGTCTCACCGGAGACGGTAGTGATCGACGTCGGAACAAACGTCCTGCCCGACGGTTCGCTGGTGGGAGACGTCGACGAAGCCAGTGTCACCGGAGTCGCCGCCGGCCTGAGTCCGGTTCCGGGCGGTGTGGGGTCGGTGACCACAGCACTGTTGCTGCTTCACACAGCGGAAGCCGCCCGGCAGCAGTCCCCCGCCGCGCTGCTGGCTGCTTCCAGTTCCCGGATCTGAAGGGTTTCCCATGCATTCCAAAGCTCCACGCGAGAACATTGATGAGTCGAAGCTGACCGTCAGCAAACCCAAGACCAAGGCCGTGGGCATCCCGGCTGTTGCCAATGCCTTAAAAATTTCGCTGGAACAGATGGGGCCGCTCCGCAGCGTCCAGACCCTCTTGGCAGTGAACCAGTTGGACGGGTTCGACTGCATGGGTTGCGCCTGGCCTGAGCATGAGAAGCGCAATGCGGCAGAATTCTGCGAGAACGGTGCCAAGGCCGTAGCCGAGGAAGCCACCCGCCGCCGCGTCACGCCGGAGTTCTTCGCTCAGCATTCCGTTGCCGAGCTCAAGACCCGCGATGATTTCTGGTTGGGCCAGCAAGGCCGGATTACCCATCCGATGTTCCTAGATGAAGGCGCAACGCATTACACACCCATCGGCTGGGATGCAGCGTATGACCTCATGGCCGAGGAGCTTCGGGGGATGGACCACCCCGATCAGGCGGTGTTTTACACCTCCGGTCGCACATCCAATGAAGCAGCATTCGTGTACCAGTTGCTGGTTCGCGGCATTGGTACGAACAATCTCCCGGACTGTTCCAACATGTGCCACGAGTCCTCCGGCTCAGCGCTGGTGGAAACCATCGGCATTGGCAAGGGCTCTGTCAGCCTGGCGGACCTGGAAACGGCGTCACTGATTTTTGTTGCAGGCCAGAACCCCGGCACCAACCACCCGCGTATGCTCAGTGCCCTGGAAAAGGCAAAGAAGAACGGCGCGGTCATCGTGTCCGTCAACCCCCTTCCCGAGGCCGGGCTCCTGCACTTCGAGAACCCGCAACATGTGGTCGGCATGATTCAAGGGACCCAGCTGACGGATGACTTCCTGCAGATCCGCGCCGGCGGGGACCAGGCCCTTTTCCAAGGTCTTGGCAAATATCTGGTGGAAGCCGAAGCCGCCGGACGGAACACCCCGGGACTGCAAACGGTGCTGGACCACAACTTCATTGAGAACCACACGGTGGGCCTCAACGACTACCTGCGTTTCCTGGAAAAGGTGGAGTGGGATGACATTGTGGAGGCATCGGGCCTGACTCTGGAGCAGATCCAGGCAACCGGAGAGCGGATGCTCGCATCCAACGCCACCATCGTGTGCTGGGCCATGGGACTGACCCAGCACAAGCATTCCGTTCCTACCCTCCGCGATGTGGTCAACGTCCTGCTGCTCCAGGGCAACATCGGCAAGCCCGGCGCAGGCGTCTGCCCGGTGCGCGGCCACTCCAACGTCCAAGGTGACCGAACCATGGGCATCTTCGAAAAAATGCCGGAGACGTTCCACGACCGGCTGGACCAGGAATTCGGGTTCCGCTCTCCGCGGGAGCACGGCTTTGACACCGTGGCAGCCATTCGGGCAATGCGCGACGGGAAAGTCCGTTTCTTCATGGGAATGGGCGGCAACTTCGTCCGGGCCGCCCCCGACTCGGAGGTTACCGAGCTGGCCTTGGCCAACACCCGGTTGAGTGTCCAGATCTCCACGAAACTGAACCACTCCCACCTGTCCACCGGACGCCGGGCATTGATCCTGCCCACCCTGGGACGCACCGAGAAAGATACCCAGCGCACAGGCGATCAACGGGTCACCGTGGAAGATTCCATGAGCGCCGTTCACGCATCACGGGGACGCCTCAAGCCCGCCAGTGACCACCTCCACTCCGAAGTGGCGATCGTCTGCAACCTTGCGGACAGGCTGTTCACAGACGGCCACCAACGCCTGCCCAACACACCGCAGGCCTCATGGCTGGCCATGCGGGACGACTACACCCTGATCCGGAAACACATCGAAGCCGTGTTTGACGGTTTTGAGGACTTCGAGGCGCGGATCCAGCATCCTGGCGGCTTTGTGCTCCCCCACCCGCCACGCGATGCCAGGAAGTTCGACACCGCGTCCGGGAAGGCGCACTTCACAGGCAACGAACTGGAGTTCATTAAGATCCCTCCCGGCCGGTTGGTCCTTCAAACCCTGCGCTCCCACGACCAGTACAACACCACCATTTACGGCAAGGACGACCGCTACCGCGGCATCCACGGTGGCCGTCGGGTGGTGTTGATCAACGCGGAGGACATCACCGAACTGGGTTTTGCCGACGGGGACATGGTCCACTTGATCTCCGAATTCCAAGGAACGGACCGCCGGGCCGAGAACTTCCGTCTCGTGGCCTATTCGACGCCCAAGGGGTGCGCCGCCGCCTACTACCCGGAAACCAACGTCCTGGTGCCCCTCGATTCCGTCGCGGATACCAGCGGGACGCCCACATCGAAGTCCGTGATCATCAGGCTGGAGAAAGCCTAGACAACGCTGTACAGCATGAGCTGTGTCACATAGGATGACTGATATATCTATATACGTTCATCTGAATATCAGCTGGCCGGTTGTCCGTGAATGGTGCTTCGGTGGCCTGAAACCTGGGGAGGTATTTCTTCACCGAAGCACCACTTTCGGACCATTGGGCAGCATATTCCAGCACTAGCCAAAGAACAGGGAGTGACCATGTCAGGAAACAGAGCAGTCGCCTACAAGGAACCCGGTGTCGTGGAAATCATCGACACTGACTACCCAACGTTTGAGCTTAAAGACGGGCCGGGCGTCAACCCCGCAAACGTGGGGCGGAAAGTGCCACACGGCGCGATCCTCCGCACCGTGACCACCAACATCTGCGGTTCGGACCAGCACATGGTCCGTGGCCGCACCACAGCTCCACAGGACCTGGTGCTCGGCCACGAAATCACCGGCGAAGTGGTGGAGGTGGGACCAGACGTCGAGTTCATCAAGGTGGGTGACATCGTCTCGGTGCCGTTCAATATCTCCTGCGGCCGCTGCCGGAACTGCAAGGAGCAGAAGACCGGGATCTGCCTCAACGTCAACCCCGACCGCCCCGGCAGCGCCTACGGCTACGTGGACATGGGAGGCTGGGTGGGCGGCCAGGCAGAGTTTGTGCTGGTTCCCTACGCTGACTGGAACCTGCTGCGCTTCCCGGACCGCGATCAGGCGCTTGAGAAGATCATGGACTTGACCATGCTCTCCGACATCTTCCCCACGGGTTTCCATGGCGCCGTCACCGCCGGCGTCGCCGTGGGTTCCACGGTGTATGTCGCAGGTGCCGGGCCCGTGGGCCTTGCTGCCGCCGTCGGCGCCCAACTGCTGGGCGCCGCCGTCGTGATAGTGGGCGACATGAACGAAGACCGACTGGCGCAGGCGCGCTCCTTCGGCTGTGAAACCGTCAATGTGTCCAATGGCGACCCCAAGGAACAGATCGCGCAGATCCTCGGTGTTCCCGAGGTGGACTGTGGCGTGGATGCTGTGGGCTTCGAAGCCCGCGGTCACGGCAAGGACGCCTCCCACGAGGCCCCCGCCACCGTGCTGAACTCCCTCATGGACATCACGGCCGCCGGCGGATCCCTGGGCATCCCCGGGCTCTATGTCACCGGCGACCCGGGCGGAATCGACGAAGCCGCGAAGCACGGCTCCCTCTCGCTGTCCCTTGGTACCGGCTGGGCCAAGTCCTTGTCCTTCACCACTGGACAATGCCCGGTCATGAAGTACAACCGTCAGTTGATGATGGCCATCCTGCATGACAAGGTCCAGATCGCCAAGGCAGTCAACGCCCAGGCGATCCCGCTCGAGGACGCTCCCCGCGGCTACGCTGAATTCGACGCCGGAGCGGCAACAAAGTTCGTCCTGAACCCCAACGGTTACGTGAAGGCCTAATACACCACGGGCTCAGGACGCACCACGGGCTCAGGACGCACCACGGGCACCGGGGACTGCGCGGCATCAGTACGGGAAGGCCGGGCAGTCCCCGGTATCTGCGTTAAAACAACAGCACCACCTCAGGAAGCGAAGATCATGCTGACTCAAGACGTCGCCGCCGGCACTTCCCTTTCCCGGCGGCACGCACCCACCTGGGCCGAAGCCCGCCATGTGGCCTACCACTGCGGCGGCCCGCTCCCTGCCGTGAGCGCCACTCTCCGTGAAGCTATCGGACGAACCCTGACCAGCGCAGTCACCGCACAACGGAATCTGCCCCACTACGCATCGTCAGCCATGGACGGCTGGGCCATCAACGGCAGCGGTCCATGGACCCTTACCTTGCCAGGGCGGCAACTCGACGCCGGAGAAGCCAGCGTCATTGCCACCGGCGGGCTCGTACCCACCGGCGCCACAGCAGTCCTGCGCAAGGAAAGCGGCCACGTCTTCGGGGACGGATCCGGCATCCAACGCCTCACACTGACTCCTGACGCGCCACCGGAAGAGGCACGTCCCGGCCGGCACATCCGTCCAGCCGGAGAAGAAGCCTTACGCGGGGACGTCCTGATTCCCGCCGGCACACTCCTCAACCCTGCGCACATCGCCCTGGCCGCCGTCGCAGGCCACGATGACCTCCAGGTACAGCGCAAGCCGAGGGTCGCCGTCGTACTGACCGGTTCGGAAGTCGTGACCTCGGGCGAGCCGGAACCGGGACAGGTCCGCGACGCGTTCGGACCGCAACTGGATGCCGTCATCCTGCAGTTGGGCGCGGAGCCCGCCGGCCAGCTCAGGATTGGCGATTCGTATGAGGAATGGCTGGCAGCGCTGGGAAATGCTCCTGAGGGCTTACCGCCGGACGTAACCATCACCACCGGCGGGACAGGCAAATCCGGGACGGACCATTTCCGCGATGCCCTTGCTGCGCTCGGCGGCAGGCTCCTCCTGGACGGCATTGCCATGAGACCCGGTCACCCTGCCGTGTTGGCTGAACTTCCCGATGGCCGATTCGTCATCGGCCTCCCTGGGAATCCGCTGGCCGCCATGATGGCGCTCATGACCCTCGGCGAACCCCTGCTGGCCGCACTGGGAAACCGGAGCCTTCGGGCAGCCCGCCGGGTGACGTCCGGGGCGGACATCGATCCCTGCCCAGGGCGGACGCGGCTGATGCCGTGCACTTTTATCCACGACCTCGCATTCCCCACTTCCCGCACGGGTCCGGGGATGATGCGTGGGCTTGCCTGGGCCGACGGCTACATGGCTGTTCCCCCCGAAGGGGTGGCAGCCGGCGCGCCTGTTTCCGTCCTGCCGCTGCCGTGGACGGCTCCCAATGCGTAGATGACGCGGGTCCCAAGAAGTGAAAGGGTCCGTGCAAAACTCCGTCTAGGATGAGGAAAGACGAGCGTGCAGGCCGGACAGTGCTACCAGCCCAGGTCCGGCCTGCCTGGACAACGACACGAGGCATCATGGCCGCACGCAGCAACCCGGAGATCGACAAGGACGCAGACGCCCAAGGCGGCGGCGTCCAATCTGTGGACCGTGCGCTCCAGATCCTGGAAATCCTGGCCCGTGAAGGCGATGCCGGAGTCAGTGAAATCGCGGAAGAAATGGGCATCCACAAATCCACCGTGTCCAGGCTGGTGGGCTCCTTGGTGAACCGGGACATCGTCCGGCAGAACAGTGAACGCGGCAAGTATCAGCTGGGCTTTGGGATCCTCCGCCTAGCATCTTCCATTCCCGGCAGGCTGAGCGTGGTGCATGAAGCACGGGAAGTCCTGGAAGCACTGGCGGCCGAGTACAAGGAGACCGTCAACCTGGCCGTCCTGCGATCGAACTATGCCGTCAACGTGGATCAGGCAATGGGACCCTCAACCCTGGCCACCTACGACTGGGTGGGCAGCCTGACGCCGTTGCACGCCACGTCCAGTGGCAAGGTTCTTCTTGCCGCACTGACCGCCGACGAACGCAACCAGATCCTCAAGGCCGTGGGCCTGCCCGCGCGTACGCCGCGGACTGTAACGAACCGCGGGGAGCTCGAAAAGCAACTGCTGGACGTGGCCCGCAACGGGTACGCCACAGTCCACGAAGAGTTTGAAATTGGCCTTACCGCCATCGCAGTGCCCATCTTCAACCATGCGGGAAGCGTTATTGCCGCCGTCAGTATTTCCGGACCAGCATTCCGTTTTTCGCCGGAGGACCAGCCAGGGCTTATTGAGGGCCTTCGGGAAGCAGGACTGACTATCAGCACCCGGATGGGATACAGGCAGCGCTAACGCTAGCCACACACTGCGGACGCGCTATTCGCAACGCACCCCATGATACGCAACGCTTTACTTCTAGCCAATTGATATATCAATCTGCTGTTAAAGAGCGTGGATCCCTTGACTTTGGATGTGACGGAGCGCACTCTGTTGCATAGCGCGGATGTTGTTGATTCCTGCGGAACACGGCTTGGAGCAGTCAACCGCCACCGTCCCACGAACCAGAAGAGGTGCATCATCCCTATCGCCTGCCCGATCCGTGACCGCGCACCCGGGGAGGCGCCACGGCCCGCCATGACCATCGGATCGGAGGAAGACCCAACCTTCCCACCGACCCATTCACCAAGGCCTCGTAGAAATGCAGGCTCATGACACGCCGAGCAAAGGACCCGCTCATGGCTACAAACAGTGACACAAAACCGCTGACGCCCGAGGAACTACCTGCCGACGATCACGTTGCAGGTACCCCGGGCGCAGCCAGCCCAACCAACCCAGCCCACGCGGAGAACCCTGAAGCAGTCATCAGGGTCTCCCCCGACGACACCAACTTGGCAGCCCTCAACGCTGAGGACGGAGGCGCAGACCCCCTCTCCGATTCTGTAGAACACGAACAGATCATGGAAGAGCTGCGCCACGCCAAGACCGAGCAGGCCGTATCGGCCCGCCGGAACCGCAAACTTACCCTCGACAAAGTCACCTTCGGGATCACGGGCGCCATCGCCGTCGCCTTCGTGGTCTGGGGCTTTGTTGGACGGGACAGCCTCTCCGATACCTCCAAGGGCGCCCTGAACTGGGTCATGGAGTACACCGGCTGGCTCTTCATGGTCCTCGCCTCACTGTTCGTCGTTTTCGTCCTGTGGCTTGCCCTCGGCAAGTTCGGCAACATCCCCCTGGGCAAGGACGGCGAAAAGCCCGAGTTCCGAACCATCTCCTGGGTGGCCATGATGTTTGCCGCCGGTATGGGCATCGGCCTCATGTTCTACGGTGTTGCCGAACCGCTGTACCACTACATCTCACCGCCACCCGGGACCGTGGACGGTCGCACACCCGCGGCCATTCAGACCGCCATGGCTACCTCGATCTTCCATTGGACCCTGCACCCCTGGGCCATGTACGCAGTAGTCGGCATCGCCATGGCCTACGGCACCTACCGCTTGGGCCGCAAGCAGCTGGTCTCCGCTGCCTTCACCTCACTGTTCGGCATCCGAATGGTGGAAGGTCCGCTGGGCAAGTTCATCAACATCCTGGCCATCTTCGCCACGCTCTTCGGAACTGCTGCCTCGCTGGGCCTCGGAGCCCTCCAGATCGGCAGCGGCATGACGTCCAACGGCTGGCTGGGTGAAATCGGTACCCCGGTGCTGGTGGTCATTGTTGCGATCCTGACGTTCTGCTTCGTCGCATCAGCTGTTTCAGGCATCAGCCGCGGCATCCAGTGGCTGTCCAACATCAACATGGTCCTGGCCGTTGTTCTGGCGCTGATCGTGTTCGTAGCAGGCCCCACCTTGTTCATCCTCAACCTGATCCCCTCAGCCGTGGGTGACTACGCCCGGGACTTGGCTGAAATGTCCTCGCGTACCGAAGCCGTGGGAGACGACTCCCTGCGTAGCTGGATGACCAGTTGGACCATCTTCTACTGGGCATGGTGGATCTCCTGGACGCCCTTCGTGGGAATGTTCATCGCCCGCATCAGCCGTGGCCGCACCATCCGCCAGTTCGTCACCGGTGTCCTGCTGGTGCCGAGCGTCGTGAGTGTCATCTGGTTCGGCATCTTCGGCGGCGCCGCCTTCCACGTGCAGCAGGAAGCGGACAAGGCCGGCACCCCCGGGCTTGTGACCATGGTGGACGGCGCGCCTTCCATCAATTTCGATGGCGCCCTCTTTGACCTCGTCAAGAACCTGGGCATGCCCGGCTGGCTGACCGCAGCCGTCATTGTCCTGGCCATGGTCCTGGTGGCGATCTTCTTCGTCACTGGTGCCGACGCAGCGTCCATCGTGATGGGATCCCTCAGCTCCAATGGTGCTGAGCACCCGCGTCGAGGAGTGGTGATCTTCTGGGGAAGCCTCACCGGCGCAGTGGCAGCGGTCATGCTGCTTGCCGGCGGCGATAAACCATCGGAAGCGTTGTCCGGCCTGCAGAGAGTGACCATTGTGGCTGCCCTGCCATTTGTGATCGTCATGCTGCTGCTCTGTTTCGCCCTGGTCAAGGACCTTCGCCGCGATCCCCTGCAATTGCACAAGCGCCTGGCCACCTCAGTGGTGGAACGAGCCATCAGGACGGGCGTAGAGCAACACGGCGGTGTTCAGTTTGACCTCGTCACCAGGCACGATTGCGCTGAAAAATGCACGGAGTCCGACTGCTCGGGAGGAACACCCACGGGAACCATCCCCCTGGTTGGCAAGCCACCCCAGGACTCCAACACCAAGTAATCCAGCCTTGGCCAATCCCCTTCACACATCAGAGAGGCTGATCCATGCCCAAGACATCTGAAAAAGGAACGATTCGTTTCAGCAAGCAAACCAGCGATGACGTCACCCTCACCCTGGACGCTTCCCAACCCATGACCGTCCGGATTGAGGTGGACAGTTGCCCCTGCGGATCGGAACACACCAGGGCCGGCTCCTACGTCGACAGTGACTTCGGCCGCTGATCGGAGACACCCCGCACCACAGCAAAGCAGGCGCCGGATTCCGGCGCCTGCTTTTTTATTGACTGCTGGTTGGCAGCTAAGGCCTATTTGGGCATCAGCACCGAGTCGATCAGGTAAACCGTGGCGTTGGCGGTCTGGACGCCACCGCAGATCACGTTGGACGCTCCGTCAACCGTGAGGGCATCCTTGGTGCCGGCAACCGTTACTTCGCCACCCTGGACAGTCTTGTGGGTGCCGACGATCTGGTCCGGGGTCAGCTGACCGGGGACTACGTGGTACGTGAGAATTTTGCTCAGCAGGGCATCGTCCGTCTTGAGCGTCTCGATTGTTGCGGGGTCGATCTTGGCGAAGGCATCGTCAACCGGTGCGAACACCGTGAATTCGCTGCCGTTCAGGGTGGAAACCAGGTCAACCTTAGGGTTGAGCTTGCCCGAGACCGCGGCGGTCAGGGTCTTGAGCAGCGGGTTGTTCGATGCTGCTACGGCTACCGGGTCCTTGGCCATGCCCGTTACCGAGCCGGCACCGTCCGGAACCTGTGCGGCGTAACCGGCGCAGCCGGGGCCCACAAGGTTAGCGGCCGGATCCATGGCGGCGCTGCTCATGGCGGAGGCCGACGGCGAAGCAGACGGCATGGCTGAGGACGTCTCCGGAGCGGCAGATGCCGAGGAAGGCGAAGTGGAGGTGCTGGAACCACCACAGGCAGTGAGACCGAGAAGGGCGGCTGCAGTGAGGCCAACGAAGGCGAGGGCGGGGCGCTTTGTGGACAACATGTCATTCTCCTTGTTTTTGGAACCAGGGCGTTGGGTCCATTGGGTGGTGGGACACTGGCTGCTGATGCTGCTTTTGCTTCACCGGCGGTTTGTGTCTCACCAGCTATTCGGAGGGTGGGACGGGGTGGATGGGTGCGGATTGAAAAAGTTTTTTAAACCAGCCCGCCACACCGCGTCCGCCCTGTTCCGTGTTTGTCCCGCCGGGGCGGGTCATCTGTGGTCTCCGCAGATCCAGGTGGCCCCATAGCGCGCAGAGGAAAAGAACCACGCTGATGATGGCCGTGCTGGGAGTGATGCCGTCAACGAGGAGAACCACCACTCCCCCCACGCCGCTCACGGCACTCAGCACGGTCCTCGGATGGGTGAAAGAAGCTCGGCTCGAGGCGTTCACCCGTTCAAGACGCCCCAGCCACATCACAACCGGCAAGAGCGCACACGCAACAGCCACAAGCCATAAGGGCCGGCTCAGCCACCACTCCGCACTGCCGGGAGCAGGCAGGTGCATCTGTATCGCCAGCAGCAGACCCGCAATCGACACCATCACCGGCATGTGCCAGAGATAGATGGTCATCGCCTTGGACCCCACCAGCGCCACGAAGGACATGGCGCTGGACTTTTCGGCCCACACCCTGATGCGCCTCTGAGCCAAGGACAAGAGCATGAGTTGTGCGACTGCCAGTAGGGCAAGGGCCCCTGTTGGTGGGTTCAGGTTGCTGAACATGTCCCCTGAGTACCAACCAGAAGCGAAGAGGTACATCATCAGCATCAGCGCCAGCCCCGAGGTCCACTTCCGCACCGCAGCGGATAGCCGGCCCACCGACCCATCGGCAAGCCAGAAGCCCAGTTGCTGGATGAAGAGCCACACAAAGGCAAGGTTGGCGTACCCGAGGGCAGGAAGTTCCAGGCTCAAACGCCCCGCATCTACCGCGGCGATAGCCAACCCCAACCCCAACAGCGTACTGAGACGCGCCTTCCCGTGGGCGAATGCCAGCAGGGGAACAAGCGCTGAACATCCGAGGTAGACGGCCAGGAACCACAAAGGCTGGCTAATCCGGTACCCGGCCGTTTCAACAATCCCTGAAGGTCCCCCCGCCAACGTCAGAACCACCAGGCCCACTCCTACCGATGCCACCAGCACCACTGCGGGGACGAGGAGCCGGACCACCCGAAGCCGGATATAGTCGCCGGCAGTGCCACCCCGAAGCTGGATGCGACGCCATTGCGAGATTGAACTGAACCCGCCCGCAATGAAAAACAGCGGCATGACCTGGACCGCCCAGGACAAAGAGGCGAACCAAGGATTTCCGTCCAAGGCATTCTCGAAAACGGGCCCTTGGGGACCCATGCTCACTCCAACCATCAGGGCGTGAAGTGCAACTACCACCAGAAGGCAGAAGCTTCGGATGACATCCACGCTCACATCCCGCGCCGACTTATCCGCTGGGCCACGCGGGTCCCTGTTGTTCGAAAACCCGACGGTTCCCAGGGCCGTTTCCACCGGTAAAACTGCTGGTGCAGTTGCGTTGCTTTTCATGTCTTCGACGCTACGGAGCGGCGAACCCGATCACGATGGTGTGGGCCACCCACTTAAAGGTAGAGCTGGCTATACCGACAGGACTCCAGCCGCTGCGGCAGACTTGGGGTCATGATCAAACCCCGTTTTCGGCGATGGCTGCGTGCCTACGGTTATCTTGTTGGCGAGCTGTTCACCAGCATCATTTCCATGGGCATGTTCATGGTTTCTGCGCTCCTCATTCCGCTGTTCCTCTTCAGTGGAGGATGGCTCGTTGCGCCCAGGGCGGTAGCCGGCTTGCGCTGGTGGGCGGCATTGGCCCGCCGTCGAACATTCAGCTACACAGCTGCGCCCGTAACCGAAAGCTACGCTCCCATTCCCAACAACCCGTCGTTCGAAGAGCGCCTCCGCTTGGTCTTTTCCCGCAGCACTGGCCGGGACTTGTTATGGTTGGTGGCTCATGGGCTGGGAATGCCGATCGTGGCGCTCTTGTGTATCGGATTCCCTTTTGGCGCCTTGAACTCGCTGCTCATTCCCACCTACTGGTACCTCCTTCCTGTGGATCAACCAGTGGTTAGCCTCTATCCAGTAACGTCGTGGGGCGGTGCTTGGTGGATGCTGTTGATCGGAGCCGGGTACGCAGTAATCTCCTGGTGGTTGATCCCGGGAGCCGCCGCTGGGCTTGCCTGGGTGCAGGGGAAGTTGCTGTCTCTTCCTGCGAGCTCGTACCTGGCCGAGCGGGTGACGGCGTTGACTGCCAGCCGTGCCGCTGCGTTGGATGCGCATTCAGCAGAGCTCAAAAGGATTGAGCGCGATTTGCATGACGGCGCGCAAAATCGCTTGGTGGGCGTGGTCATGATGCTGGGGCTGGCCGAGCGAACTCTTGAAAAGAGTCCCGACGACGCACTCCCCCACGTCCGTAGGGCCCAGCAAGCGGCCACCGAGGCTCTGGCGGGCTTACGGACGGCGGTTCACGATATTCACCCGCCGATCCTGGAGGAACTTGGCCTTGAAGGCGCGCTCTCTGCGTTGACGGGACGTTCAGCGATCCCTTGCAATTTGATGGTCTCGGATCTGCACCGAGTACCGGCTGCACTGGAATCAGCCAGCTACTTCATCGTTGCCGAAGCCTTGACCAACGCCAATAAGTACAGTTCCGCCACCCGAATGTCCGTGGTGGTCAAACGGGACCCCTCTGCTGATCGCCTCCTGATCTCGGTGGAGGACAACGGCCATGGCGGAGCCGTGGAACGTCCGGGTGGCGGGCTTGCAGGAATTCGACGCCGGGCGGCTGCTTTTGAGGGCGTCCTGGATTTTCAGAGCCCGGCCAACGGACCAACAACGGTAAAGGTGGAGCTGCCGTGCGGGTTGTGATTGCCGAGGATGACGCGCTCCTCCGGGAAGGCTTGTCACTTCTCCTCAAGAGCGAAGGCTTCGATGTGATCGCTGCCGTGGACAACGCAGTCGACTTCCTGGCTGTCCTGGACGATGCAGACGCCGCCGTTCTGGATGTGCGGATGCCTCCCACATTCACCAATGAAGGCCTTGTGGCAGCACGTGAAGCTCGACGCCGCAGGCCCGGTTTTCCGGTGTTGGTCCTTTCCGCGTATGTGGAGGACCGCTACGCCGGTGACCTGTTGTCCGAGGGTGCGGCCGGACTCGGTTACCTGTTGAAGGAGCGGGTGGGCAAGGTTGCCGAGTTCACCGACACCCTTCGGCGGGTTGCCGGCGGCGCAACCGTCATGGACCCTGAAGTGATCTCCCAGCTGATGAGCCGCCGCGGTGCCGGTGATCCGGTGGGCACTCTGACCCCAAGGGAACGCGAAGTCCTTGGCCTCATGGCAGAAGGACTGGACAACGTCTCCATTGGAGCCCGCCTGGTGGTCACTGAAACTGCTGTGAGCAAGCACATCGGCAATATCTTCCAAAAACTGCAATTGTCCGCCATGGACCGGGGGCATCGGAGAGTGTTGGCAGTGCTCGCTTACCTCCGAAGCTGAGCTCGTGAAAGTTCAAAGCCGTTGCCTGCATCCAGCCCCGATGACAGGATGTCCGCATGGCTATCGAGGTTCGCCCCGCGACGGTGTTCGATGACGTGAAGACCTTGGTGGGGCCGAAGAGTCCCGACTCCAACGTGTGCTGGTGCCTGAGCTACAGGATCCCGTCGAAACTGAACCAGGAACTCCAAAAACAGGAGCGCGGAAATTACGTCAAGAAGCTGGTCTCAGAGGACCCGCCTCCCGGTGTTTTGGCGTACGACGGCGACGAAGTAGTCGGGTGGGCAGCGGTCCACCCGCGTGCGGACACCAGTTTCGCGAAGAACCGGAAGATCCCCCATGTTGACGACGCCGAGGTGTGGTCGGTGTGGTGCATCCGGGTGCGGCCGGGGCATCGCGGCAAGGGCATTTCCCATGAACTCCTGCGAGGGGCCATCGACTTCGCAAAGAGCCACGGCGCTCCCGTGCTTGAGGGTTATCCCGTGGACAACAAGGGCGGCAAGGTGGATCTGACCATGGCGTATGTTGGTACCCGCAGGCTCTTCGAGAAGGCCGGCTTCAAGAAGGTCGCCGAAACCACCTCGGTGCTGAACGGCTTCCCCAGGGTCCTGATGCGCCTGGATCTCAACTAGCGCCCTGCAACCTTGCCGTCATCCGGTGCGCTTCCTCCAACAGCAGCCTGCCCAGAAACTCCTGGCGGTCCGGACGGAACCTGGGCTCAATCCCGGTCAGGGAGAGAGCCCACGCCGGCCGGCCCTGCTGGTCGAACACCGCGGCTCCCATTCCCCAACTGCCTTCAAGGATCAGGCCCGGATTGACGGAGTAGCCAGCCAGCCGTGTATTTTCCAGGTTGTCCCGCACCACCTCCGCGGGGTGCCCCGCGGCAAAGTCGCCAGCATGCGAACCCCAGTCCTTCAGCAGTGATTCCTGCTCGTCCGGGGGCAGGAAGGCCATGATCGCGGTCCCCGCAGAAGCCACCCCCAGCGGGAAGCGCACCCCTTCGTGCAGGACAAACGACCTCACGGGAAATGAGCCCTCTTCGCGCAGGACACAGATGGTCTCGGTCCCCCGGCGGATGGAGAAGAACGCGCTCTCTCCCGTTTCCGCTGCCAGTCTGCGCAGCGACGGGCGTGCAATGTCTTCCATGGGAAAACGGGCCGCAGCTACGGAGCCCAGCAGGAAGATTTCCGGCCCCAGCACCCACTTGCCGGCGTCGTGCTCCAGCAAACCTTCGGCAGCCAACGAGGTCAGCAGCCGGTGCACTGTTGGCCGCGTCAACCCGGATTCGCGCACCAGGCCAGCAAGGGACATGCCTTCCGGCTTGCGGCCCACCAGCCGCAGCAACTGCGCCACCCGGCCGACAACCTGCGCTCCTTGTACCGCCACAGCACCCTCCTGAAGATTTCATCCATAATATGGACACCCTTGAGCCTAGCGTCCACACCATGAGTAGCCAACACCGCGCTCCGTTGCATGCATCCCTCAAGGAACCTAGGCTCAGTCTTAAGTGAACGAAGTCCACAAAGTGGACGCACCATCTAAAGCTCGACGAGGAGTTCGGAATGTCCACCATGTACGCGAGCGCAGCCCAAGCGCTGCATAACCTGATGGCAGACGGCCTGACCATCGCCGTCGGGGGCTTCGGCCTGAGCGGAATCCCCGCAGACCTGATCGATGCCGTCCGGGAATCGGGTGCCAAGGACCTCACCATCGTTTCCAACAACATGGGGGTGGATGGCAAGGGTCTCGGCGTCCTGATCGAGGCCGGCCAGGTCCGGAAGGTCATAGCTTCCTATGTGGGCGAGAACAAACTTTTCGCCGAGCAGTACCTTGCGGGGAAACTCGAGGTCGAATTCACGCCGCAAGGCACCCTGGCTGAACGCCTCCGCGCCGGCGGCGCCGGCATCCCCGCCTTCTACACGCGCACCGGTGTGGGAACTTTGGTTGCCGAAGGCAAGCCCCTGGAAGAGTTCGACGGCGTCACGTACGTCCGCGAGCGCGCCATCACCGCCGACGTCGCGCTGGTTCACGCCCACACGGCCGACACGGACGGCAACCTGATCTACCGCTACACCGCCCGCAACTTCAACCCTGTGGTGGCTACTGCCGGGAAAGTCACAATCGCCGAGGCCGAGGTCATTGTGCAGCCGGGCGGGCTGGACCCCAACCACATTGTGACCCCCGGTGTTTACGTGCAAGGGCTGGTCCAGGCGACCGCACGGGTCAAGGACATCGAACAGCGCACGGTCCGGCAGCGTGCCGAAGCCCTCACGGTTTAGAAGCAAAAGGAGCATTCACCATGGCATGGACACGTGACCAGATGGCCGCCATCGCGGCCGAAGAACTGAACGACGGCGACTACGTCAACCTCGGCATCGGCATCCCCACGCTGGTGGCCAACAACCTGCCCGACGGCGTGCGGGTGGTCCTCCAGAGCGAGAATGGCCTGCTCGGCATGGGCCCGTTCCCGTATGAGGGCGAGGAAGACGCCGACCTTATTAACGCAGGCAAGCAGACCGTCACCATCACCCCCGGCGGCAGCATCTTCGACTCCGCTACTTCGTTCGGCATGATTCGCGGCGGTCACGTGAAGGTGGCCATCCTGGGAGCCATGCAGGTCTCCGGGTCCGGCGACCTCGCCAACTGGACCATCCCCGGCAAGATGGTCAAGGGCATGGGCGGAGCCATGGACCTGGTGGCCGGAACACCGCGTGTGGTGGTACTCACCGAGCACAATGCCAAGGACGGCACGGCCAAGATCGTCCGCGAATGTACTTTGCCGCTGACGGGCCTCCGGTGCGTTGACCGGATCATCACGGACCTCGCCGTTTTTGACATCGAAGAAACGCACGACGGCGGCACCCGCCTTCTGCTGACCCGCCTCGCCCCGGGCGTCACGGTGGAGGAGCTCCGCAGCAAGACGGACGCAGAGTTCACGGAAGCGCTCACCTCTGAAGAACAAACGCTTGAAGGAGCCAACGCATGAGCCTGAAAGACCAGTTCGGCAAAGACATCCTGCTCACGGGATGGGGACACAGCAAGTTCGGCAAGCTCACGGATGACACCTTGGAGTCGCTGATCGTCCAGGTGGCCGGCGAAGCCATTCGGAATTCGGGACTCGACCCCAAGGACATTGACGAGATCTACCTCGGCCAGTTCAACTCCGGCATGCAGCCTTTGGGCTTCACGTCGTCCCTGGCCCTCCAGCTTTCAGCGGACTTGGCCAACGTTCCGGCTACCCGTACTGAGAACGCGTGCGCTTCCGGATCGGCTGCCTTCCAGCAGGGCGTCAAGGCTGTCCTCGCCGGAACCGCGCGCAACGTCCTGGTGATCGGCGCAGAGAAAATGACCGACGCCGGAGCGGATGTGGTGGGGGCAGCCCTCCTGGGCGCTTCGTACGAGATGGCGGGCAAGGCGTCCTCCACAGGATTCACGGGCCTGTTCGCGGAGGTGGCCAAGCATTACGGGAAGCGCTACGGTTCCGGCATCGACGCCGCGAAGTACCCCGGCGGCCTCGGCGATGTCCTGGGTTCCATTGCCGCCAAGAATCACCGGAACGGCATGGACAACCCGTACGCCCAGATGCATCGCGACTTCGGCGAGGAATTCTGCCGGACCATTTCCGAGAAGAACCCCATGGTGGCCGAGCCTTTGCGCCGCACGGATTGTTCGCCGGTCTCGGACGGTGCCGCCGCCGTCGTGCTGTCAACGTCGGCGACCGGCGGCGCTACGGCACCTGTGCGCCTTGCCGGGTTTGGTCACGCGAACGACTTCTTCCCCGCGGAGAAGCGGGATCCCACCGAGTTTGCCGCCACCAGGGCTTCGTGGGAGCGTGCGCTGGGCATGGCTGGTGTGGGCCTTGAGGGCCTGGACTTCGCCGAGGTGCACGACTGCTTCACCATCGCCGAGCTCATCATGTACGAGGCCATGGGGCTCACACCTCGCGGCGAAGGGGCGCGCGCCGTCCAGGAGGGTTGGGTATACAAGGACGGGAAGCTGCCCGTCAACGTCTCCGGCGGGCTCAAGGCCAAGGGACACCCCGTGGGCGCCACGGGCGTGTCGCAACATGTCATCGCGGCCATGCAACTCACGGGCACTGCGGGGGACATGCAACTTCCGAATGCACGGCGCGGTGCCGTGCAGAACATGGGCGGCGTCGGCATCGCCAACTACGTGAGCGTGCTGGAAGCCGTGTAGTTACCGGTTCCGGATCAGCATCGCGATCTCCGTAAACCCGAGCCGCTCTGCGTTCTGCAGGGCGGTTCGGCCTTGGGGGTCGCGGATATTTGGGTTGGCACCGGCTGCAAGAAGTTGCCGGACCACGTCCTGCTGGTTCGGTCCCCCGTTGTTGAGCAGGATGGCTTCCTGCATGGCAGTCCAGCCCAGGTTGTTGATGTGGTCTACGGGCACACCTGCTGCGATCAGAATCCGGACAGTTTCCGTGTGCCCGTGCTCGCTCGCAGGGATCAGCGCCGTGCCGCCGTATCTGTTGGTGCTGCGAACATCCGCGCCCGCGGTCAAGGTCAGCTGCAGGACCTCGTTGAAACCCTCCGCACCCGCGTAGAGGAAGGCGGAGTCCTGGATATCGTCCTTGGCATTGACGTTTCCGCCGGCCGCGATGAGTTCACGAACCCTCGCAGCGTCATTGGCTTTCGCGGCGAGGATCAGGAGTCGGTCGGTTTCCCTCTGGGCCTCGGGTGACAGTCGGGGAGGCACAGCAGCCGACGACGCCGGGCCGGGACTTGGGGTCGACGCTGCGGTCGAGTGGGGGGCTGCGGGAGTCGGGACCGGACCGCCGGACGGTAAGGCCGCCGTCGTGCCCGGACTGGCTGTGACGGACGGCGGGGGCGACGGCGCGCAGCCAGCCATGAGCCCGGCGACCAGTACGCTTGCACCGATCACCGAACCGGCCAGGCCGCGCGCCTTCATGGAACTCATACCGTCGAGGCTACTTTGCTGCCGCGGCCAAGGCTTCAGCACCGGCCGTGGCGCAGGCTTCGTCGAGTGCGCCGTCGGGTGCTCCGCCGACTCCGATGCCGGCCACCGACACGCCGTTGACCTTGAGCGGGACGCCGCCGGCCAGGAACAGGGTGCCGGGGAGGTCGGCGATGGACGGGCCGTTGCCGTTGATGCGCTTGGCGAGCTCGCTGGTGGGAGCACCGAAGGCTGCGGCCGTGTAGGCCTTCTGCTTGGCGGCTTCGATGGTGTGCTCGGCGGCGTTGTCACCGCGAAGGAGTGCCTGGACGGTGCCGAAACGGTCAACCAGGGCCACGGTGACGAACGGCAGTTTGTCTGCCTGGCACTTGGCGAGCGCGGCGTTGACGGCGGCGCTCGAAGCACCCACGGAGATACGGTTCTGGGCTACGACGTTCTCCGGTGCCGGCTGTACTTCTGCGGCAACTTTCACGGGGGCGGCCTGTGCGGCAGCCGGCGCAGCTGCGGGTGACACTGCGTTGGCCACGGCAGTCACACCACCGGTGAGCAGCAGCGCTCCGGCAGCGGCGGCGGCGATCATCTTACGGGACTTCTTCACGGGGTTCTCCTAGTGGTGAGCGTCGGGTGCAGTGGTTCGTATCGGGTACATCTCCATGCTTCCGCGGACGTCCTCAACGCCACATCGCCCGGTCGCCGTTCCCGGGCTCAGCCTTTCCGTCATCGGTATCAGCCAAAAGGTGGAGAGACCAATGCCCGCGCGGGATCTAGCATGGGAAGATGCCAACTGCCCCTCCACAGCCGGCGCCGAGCATTCGCTTCGATGGCCGGATCGATGCTGTGGTGCATCTGGGCTTCGCCGTCCTGATGGTCGCTTCAGCGGTCCGCTACGTCATGCGGCACTCCCCCGCCGACAACCTCTGGACAGTGGCGTTGGCTGGAACCGTCTGTGTCCTTTACACGGTCACAGCAGTGCTGGCCCGGCGACGGGAACGTGGCCGGCGGCAACCCGGCCAGCCTCGCCGGCTATGGATTCCGTGGATGATCGTCCTGGTGGCGGCGTGGGCGGCGCTCGTCATCGCCGCCCCCAGCTTCGCGTGGTGTTCCTTCGCTATCTTTTTCCTTACCCGGACCGCTTTCCGCGGGTGGGCGGCCTATGTGGCGGGGGGCGCGACGGCGGCCGCCACCGCCGTCGGACTCTTCCGGATGAGCGATTGGACAGACATCGCGATGCTGCTGGGTCCGCTCGCCGCGGGCGCCCTGCTCACGTTGATTTACGACAAGATTGAGCGCGACCAGGAACGGCTTGCCGCCGGCGAGAGGCAAGCCGGAGTCGCCGCCGAGCGCGAGCGTGTTTCCCGGGAAATCCACGACACCGTCACCCAGGGCCTGGCCAGCAGCCTTCTCCTCCTCGAAGCAGCCCAACGCTCCTGGCCCGCTCCTGCTTCGAACCAGGATGTGCGCAAAGCTGCGGATCTGTTGCGACGCAACCTCGCCGATACCCGCAGCCTGGTACACGAACTCTCCGCGCCCGGCCTGGAATCCGGGCCCCTCCCCGAGGCCCTGGAGCACGCAGCACGGCAATATGTGGAGACCATCCGCGTCCAAGTCACCGGAGATCCGCGGCCTCTCCCTTCCGAGGTGCGGCACGCCCTGCTGCGCGTCACCCAGAGCGCAGTGGCCAACATCAAACTTCATGCCCGCGCGAACCACGCCAGCGTGACCCTTGGGTACCTTCCGTCTGCGGTCACATTGGACGTGTACGACGACGGCCGCGGCTTTGATCCCGGAACGGTACCTCCGCCGTCGGAAGCCGGAGGATACGGGCTTCGGGCCATGCGGCAACGCGTGGAACAGTTGGGCGGAGAATTGTCTGTGGAGAGCACGCCGGACGAGGGCACCATCATCGCGGCGCAGCTGCCGGTCGGGCCGCCCGCACAACCCACTAATGGCTCAAAGGAGGAGGCCCTGTGACCCGCATTTCCGTGCTTCTCGTGGACGACCACACCGTAGTCCGGAGCGGACTCACGGCGCTGTTGGGCACCCAAGCCGATATCGCCGTCGTCGGGGAAGCCGCCTCCGGTGAGGAAGCGCTGGAAGCGGCGCAGCAGCATGCCCCGGACGTCGTCCTCATGGACCTGGCCATGGGTGCCGGGATGGACGGCATCGAAGCCATCAAACAGCTCCGCCAGCGAACCCCCAAGCAGGCGATCATTGTGTTCACCACCTACGACTCGGACGCAGACATCGTCCGTGCCGTAGACGCCGGCGCCATGGGTTATCTGCTCAAGGATGCTGCCCCGGAGGAGATCTTCGCGGCGGTTCGAGGAGCTGTGCAGGGAAAGAGTGTGATGAGCGCTCCGGTGGCCTCCCGGCTGTTCCAACAACTGCGGAACCCGGACGAAATCCTCACCCCGCGCGAGGCCGAACTGCTCAGCCTGCTGACCGAAGGCCTCAGCAACCGTGACCTTGGAAAACGTCTCTTCATCTCGGAGGCAACAGTCAAGACCCACCTCGCCCACATCTACGCCAAACTGGGCGTCGAGACGCGGGCAGCGGCCATCGCCACAGCTATCCGCCGCGAGGGGATGCGGTAGGAGACGCGGTTGGCTACTCTGGCCCTATGTCGGACGCAGCGGATCGCAAAATGTTCAAAACCCCGGGAACGGCTTTGATCGTCCGGGGAGTCCTCGCCATTGTTTTTGGCCTGTTGATTATTGCTTTGCCCAGCGCTACGGCGTTCGTGGTGATTGTCATGTTCGGGGTCTTCGCGATCATTGACGGCATCACCAGCGTGGCGCATTACTTCTACGACCCCGCAGGCCGGTCCCGCTGGACCATAGTGGGCGGCCTGATCTCCATTGCTGCCGGCATCCTGGCCATTGCCTGGCCGGGAATTACGGCCGCCGCAGTGGGCGTCCTCATCGGGCTGTGGGCCCTGGTGTTGGGTCTCTCGCAAATCGTCCTGTCCCTGGCCGCCAGGAATTTCGTCCGCAACTGGGGAATCTGGTTCCTGACCGGCCTCATCACCACCGTTTTCGGCATCTTTGTGCTGGTGAATCCGGGCTTGGGCTTCCTGAGCCTGGTGTGGATGTTGGCAGGGTTCGCGATGGTGATGGGCCTGCTGCTCATCGCCTCCGGCATCGGGCTGCGCAAACTGGCCAACACGGAGCCGCTGTATGGCCACTAAGGTCGCGGTAAAAAGCCGTCAGGGGATGCGCTCAGCGCCAAGTTCGGTAAGTTAGTGGCTGTGAAGATAGCTACCTGGAATGTGAACTCCCTCCGCGCCCGTGCAGACCGCGTTGAAGCCTGGCTTGAGCGAAGCGACTGCGATGTCCTGGCCATTCAGGAGACCAAGTGCAAGGACGAAAACTTCCCGTGGGAGCTCTTCGAGCGTATGGGCTACGAGGTTGCCCACTTCGGTGTGAACCAGTGGAACGGTGTTGCCATCGCCTCCCGCGTGGGGCTGGAAGATGTTGAACGCACGTTCCTGGACCAGCCTGCGTTCGGCAAGGCCGGCAAAGATCCCGCGCAGGAAGCCCGCGCCATCGCCGCTACCTGCGGCGGCATCCGCATCTGGAGCCTCTACGTCCCCAACGGCCGTTCCCTGGACGACGAACACATGCCGTACAAGATCAAATGGCTGGATGTCCTTCAGGGCCATGCCGCTGAATGGGTCAAGTCCGATCCCACTGCGCAGATCGCCCTCATGGGTGACTGGAACATTGCCCCGTTCGACGACGACGTGTGGGACATCGAACTGTTCCGCACCAACAACTACACCCACGTCTCCGAACCAGAGCGCGCCGCCTTCCACGCGTTCGAAGCCGCAGGATTTACCGACGTCGTCCGTCCCTACACTCCGGGCCCCGGCGTGTACACCTACTGGGACTACACGCAGCTGCGCTTCCCCAAGAAGGAAGGCATGCGGATCGACTTCTGCCTCGCATCCCCGGCACTGGCTTCGCGGGTCACCGGCGCCTCCATTGACCGCGAGGAACGCAAGGGCAAGGGCGCTTCGGACCACGCTCCCGTGATCGTGGAGCTCGCAAACTGAGTACACATCACTAACGAAAGGGGCAGCTGATATGACTGGAAACCTGTATCGGGGCCAGGCAGGGCTGCCCTTCTCTTCATCGCTGCGCATTTACGAGCCCCTCGAAGCGTTCCCGCCCGAACAGCAGCGCCAGCTCGTGGCGAAGGGCAGCAAGAGTGGTTCCCGGGCCGCCGTCGAAAATGCGGAGCTGCAAGCCTCGCTGGGCCGCATCACACGTTCCGGCGGCGACCCGTTCCCCACCGGCAGCACCGACCTGGTGCGCATGACGCGGGTTCCCACCGGACGTCACGCGGCAACGCCGGACGAAGCTGGAACAGACCAAGCAGCCGCGGCGGACGGAGCTGCCGCGTCCCACCACAGTGCGGCATCGGCCCAGGAAGGGCACGACGCCGGACGGTTGCTTTACTGCCCCAGCCAACTGGTGATTCGGGCTGGCTTGGCAGCCAACGCGCTCATGGACGGTGTGCACAGTCCCTTGGCCGACCTCCTCATTCCCGTCTCGCAACGTGACAAGCACCAGGTCAGAATCGATCGAATCAATGCCGGGGAAGATGCAAAGCGCGTCCATACCCGGGCCTCAACGTGGGGTATCCCGTTCAGCTGGTTCTCGCTCTTCGCCGAGTCGGACCGCAAGGACGTAGTGGAGGCTGAAGGGCGCATTCTCACCGTCCGGGTGTGGACTCCCCTCACGGAGGCCCTGGACCGTGCACGCTTCGCCGTGGCCCACTTGGCTTTGGCTGCGCCGGACCTGGACATGTTGGATGACCTGACGCAGCTCACCGAATGGCTGGAACTCTTTCATATCCAGTCCATGGTGGAGCTGGACTACGGCGCAGTGGCAGACAAGGTGTATCCGGACGAGTCCCCCATGGACGTGCGGTTGGGCATCGAATGCCTCGCCGAGGGCGACATGACCGGTGCGGCCGCTGCATACCGGAGGCTCGCCTCGCGCTGGATCCCCATCCGGCAGCTGGCGCGGGCCTCCTAGCCGGCGGCTTTATGCGCCGGGTGGGGCGGTTGTCTCGCGCACGATCAGCTCGTGGGGAGCCACTTCCGAATGCACGGCTTCCGGGTTGCCGTCCAACTCGTCCAGCAGCATTTTCGTGGCGAGTTCGGCCTGGTTGTCGGGGCGCTGGCCCACTGTAGTCAGGCCAATGGAGGCCGAGAAATCGTGATCATCAATGCCGATCACTGAGAGGTCTTGAGGCACCCTGACGCCGTGGCGGCCGGCCTCAAAAATGACGCCCATCGCCATCTCGTCCGACGAACAGAAAATAGCTGTCGGTTTGCGTCCGGGCTGGTTCCATAGCCGGTTGAAGGCCTGCTGGCCGCTGGCAACGGTGAAATCGCCCCATTGGTCCCATTCGGGCCGGACCTCCAGTCCGGCGTCGGTCATGACTTCCTGGAAGGCGCGGATACGCACGCGGGGTACGTCGAAGTTCAGGTCCGTTTCGTCGTCGCCGTGGAGCAGGGCGATGTCCTTGTGGCCCAGGTCCAGGAGGTGCCGCACTGCGGTGGACGCGGCGTCGTAATCGTTGATGCCGATGTACGCACAATCCTCAACGTGCCCGCCCACCACAACCAGCGGGATATCGATCTTGTGGAGGTGTTCCAGCTCTTCCGCGGTCAAGGACATGCACAGCACCAACAGGGCGTCGATTTGTTTGTAGACCATGGTGGAACTGAAGAGCCGCTCACGGTTGCTCCCGTGGCCCCCCAGGTTGAACAGCGAGAGATTGTACTTGCGGGAATGCAGCTCACGGTCCGCACCCTCGATGGCCTTTGAGAAGAACCAACGGCTCACGAAAGGGGCCAGCACACCGATGGTGCGCGTACGGCCGGTGGCCAGGCCTGACGCTGACGACGACGCCACATACCCGAGTGAACTGGCTACTTCGAGGATTCTTTCGCGAGTGGCCGGAGAAACCCGAGGTAACCCCCGCACGGCCCGTGAGACGGTGGCCGTCGAGACTCCGGCAGCTGCAGCGACGTCCTCAATACTGACGCCGGTATGGCCACCGCGTTGGGATCTACCCGTTGTTTTTGACACAGGCTCCCCTCTCCGGCCGCCGTTGCTCCGCCTATACCTTAAGTGTCTGTTTGTGGTTTGAAGCCCTCGGTTACGCAGCCGCGTAATGCGCTGCGTAACCGAAGCTTCAAATTTCTAGCCCTTAAGGCCGCCGGACAGCAGGCCGCGCACAAAGTAGCGCTGCAAGCCGAAGAAGACCAGCAGCGGGACAATGATGGAGACAAAGGCGGCCGCCGGGTTCAGGTAGTCCCTGGCTCCGCGGGTACCCGAGAGCTCCGCCAAGCGCTGCGTAATCGGAGCAACGTCCGCCGTGCCACCGGAGAACACCAACGCCACCAGGAGGTCATTCCAGACCCACAGGAATTGGAAGATCGCCAGCGAGGCAAGCGCCGGAACGGAGAGCGGCAGGATAATCCGCCAGAAGATGGTGCTGTGTCCGGCACCGTCCACCCTTGCTGCCTCGATGACTTCACCGGGAATTTCGGAGATGAAGTTGTGGAGCAGGAAGATGCCCAGCGGAAGGCCGAACATGGTGTGGGCGATCCACAGCTGCGCGTATGAACCAGCCGGGAGTTGCAAGGTCTGCGTGAAGAACTGCAGGAGCGGAATCAGCGCCATCTGGAGCGGAATGATCTGCAGGGCGAAGACGAAGATGAACAACGCATCGCGGCCCTTGAACTTTCCCCAAGCGAACACATAGGCGGCCATGGATGCCAGCACCAGCACGAAGATGGTGACCGGGATGACGATCGCTATGGAGTTGACGAAGTACTGGGAAAGGTTGGCTGACTGCGAACCCGCCGGGGTCAGGACGTCGGCGTAGTTCTTGAACGTGAACTGCCAGTCGACGAAGGCATTCCACCAGCCGTCGGACCGGGGACCGACCTGCTTGGCGGCAGGACGGAACGAGGTGACAAAGAGGCCGAACGTCGGCACAGACCATACGACGGCGATAATGACCGCTGCCGCCGTTGCCCACTTGGAGGTGAGCTTGGTCTTGACGCGCCGCATGATCGGCTGGGCGTCCTCTGTGGGGTCGGATCCAGGACGCTGCCGGGTGGCCTTCGAGGCCTCTTTCGGGGCTGGCGTGGCTGTCAATGGATCTCCCTTTGCTTGCGAAGGACTCGAGCGTTGTACACGACGATGGGCAGCACCATGAGGAACAGGATCAGGGCCAAAGCGGCACCACGTCCCGGCTCACCGGCGCGGAAGGCCTGCGTGTACATTTCGTTGGCTACCACGGACGTGTCGTAGTTTCCGGCGGTCATGGTCCGGACAATGTCGAAGACCTTCAGAGTGGCGATGGTAATGGTGGTCAGCACCACCACCAGGGCTCCACGAATGCCGGGAATGGTGACGTTGCGGAACTGCTGCCATGCGTTGGCGCCATCCAGGCGGGCTGCCTCGATGAGTTCCACCGGAACACCCTTGATGGCCGCGGACAAGATCACCATGGCAAAACCGGTCTGGATCCAGACCATCACGATGATGAGGAAGATGGTGTTTTCCGGGGCATCCAGCAGGAACTGCTTGGGATCCATCCCCAAGGCAACCCTGAAGAAGTTGATGACACCGGTCTGCTCGATGTTGGGACCACGGTAGTCGTACACGAGCTTCCAAATGATGCCGGCACCCACGAAGGAAATTGCCATCGGCATGAAGACCAGCGACTTCAGCACCCGCTCGCCGCGGGCCTTGTCAATGAACACAGCGTAGGCAAGGCCAAAGCTCGTCGACAGCAGCGGAACCAGGACTGTCCAGATGACCGTGTTCCGGAGCGTGGTCAGCGCCTCGGGCTGCGTGAACATCCACACAAAGTTGTCGAATCCGTTGGCATTTCCGCCGGCGTCCGTAAAAGCGAGCATTGACGTGCGGATGGCCGGATAGACCAGGCCCACGAGCATCAGGATGGCGGCAGGAGCAAGGAAGCCTGCCACCGTGACCTTGTCTTTGACTGATTTAGGAGCCCTGTCCACCAGCAACATGATGAGGCCGATGACCGCTGCGAATATCGCCAGGGCTATCACTACTTGTAGGAGTTTTTCTCCAATAAATTCCATACCCAACCTCCGGGGCGTGAGTGAATCACTAAGTACCGGGAAAAGCACTGCCTCCCCGGCTGGGCAAACCAGCCAGGGGAGGCAGCACTTTGGGAGTTAGCTCTTAGGCCAGCTGGATTCGATGCTGTTGGCAACCTCCTGGGAGGACGTGCCGTTGATCCACTGCACAATGCCCTTCCAGAAGGAGTTGGAACCTACGGCACTCGGCATCAGGTCCGAGCCGTCGAAACGGAAGACGGTGTCCGGGTCCTGGAGGATCTGGACAGTCAGCTTGTCGAGGTCGGACTGGGCGTTGGCGGGATCCAGGCCCTTGTTGGCACTGACCACGCCGCCGAGCTTGACACGGTTGTTGGCGAAGTCGGCACTGGCCAGGTATGCCAGGAAGGACTGGACCTCAGGGGTGTCCTTGTAGGCGCCCACCATTTCGCCGCCACCGGTGACTGCTTTGCCCTTGCTTTCGTCGATCGGCGGAGTGATGAAGGCCCAGACATCGCCATCTTCAGCAACATTGGTTCCTGCAGGCCAGTTGGCGGCCTGGAAGTTGGCCTGGTGGTGCATGGCGCAGGTGCCGTCAAGGACCGGCTGGCCGGCCTGGGCAAAACCGGTGCTCAGGATCGAGCGGACGTCACCGAAGCCGCCGTTAACCATGTCCTGGTTGAGCAGGATGTCGCCGGCCTTGTTGAAGGAATCGACGATCTTGGGGTCGTTGAACGGAATCTGATGGGTAATCCACTGGTCGTAGACCTCGGGGCCGTGTTCGCGCAGAACCACGTCCTCGATCCAGTCCGTGCCGGGCCAACCCGTAGCCTCACCGGATTCGAAACCAGCGCACCACGGTTTCATGTTCTTGTCATCCGCGGCGATCTTCTTGGACAGTTCGATCATTTCGTCCCAGGTCTTGGGGACTTCCCAGCCCTTGTCCTTGAAGGTCTTGGGCGCATACCAAACAAAACCCTTGACGTTGGCCAGCATCGGAGCGGCGTAGAACTTGCCGTCAACGGTGCCGTACTTCTTCCAGTCCGGGGACCAGTTCTTGTCCACGAGGTCGGAAACGGTCTGCGGAGCGGGCTTCAGGTAACCGGCCCGGGCCTGGGTGGCAAGGAGGCCGGGCTGCGGGAAGATCCCGACATCGGGGGCGGTACCGGACTGGGCACGAACGCCGATCTGCGTTTCGAATTCCTTGCTGCCCTCGTACTTGATGGTGATGCCGGTGCAGTCTTCGAACTGCTTCCAGGATTCCTCGAGGTTGGTTGCCTCAATGTCTACGATCGTCGAATAGACGGAGACCGTCTTGCCGTCGTGCTTTCCGTAGCTTTCGTAAGCGGAGCAATCATCCGAGCCTGCGGTTGATCCCCCGCCGCCTCCATCTCCGCTACAGGCGGAAAGGGTAAGTGCCAGAACACCGGCGGCTGCGACCGGTAGCAGGTACTTGGTTTTCTTCATGCTAAAGACTCCTTGCTGAGTACAAGTGATTCGGCGGCGCAATTGATGTGGTGACGCTCACACTAGCTAGAATGGGCGCCAAAATGCAAGCGCTTACACCGAACGTAACCGCATCGATACCAAGTAACCTGCCGATCTCGAAGGGAAGGCTGCCGCGAGGCTCTGTTAAGGGGCATTTGAGTGGTCACCCCTGTCGGCCAGAGCCGGTTTCGATTTGGTTACCCAATGTTGCCTATGGAAAAATAGGAAGTGTGGATGAACTTGAAGCACTGCAGACCATCGGCCGATTGATCAAAGAAGAACGCTTGGCCCAGGGATTAAGCCAGGTTCAGTTGGCCAAGCAGGCAGGTACCGCCATCAAGACCGTCCGGACCCTGGAATCAGGCACGCGGCGCACCCAGGAAATCAACCAGCGCAAGCTTGAGCATGCGCTGGGCTGGCGTGCAGGATCCGTCTCAGAGGTCCTCAAGGGAAAATCGACGTTTGCTCCGGAAATGATCACTCCCGACGACATGCGCTCGGGAGACGAACCACGGCAGGGACCTCCGCGCGTCGCCGTCCCTGCAGCTCCCATTGCCCGGGCGTCTCACCTTTCCGACGAAGAACTCCTCGCTGAGCTCACGTACCGGATGATGCACCGTAACAGAGGCTGAATTCGGGCCGGCCTCATTTACCGGCCTGGCTCATTTACCAGCCTGGCGCCGTACCATCTCGTTGATCCAGCTGGGCGCAAACGGTGAGGTGCAGTTGGGCGGCGTGGGATAGTCCTTCAGGACCTCCAAACGCTCACCGATGTCCAGGGCCCTGGCCCGGTGTTCCGGAAATTCAATCCCGATCATGGCAAGGCATTGGTTCATGGCCCACTGGAGCCGGTCCGGCGAGTCCTTCATGGTGGCCTCGACAATGTCCAGCAGGACCACAATGTCCAGTCCGTCTGGCTTCTTAACAACACGTTCCGATGTCAGTGCCCACCCAGCGCTGGCCACCACAGGATCGGCGTCGGCAAACCAGGCCACCCTCAGTGCTTCGGAGTGCGGACTCTTTTTGACAACGTAATTCACCAGCCAGTCGTGCACCTTGGGGGTCCGTGCTTCCCGGAGCATGCTGTCCAACTCGTCCCGCTCGAAGGCCTTGGGACGGCAGATCAGCAGGGACAACAGCCTGGCCGCGGTGTCACCCGTGGCCCACAATTCACGCGATAGCTCCTGCTGCGTTTTCAGTCGCTTCGCGACGGCGCGCAACTTGCTGAGGTTCACCCCGTGGTCGTCGCCGTGTTTTTCGTTGATTTCCCGCGCACGGGGCTCTTCCAGCGCCGCCAACTCGGCCATGAGCCCGGCCACCGTGGTGTCGAGCACCGTTGTTCCAGCCACTGCGCTCTCCTGTCCATAGCGTATGGACCTCAGGTTACTAGGTTCGTGCCGGGTTGCCAGGTTCGAACCGGCCGTTGGACCCGAACAGCGTGATGGCAGTCCACTTCCGCGCGGAATTCCGCGGCGGCTGCGAACTGCCATCCCGTTTGTGGAATTGCTACTTGTCGCCCTTCAGCAAACCGGCAATTTTCGAACCCAGTTCTTTGACGTTTTCGGCGACATCTCCGGCAATTTCCTTGGATTTCTCCGCGACGTCCCCCGCTAATTCCTTGGCATTTTCTCCCACATCGCCGGAGAAGAATTCTTTGACATTTTCAGCAGCGTCACCTGCGAATTCCTTAACATTACCAGCAGCATCACCGGCGAATTCCTTGACGTTCTCTACAGCTTCACCCGCGAATTCCTTGGCATTCCCAAGCACTTGACCTGCCGTATCCTTGGCGTTTCCTGCTGCGCCGTTCACCGCTTCGGCTCCCGTGGTCTCTTCACTCATGGTGTTCTCCTCTTTACGGTCGGATATGTGACGTAGCGTGCCAATGGAGGTTTTCCCCCTTGGATTCAACTTATGGGCTTGGGGTTGCGTTCTGCAATATCAGCGGACGCGCTCCGCCTTGGTAAACCTGGACCGCGCACCGGAAACCATATGTACCAGCACTGGGGTTTTTTGGCCGATGACCAGGTCCAATGCTTCCACCAGCTGTGATATCTCAGCGGCCAGTAGGTGCGGCGCAACTCCTTGCCTGGGTTGAATGCGGATGCGCAGGCCTGGCCTTCCCCGTACCTCATAGGTTGCCACCGAGGCGGCCGCGAGGTCGGTCCTCCCAGCGAGTGCCGCCCGCAGCGCTTGCTCGGCGACGCCGCCACCGATCCGTACTTCTCCGTTGATGTGGCTGTCGTCATCGCTGGCGACCAGGAGGTTGGCCCGGCCCTTACCTTGCTGCGAGAGCCAGGCGATCATGGCGATGATGATGGCCACCAGGACGGCCCCGGCCACAATCCACAACCAGCTTTCCTCACGACCGGGGAAGCGCGTTTGGCGGAAGGCATTTTCCATCCCTGCCCAGGCAGCGGCGGACCAGCCATGCCACCAAGCCGCAACGGCGGGCACGGTGGCCAGCAGCAGGAGAAGCACTCCTACGGCCAGGAGTTTCGCTCCGATGATGAACAACAGCACACGGTTAAGAGCCCGCGGTGTTCCGTTCACGCGCCAATCACCCCCGACGACGCCAGGTTGACCCGCACAGAAGGCATCGGTACGGGAGACATCTCTTCAAGTTCCGCTTGCACAGCTGCCAGCACCGCCTCCTCGCTCACCCGGCTGCCAGACGTAGGCCTCACATTGACCACCACCAGCTGCCGGGAAACGATCACCATGACCTGTTCCTGGGTAACGTTCGCAGCAGTTCGTGCCCGACGTGCCAGCGCTGAGGCGAGTACTTCGTCATCAACCACGACGGCGGTACGCGCGTCCCTGAGCAGATGACGGGCACGCCTGCCGGGCAACACTGCGAGCAGGAAGAAGAACAATCCCACCATGGCAACTACGGCGCCACTGGCACCAAGCAACAGTGGGGAAATACCTTCAGGGAGAGCGATGATGCGCCCAGCCGCAGTGGTGGGATCGATCAGCCACGGTGGTTGACCGATTGCCCGCACGCCTGCCTCGAGCAGGGCATAGAGGCAGAGAACAATGACCAGGACGGCGGCAATGGCGGCAGCAGCGGCCCGGGAAGAGTGGGTTTCACGGCGCAGGATTCGGCTCATTTCGGGGTCTTCGCCGGCCACCGGTCCAGCTCCTGCAAATCCCTCCAACTGAGCTTGCTGATCCCGGGTTTTACGGTCCTGGGTTTCCTGGTCCTGTGTCACTGAACGCGGCCTCCCTCCGTGATGTGGGCTCCGCTGATCCTGATGTCCACCCTGCTTAACTGGGATCCGCTGAGTCGTGTGACCGTTTCAAGAACAGCGGCCTTGGCAGCAACTGCACGGTCCCAGATGGAGCCGCCGAAGCCTTGGACGCGCGACGGGTCCCGCAGGACCTCGGTCAAAGCCGGG
Source organism: Paenarthrobacter sp. CCNWLY172 (assembly GCF_037402035.1). Classification (NCBI taxonomy): domain Bacteria; kingdom Bacillati; phylum Actinomycetota; class Actinomycetes; order Micrococcales; family Micrococcaceae; genus Paenarthrobacter; species Paenarthrobacter sp. CCNWLY172. The sequence continues at coordinate 149,047 of NZ_JBBEGB010000010.1, forward strand.
ATGCTGATGGGTGCCACGATCGACAAAGCCAGCAGGCCGTCGTCGTCCGCCCAATCAGCGCGGATGTCATGGGCCTCAACGCCGAGAGCCTCGGAGGCGGCGGCGCGCGCCAAGGATGTCAAAGCCTGGGTACTGATCCGGTTGTGGCCGGCCAGGCTGCTGGTGGAGTCCACAGCCTCAGCCACGCTCATGACGAAGAGCGCCGGCCCGTAATGGCGTCCAGGACGCTGCGGAGATCCAGTTTTCCGTCGGCGGCCCTGCCGAGCAGCGCTCCGATGCCCATGAAGAGCAGTGAGATCAGGAATCCCCACAGTCCAAAGGAAAGGGACATGAATGCTACGAAGGCGCCGATCGCGATTCCAACAACGGTCATGCTCACTGGAGTACCTCCCTTTCCATGACGGCTGGCTTGCTTCCCGCAGGTTTGACCGGCGGAGCCACGTAGACGTCATTGATCTCGATGTTGACCTCAATGACCTGGAGGCCCACAAGTTCTTCAACAGCGCGGAAAACGGCACTCCGGACCTGGTTGGCAACAGTGTGCAGGGGGTGCCCGTAGAGGGCAACGAGATTGATGTCCACGGCTACTTGGGTCTCGCCGACTTCCGCGCGCACGCCTGCTGCGTGGTCGGAACTCCCGACGGCGTCGCGGATCGCACCGAGCGCACGGGACGGACCCGAACCCAACGAGTAGACGCCCGGTACCGTGCGGGCAGCAATGCCGGCAACCTTGGCAACCGCCGCCTCGGAGATGATGGTGCGTCCAGTACCCAGGATCTCGCCCCCGGGCACAGGATCAAGCTGCACGTTCTGGTCTTCCATGGAGCACTCCCCTTCTCTTGAGTACCACCCTAGCGTCTAGCTCCGACGCTTTGGGAGAAGCGTTGGAGAGAAGGGAGTGCGCGCGGCGGCGACTACTGGCAGTTCTTTCCATCCAGTCCTGGATAGGCTTCATCAGCTCTTCGAACTGCCCGTCACCATACTTGCTGAGGTCCGAGCCGACTGCCTCCGTGAAGGCCCTCAACTTTTCGACAGACGCCTTCAACTCTTCCCGCACTTTGCCCTGCGTCCGGGACGGTTCCTGCTTAGCTTTTTCGATGTCCTCCGGGTTGCCGCCCACAGCCCCGCCAACTGTGGTTGGGGCAGAGCTGGTGCCCACTTCCGCAGCCGGAGCCGCCGACGACGCATTGGGTGACGACCGCGCAAGAGGTGCCGGCATCGAACAGGCACTGAGCGTGAGGGTGGCAGCGAGAAGGGCCGGTGAGGTCAGAATAGGCCCAGCGCCCTGCTGTGAACGGAGCAGGGTTATCCACAACGCCCCATTCGCGACTGTCTTGGGCTCGATTGCCCCACCTAGACTGGCCGACACACCGCCAAAACAGCTGCTGGGGAGCCTGCCATGCCACGCCTATCGTTTGCCACTTTTCTTGTAGTCCTGGCTCTCCTCCTCACGGGTTGCCAAGGCGCCACTACGCCCAGCGGCTCACCCTCCGAAACAGGCTCGACGACGGCGTCTCCCACAATAAGCACTGCCGCTCCGGCAGCTTCGGCTACTCCGGGCACCCCGGGTAGCCCGCCAGCGTCCGCCGTGTACAAACCCGCGGATGCCAAAGGAAAAGCGCAGAACGTGCCGGTCCCCGTGATGCCCGAGTTGGCGAAGGAGAACTCGAAGGCCGGGCTGGAAGCGTTCATTGGGTACTGGTACGCGCAGTAGAACTACGCGATGGAAACAGGAGACCAGACAACATGGTCTCAACTCAGCGCCGACGAGTGCGAGACCTGCAAACGGATCGAGAAGGGCATAAATGACAGCCACATCAATGGCAGATGGTCTGTCGGCGGCAGCATCTCTATCCCGGTGGTTGAGCCCATCTGGGCAAATGGAACAGCGAACCAACAGGCCAAGGTCCAAGTAATCCAAGAGCAGATTGAGTATTTCAATGCTGACGGGACCCCGGGGCGAGCATCAGAAGCCGCCACAAATTCTGCCTTCGGCCTACTTGCTACATATGGTTCCCACGGCTGGACGGTGACGAATCTTGGCATCCTCAACTAATCTTCCGGGCCGTCTCTCGCGCGCTTCCTCGGTTGTGGGAATGGCAGCCGTGTTACTCGCGCTCTCGGCATATGGTCCAGCACACGCTGACACGGATTCTTGGGCGGGCTACAACAATCAGCAAGATGCTCTTGACGTAACGAGCAGATTCAAAATCAACCCTTCGACCGGACAGTTAGCACCCAGTATCGGCGGCACATCAACCTCGTCCACTGCCGCGGAGGATCCAAATCAGTACATGGCCGATGTTCATTGCCGTGCCGATGGGCCCGACACCAAGGACCCCGGTTGCGATGTTCTCGAGTGTCCAGCCACCGCATCCAACAGCGAAACAGGCACGCCGGTCATCTGGAAGGAAGCCCCCAAAGCCATTACCAACCCAGGCTGGACAGACTGGATCCCGGTCAGCGGACCCACCTGTCTCTATGACGCCCAGCCCGAGAACGTCCTGGCCAACATCGCCGCCCGCATCCTGACCGACTTCCAACAACTCCCCGTCAACCCAGGGACCCTCGAAGCCCAACCCTTCCCGCACACCCTCAAAGGCGGACCCACCAACTTCTACACCACCACCGCAGAACAAGGCTTCGACGTCACCATCCTCGGCCAAGCAGTCCACCTCACCGCAACACCGGCCAACTACACCTACACCTTCGGCGACGGCACCGCGCTCGGACCCACCCCGGTGGCCGGCTACTCCATCCCCGAAACCGACTGGCTCAACAACGAGACCCGCACCAGCCACACCTACACCGAAACCGGCAACTACCAGGCCACCCTCACCACTACCTTCTCGGGCACCTACTCCGTCAACAACGGCCCGCCCCTACCCATCAACGGAACCCTGCACATCACCACACCAGCCAAAACCATCCACGTCTGGAAAACAGAAAGAGCACTCGTCGCCGACACCTGCCAGGAAAACCCCAACTCCTGGGGCTGCCCTGGCGCGAACACCGACTAATAAGGTGAGTGCGCGAAGCGCGTGAGCGGAGGTAGAGGGCAGTCTTAGTGCCGTCTCGACTGACTTTCAGCGGCTATGACCTTTGACACGCTGAGAATTACGGTGCGTCGGCTTCTGCGACGAATCAAGGCGAATCAAAGTGGGTGGCAACGGTACACGCACTCGCTCATTGGGTTAAAGAAGAAAAGCACCAGTTCCAAAGAACTGATGCTTCCCAGTGGTGGCTCCGACCGGCGTCGATCCGGTGACCTTTCGATTTTCAGTCGAACGCTCTACCAACTGAGCTACAGAGCCTAGGTGACATGTCACCTTGAGAACCAAATTTCTTCGGCGCTCAGAGCGACCCTGACGGGACTTGAACCCGCGACCTCCGCCGTGACAGGGCGGCGCGCTAACCAACTGCGCTACAGGGCCTTGCGTTTGCAGTATCTCTACCGCGTTTTTTTCAAGGCTTCTAGCTTACCAGACTTTTTTCATCCGGTTTACCACTTCCTTGCGTACCCCCAACGGGATTCGAACCCGTGCCGCCGCCGTGAAAGGGCGGTGTCCTAGGCCGCTAGACGATGGGGGCCTGAACTCAATTCGGATTTCGCAAAAGAAAAGCGACGCTTTGCGCGTTCTTTCCGTGTCTCGCTCGTCCGAACTGGACTCTAAAACTTTAGAGCATAGATGGCGATATTCCCAAATCGAGGTCTGCTGGCCGTCCAGGGCTACCAGCTTGGGTTCCGTCGAGGGGCGTGATCTCACCTTTAAAAGCGCACCCAAAGAGTCGAGAGCTCACCCCTCGGCAACGCACCCAAAGAGTCGAGAGCCCACCCCTCGGCAACGCGCACCACATCAACCGCACCCGGTCTCCGGAGGCGGTCCGCAAACATTGGCAGGATCTTGCCCTGACGCGTCCGAAAACCGCCAGCCGCGCCCGGAGCATGGCGGATAGATTTGGCTCTATGACAACCACTTCCCCGGCCGAACCCGGCCAGCCTTCCCCGGACCTGCCCCAGCGCACCACCCCTGCGCCCGGAGCAGCCATGAGCAAGCTCGGCATCGCCGCCGTGATCGTCACCGTGATCCTTTGGGCTTCGGCGTTCGTGGGCATCCGCGCCGTCGGCCCCAGCTTCTCCCCCGGATCCTTGACGCTGGGACGTTTGGCAGTTGCCGCCGTAGTGCTTGGAATCGTGGTGCTGCCGACGCTGAAGGTGTGGCCGAGCGGCCGGGAGTGGTTGCCGATCGTGGCCTACGGAGTGATGTGGTTCGGTGGTTACAACGTGGCCCTGAACGCGGCGGAACACATGCTCGATGCCGGCACCAGCGCCATGCTGATCAACGTCTCCCCGATCCTGATCGCGATCCTTGCCGGGATCTTCCTCAAGGAGGGCTTTCCCCGCTGGCTGCTGATCGGCAGCGGGGTGGCGTTCTGTGGCGTTGCGATGATCGCGCTGGGTTCCGGACAACGCTCGACGGCGGACGTCGCCGGCGTGCTGTTGTGCTTGCTTGCCGCTGTGCTCGCCTCGGTGAGCGCGATCCTCCAGAAACCCGTGCTCCGTAAGTTCACCGCAGGGCAGGCAACGTGGTTCGGCATCATGGTGGGTGCCATCTGCTGCCTGCCGTGGACCGGGCAGCTGATTTCCGAAGTCCAGGCGGCGCCGCTCCCGGCAACGCTCGGCCTGGTCTACTTGGGGATCTTTCCGACGGCAATCGCTTTCACCACCTGGGCGTACGCTTTGTCCCTCATCTCGGCCGGAAAGCTCGCCGCCACCACGTACCTGGTTCCGGGTACCACCATTGTGATTTCGTGGGCAGTGCTACAGGAAGTCCCCACCATCTGGGGGCTGATCGGTGGCGTGGTGTGCCTGATCGGTGTGGGCCTGACCCGGCGCCGTACGCGCCAGCCGCTCCGTTAGCGGGCCATTCCCACCAAAAGTTCGCGGTGTGTGGGCGGATTGGCACCAGGGCGGCCGACGGCGATGGAGGCCGCCATGGAGGCAATGGTGCCGATCCGCTCCATGACGGTGGGCGCCAGTCCGTCGCTTCCCCGCAGGAGCAGCCCCATGATCAGCGCTGCCATATAGGAATCGCCCGCGCCAATAGTGTCCGCCACTGTGGCCGGGACAGCCGGTACGTTGAGCTGTATGTGCCGCGTAGCCATGAGTGAGCCCTTGACTCCCTGTGTCACTACAACCAACCCGGTGCCCAGTGCGAGGAGGTGGTTCGCGGTATCCTCAAGCGCCTTGCCCGGGTACAGCCAGCGGGCATCGGTGCCGCTGAGCTTCACGACGTCGGTCAGCGGGACTATTTCCTCGAAGAGCGCCAAGGCCTCCTGGTGGCTTCCGAGGAGGTCGGCGCGGATGTTCGGGTCGTACGTCACCATGCACCCACCCTGCGCCTGCTCCAGCAAGCTCCGCACCACGCTTGCGCCGGGCTCCAGGAACGTGGCGATGGATCCCGTGTGCAGGATCCTCGGAGCATAGGGGAGGGCAAGAGGCGCCAAGGCCCAGTCAATGTCGAAGGTGTAGTCAGCTGAACCGTCCGCAGCTATCCGGGCTGTCGCCGTCGCGGTCTTGCCCGCAGACATGGAACCGGGCAACAGCACCACGCCCGCACTGTGCAGATGCGACGCGATGGCGTCACCCCTGGCATCGCGGCCAATCGCTGTCAGCAATCCGGTCTTGACGTCCAAGCGGCCCAGGCCGAAGGCGACATTGGCCGGCGAGCCGCCGGGGTACTCCACCTGCCCATCGGCAGACTGCACGATGTCGATCAACGCCTCACCGACAACTACGACGTCGAGGGGTTCAGGCGCGAGGGAAGAGGTGCCGGTCATGCGGTTCCTGTGTCTGTCGAAAAGAGGATTGACTTTTAGTATCTCTCATCACACACCGCGCCGATGCTGCCTGAGCGGACTAAAGTCAGATCATGCCCGCGAATCTTCCACCCGGCTTGCCCATAGTTCCGGACGGCGAGCGCCCTTCATCGCCGCTCCGGGAACGGAATGCGGTGCACAGTCCTGTTGAGCACACCGCCGCGGACGAAGCCCACAGTGCCGCGCCTTTCGAAATGTCACCCGAAGAATTTGAAGAGGCCGTCAGCGACGCCCTCCAATTGATCCCACCCAAAGCGGCCGGTGCCATGGACAACGTGGCCATCTTCATCGAAGACGACTACACGCCGCAACCGGGCGAAGATCAGGACACTGTGCTGTTGGGACTCTACGAGGGCGTCCCCTTGACTGAACGCGATTCCTGGTGGGAAGCCGGTTCACTGCCGGACCGGATCACCATCTTCAGGCAGCCGATCCTGGACATCTGCAGCACGCGCGAAGAAGTCATCGATGAAGTCGCCATCACGGTGGTCCACGAGATCGCGCACCACTTCGGGATCGACGACGACCGTCTGCACGAACTCGGCTGGGGCTAGCCTTATAGACATGGGGCACGACCACAACCACTCACACGGAATCACAGCAACCGGCAAGCACCGGAAGCGGCTCATCGCCGTCCTGGCCATCACCCTAGGCGTGGTGGGCATCCAGGTGGTTGGCGCCGTCGTGTCTGGATCCTTGGCTTTGCTGGCTGATGCCGGCCACATGCTCTCTGATGCCGCGGGCGTCTTCATCGCGCTGATGGCGGCTTGGATTGCCACCCGTCCAGCCAGTGACCAGCGGACGTACGGGTACCAGCGGGCCGAAGTACTGGCTGCCCTGGCGAACGCGTTGATCCTCATCGTGATCGCGGTGGTGATCATGATCGAAGCCATCCGCCGCTTCGGGGAATCCCCGGAGATCCATACGGACGTCATGCTGTGGGCCGCTATTTTGGGTGCCGTGGCCAATCTTGTCTCGCTCCTGATCCTGCAGGGCGCGCAGAAGGAAAGCCTCAATGTACGTGGTGCCTACCTTGAGGTCCTCGGTGACCTTCTGGGCTCCATTGCGGTCATTGTGGCGGCCATCGTCATCATGACCACAGGCTTCAGCGCTGCCGACCCCATAGCATCGGTGTTGATCGCAGTGATGATCATCCCCCGCGCCTGGCATCTGCTTCGCGACGTGGTGGACGTCCTCTTGGAGGCCACACCGAAGGGCGTGGACGTGAACATGATCCGCGAGCACATCATTGCCGTGGATGGTGTGGTGGAAGCCCACGACATCCACATCTGGACCATCACTTCCGGCGTCCCCGTGTTCTCAGCCCACGTTGTGGTGGAAGACGAAGTCCTCAACGCCAGTGGGGCGGACAGCATCCTTGACCAGTTGGGGTCCTGCCTCGGCCGTCACTTCGACACCGAGCATTGCACCTTCCAGCTGGAGCCGGTGAGCCACTCGGAACACGAGTCGCACCAGCACGCCTAGCTGGTCCCGCCACCCGCGCCCTCAACCGCCACCGTCCCTGCGGCGCCGTCCACGGTAACGCGTTGACCCGTGCTGATTCGCGATGTGGCGTCCGGAACCCCCACGACGGCGGGGATGCCGTACTCACGGGCCACCACCGCGCCGTGGGAGTTGGGCCCACCCATCTCCATGACCAACCCTCCGGCCGTGAGGAACAACGGCGTCCAGCCGGGGTCCGTTGACGGTGCTACGAGGATTTCTCCGGGAGCCAAGTGCGCGCCAACGGGGTCCATGATGACTCTCGCAGGAGCTGTGACCTGTCCCGTCGACGCCGGACTGCCGGACAAGGTGCCCGGGCGCTGGGGCCCGTTGATCCCGGGTGCGGCTTCCGGTTCGGTGCCATCTGACATCAGCACCCTCGGTATGCGCCTCCGCAGCAGTTCCTGCCCGTAGGCGGCGCGGCGCTCAGCAACCAATTCCTGCAGGTCATCTCCGGCCAGTGCGGTCTCGGCTTCGTCGAGGTCCAGGAAAAAGATGTCCTCGGGGCGTTCGATCCGGTGCGCTGCGGCAAGCTCATTGCCGATGAGAAGCAACTGCTTCCGCGCAACGGATAGACCCAGGACCAGGTTGTACTTGGGCAACTCGCGCAGTCCAGCGAACCTCCGTGTGCGATCCAACGCCATGCCAACCACCGCCGCGTGCAACGGGCTCTTTGTCCTGGCCCGCGCTACGAAACGCGCTACCTGTTCATCGGCGTCGCGGGCTGCCCGCGTGAACTGCTGGTCCGGCATCTCTGAGCCGTCCGCGAGCCTCAAATAGTTGGTGACGACGCCAAGAATGTGGGTGGGATCGTCTGACCAGCGCGGCATGCCCAGGTCGATCTCGGCGACGGCCCGGTGCCCGAAGGTGCCCAGGAACGAGCTCAATCCTGCTTGGGCAACGGCGGGGAGCTTTTCGTCCCGATACAGTTCCGTCAGTTCGTCCGCCGTTCGACCGGTCATGGAGGCAACGGCGTCGGGGTCTTTCCTCATCTGCGCCGCAAGCTGCCACAGGGCCAGGTCCATCTCGGTAGTGACGTTGTTGGGAAGGCCACGGATCACCGTTTGGAGTTCGCTGTACGAAGCTCGATCCCCCAGGAGCTTCTTGGTCAGCGCCAGCATGGCGAAGCCCAGCGCGGGAAGGGGCAGCACCTGTGGGACGGTGGCAAAAACTTCTTCCCCGAGGATTCGCTGGACGTGGCCGATCCGCTGATGGGCTGTTGCTTGCTGCGGGACGGCCAAGGTGCTGCGCAGATCGGAGCGGAGTTTCTCCACGCGTTTCAATGCCGATGCCGGGCGGAACAGGCCACGGAACAGCGATTCAGGAACCCGGTACTTGGCCGCAACCGGAGCAACGTGGCGAATCAGTTTCAAAGGAGTCCTGGTGGTCACTGTGAAACGTGGATCGTCAAAGAGGCCACGTATCAGAACGGCCGAGCGGGCCTCCATGAGGTCGAAAACCCGGGGCACGATCGCCCGGCCTACCCTGCTCCGCACCACCGCTGTGAGGTCGAAGAAGATGCGCTGCCCCGCCTCGTAGTAAGGCGACGGGCCGGACCGGGGATCCGGAACATCGAATGCCGCGGTCCTGGCGACGGAGGAAGCGATGAGCCGGATCGCGGCCAAACCCATGGGGGTCAATGGTCGGGTGAGGCCCTGGGCGAGGCTGAAGTTCAGGAAGGCGTGCTCGCCCGGAACGGAAGGCACGCGCGTGGTTTGCGGGTACAGGGTAGTGATGGGCCGTGCTTGGGTGAGCCACAATTTTCCCTCATGGTCCATGGCCCACTCGGTGTCCTGCGGGGCTCCGTAGTGCGACTGGACCTCGCGTCCCAAGTCCACGAGTTCCAACACCTGGTGATCACTGAGGCAGGGCTGAGGGTATACATCGCCGGGTTGGTCCGGTGAGGACCCGGTGCTGCGTTCAATGCGTTCCGTGCCACCGCCAGGGATCGCCTTGATCTCCACTTTCCTGTCCCCTACGGTCCTTTTCACTATGGCACCGCGACGAACATCCACCACGTATTGATCCGGATTCACGGCTCCGGAAACGACAGCCTCTCCCAAGCCCGGGCTGGCGTCAATCACTGTCTCGTGCCGGTTTCCCGTCACCGGGTTGGCAGTGAACATGACTCCGGCGACAGCTGAGTCCACCATCTCCTGCACGACTACAGCCAAGGTGACCGATGCGTGATCGATCCCGTTGACGGTCCTGTAAGTCACGGCACGGTCTGTCCACAGGGACGCCCAGCAGCGGCTCACAGCCTCCAGGACAGAGTCAGCGCCCACCACGTTCAGGAAGGTGTCCTGCTGACCGGCGAAACTCGCGAAAGCCAGGTCCTCCGCGGTAGCTGAGGACCTGACGGCAACCGGGACGTCCTCCCCCAGCTGCTGGTAGGCGGACTGCACCGGTTCGGCGATACGGTAGGGAATGCCGGCGTCGAGCACCAAGGACCGCGCGCGGGCGGCAAGCCCGTTCAGCTGGTCCAACTGGTCCAACTGGGAAGCGTCCGCCTCCTTCAGTGCCGCAAGGACCTCGTCCAGGCCAATGGCCGAAAGAGCATGCCGGTAGGCATCGGTGGTCAGGCAGAATCCGGGTGGTACGGGCAGTCCGGCACGGGCAAGCTCGCCCAGGTTGGCTGCCTTTCCCCCCACCTCCGGAAGCATGGCCCCACTGATGCCAGCGATGTCCAGAATAAATTCCCCGCTGGGCTGTTGGACATCCATGGCGCAGTGGTTCCCGCGGCCTAAGCTGCGCCGAGCATTGGCCCAAACTTGTGACGGTCGGCCAGCCGGGGATCTTCACGATCCGGAACAACCAGCACAGGACCCTTGGCATGGTGGAGGACGCCGTCCGAGGTGGAACCGAGCAGCATGCCCGCGAACCCGCCGCGGCCGCGTGTTCCCAGAACCACCAGTTCGACGCTGCGGCTGATTTCCACCAGCACGTCCACCGGTGAGCCGTCCCGGAGGTCCGTCTCAATGGGAAGCTGCGGGAAATGGCTCCTGAGCCACGCAACACCGGCGTCAAGCTGCACCCTGATATCCGCAAAGAGGGCATCGCGGTCCAACGGAGCCGGCACCCAAGCCAGGGAACCGCTGTACTGCGGAACAGCGCAGATGACTCGGAGCTTGGCTCCCATGCGCTGCGCTTGCTCGGCCGCTTCGAGCACTGCCACCCGGGCTTGCTCGGAGCCGTCGACGCCCACTGCGACTACGTTTTCCACCGCGCGGGGGCCAGCCTTGGCGTGCTCGGCTTTGATGTGCTTGTCTTCCGTGTTTTCGCCGAGACGGTCGGCGCAGTACAGCGGGACCGTGACGGTGGGGCATTTGGCGTGGGCAGGCAATGCGCTGCTGACAGATCCCAAAAGGCGTCCAACGAAGCCCCCGCGGCCCCGGCTGCCAAAAACGAGGAGTGCGGCATCTGCCGAGAGATCAAGGAGGACACCGGCAGCGTCGCCGTTCTCCACTGAAGCGTCAACCTCGATGGCGTACCCGGAGATCTTGTCCATAGCCTGTTTCACGATCGCGTCCGCCCCCTCGCGGATCACCGAATCATCCACAGTTGCATAACCGCCGTCCAGGCCTGATGCGGCAAAGATAGGTACGGAGTAGGCCGTCACGATGTGCAAGGGCAGCTGACGGCGTTCGGCTTCACGTGCCGCCCACACCAATGCACACTGCCCGTGCTCTGAACCGTCAACTCCAACGACAATGCCTCCCGGCGCCACTGCGTGGTCCTGGCCGTCCTGTGGCTCTTCATTGTGCCTGCTGTGCTGGTCCATGGGGCCCGCCTCTCCACCTGCTGCTTGATGTTCCGGCCATTCTGCCAGAGGTTCTCCGGCTCGGATTCCCTCCTGGCGTCAATGTCAATGGCCCGGGCAGAAGAAACCTGGAAATTCCTTCTCCCAATGCCAACTATTCTCGGTCGGCAACGCCGAATCAAGGTGACTTTGGGCTATGTGTATAACGGTCCGGGCTCGGTTCCAGGGTGCGCATTTTGCGCTGGGGATGAACAACGCGAACACGCGGACCCAGGAGGCTATCCATGGCAGAAAAAGTTCGGTAGTGTTCGAGTCACCGAATGGCCGGCAACCGTGTTCCACAGCACACTCCGGCCATTTATTGCGGCCGCTTGGGGAACTCGGACGCGACCCCATGCGATGCCTAATGGCACACACGTCAAGGAGGAACCAAGCAGTGTCACTCACGCCTGATTCCGCCACGGAACGCACCACCACCGTGGTCATCGGAGCCGGTTTGTCCGGCTTGGCAGTTGCCAGTGAGCTCAGCCGCTACGGCGTGGGCTCCATTGTGGTGGACGGGTTCGGCACGTTGTCCGCAACGGGTCCGTCAGTCCACACCGGAATGCTCCAACGCTGCGATGCAGCCGATCCCGCAGCCATGCAGGAGCGCAACGAGATCCTCCGCCACCTGCGGAACTACGCCGCAAGCCATCACCTGGATGTCCGCAGCACCACACGGGCTGTCCGCCTCGATTTCCTTGGCTCCGACCCTTCCCAACAGATCGGCTATGGACTGGCCGCCAGCATGACCACTGCCGGGCTCAGGACGGGGCTCCACGCCTCCGGCCCCCTCGAGTCCACCCGCCGCCAGTGGGCCGTCCACACTGCCAACGGTGTTCTTCTGGCCGACCACATTGTGGTCACGCGCTGCGCACAGAGCCAATTGCGCCGAATGCTGGCGGAACTCGGCATAGCGATCGGCCAAAACCTGGTGGCCGCAATGCGGGCCGTCGGGATGCACCTTGTAGGAGTCGGCGAGCTCATTACGCCCACACCGAAGGAAGTACTTCGGCAGGCAAAGGCTGTAGGCCAGGCGATATCGTCCAAGGTGGCCCTCCCTGCAGGGCCGGGCATCGCCACCGCTTAGCAGATCAAACCTGGCTGCGAACTATTCCGCACATAACTTAACGCCAAAGGCCGGTGCCCTCGAAGATGAACTCTTCGAAGACACCGGCCTTTGAACTGAAGCGTGAGGCTTATGCGCCAGCGCGTACGTAGGTCAGGGGACCCGTTGCGGTCAACCAGCTGATCGGGTGGATACCCGTCTGGTTGCCGTTGATGCCACCGCTGATGGCCTGGCCGTTGCCGATGTAGATGGCGACGTGGCCGGACTGGACGATCATGTCACCGGGCTGGGGTGAGCTGACAACCTTGCCGTAGTTCATGAACTGCATGGGACCGAGGTCGCCAACGGGGATGCCTGCGGAGCCGAGTGCGCGCTCCACCATGGCGGTGCAGTCCTGCATGATGCCGATCTGGGCGTAAGCCGAGGCAACCATGGCGGCATTGACGCCACCAACAGCCGGAGCAGCAGCAGCCGCAGGAGCGGGAGCAGCAGCGGCCGGAGCGGCTGCAGCAGCCTTGGCAACAGGAGCCTTGGCGGCGGCAGTGGTGACTGCTGCCTTCTTGGCGACAGGAGCCGGAGCAACCGGTGCAGGCTTTTCGATAACCGGAGCTGCAACGGAAGCAACAGCGGGGCGCTCGAAGTTGACGGTAGCCGTAGCCAGGGCGGTAACAACCTGGGTGGGAGCGTCGGCCGAAACGGTCTCAGCGACCGTGGCCGGGCTGGAATCCCGCTGAACCGGAGCTTCAGCAGCGTGAGCTGCAATGGAGCCGGTCAACACAAGGCCCGAGGCTGCTGCGATAACAGCTGCCTGGCGGCCAGCGCCGGAAGCGTTGCTGGCAACTGCCTTGGAGATGGAGATGAACGGATTAGGACGTACGCTGTCCGCCTTACGACGGCCGCGAAGAATGCGTGAAGACATGAAAGAGCCTCTCCCGATGCCTGCGAGGTTAGCTGTCGGATTCGGATGGGAGTCACCCGGCCACTATCTCCCGCTGTTCAGCGGAAGCATCGTGACTTCACCCCAAGGCACGCTCGAAAGCGGCCCAAAATGGGTTCCCCGTCTCTGCCGTAAGGTTTGTCTGCGAACGGATTCCGGACTGCGGCAGAGCTAGGCAATCAGACCGGAAGTGCCCGCTACGTGGAACAGGCACAGGTACCACCGTACGCGATGATCACGCGGAAGTCACATTTAAGTAACGAGAAGTACGCTTCTGGCGTGTCGCAGTAACCGTTTCGAGATCTTCGCAGCTACGTAGAAAACCCCGTTATTCCGCGGGAGAATGGCCCTCAGGGTCGTTCGAAGCAGCCAGTTTCCTGCGGGCAGTAACAGCCAGAAAAATAACGAGACCAACAGCAACAACCGCCAGGCCCACGATGCTCCACGGGAAGGGCTGGGAGGCGTCGGCCGCGGGCTCGCTGTTGCCGGTTCCCGACGCCGCAGTGCCCGGGGCCGCGGTTCCCGCCGTCGGCACCGCCGCTGAAGGTGTCGAAGCGGACGGAGCCGATGCGGACGGAGAGGCTGCCGCCGGGCCGCTGGCCGTCGTCGTGCTTCCTGCGGTGGCCGTGAAGGTAAAGGTGCCCTCGATGGGGTGCGAATCGCTGCTGACGACGCGCCAGACCACCGTGTATTCGCCGGCCGGAGCGCCTTCGCGCAACTTCTGGACCGCCTGGTTGTCGATGATTTCCACCGGGCCGTCGGCCCAGTTTTCGCCGCCCGCAGTGACCGTGACGCCCGAACCGATGGCGAGCGGCCGGTTGTTGAACGTGATGGAAACCGACGCCGGGACGTCCGTGACGCTGGTGCCACTGGCCGGCGTCGTGGATTCAGCGACGTCGTGGGCAGACGCCGGCGCCGCAGTAAACAGCAGGGCGGACGCGAAGGCAAGAGCAGCGACGACGGCGGCCAGAAGCGGGCGGATGGTACGCATGGGGCGGTTTCTCCTAGTGTTGGCTTCCTTACAGACTAGGCGAATCGTCCGGAGCGCCCGCACCGGACCGCATAGGATTTGATGGCACACTCCCCCCGATCCCCGGAGTCTTTCATGCTTAAGCAAGGTTCTGCAGTAGACCGCTACTTCAAAATTACTGAACGTGGATCCACGTACTCGCGGGAAATTCGTGGCGGCTTCGCAACGTTCTTCGCCATGAGCTACATCGTGGTGTTGAACCCGCTGATTCTCTCCGGGGCGGATTCCAGTGGGGCATCTCTCGGCTTCACAGCCGTCGCAGCCACGACGGCCTTCGTGGCGGGCATCCTGACCATCCTCATGGGCGCGTGGGCCAAGCACCCATTCGCCGTTGCAACCGGGCTGGGCGTCAACGCCTTCGTTGCCGTCACGGTCGCCTCGCACCCGGAACTCACCTGGCCGGACATGATGGGCCTCGTGGTCCTCTCCGGCATCACCATGCTCATCCTGGTGCTGACCGGTTTCCGTACTGCCGTGTTCAAAGCCGTGCCGGAAGCGCTGAAAACGGCGATCGTGGTGGGCATCGGCCTCTTCATAGCACTGATCGGCCTGGTCAACGCAGGCTTTGTGCGCCGGATTCCCGACGCCGCCGGCACCACGGTTCCCTTGGGCCTGGGCGTGGATGGCAAGCTCATGGGCTGGCCTACCTTGGTGTTCGCAGTGGGCCTCATCCTCACCATCGCCCTGGTGGTCCGCAAGGTCCGCGGCGCCATCCTCATCGGCATCGTGGTCTCCACGGCACTGGCAGCCATCCTCGAGTTCACCCTCCACATCGGCCCCAGCTTCGACGGCAAGAACGTCAACCCGCGCGGCTGGTCCCTCGTGGCTCCCACCCTCTCGGAGTGGGGCGCCCCGGACCTGTCCCTCATCGGCAAGGCCAACCCGTTCGGCGCGTTCCAGCACCTCGGTTTCATCGCTGCAGCACTGTTGGCGTTTGTGATCCTCCTCAGCATCTTCTTCGACGCCATGGGCACCATGGTGGGACTGGCCAACGAGGCCGGAACCGTGGACAAAGACGGCAACATCCCCAACGTCGACCGTGTCCTGCAGGTGGACGCCCTCGGCGCGATCGTGGGTGGTGGCGCGTCCGTTTCGTCCAACCAGATCTTTGTTGAGTCCGGCGCCGGCATCGGCGAAGGTGCCCGCACCGGCCTCGCCTCGATCGTCACGGGCGTGCTGTTCCTGGTGGCGATGTTCTTCACGCCCCTCATCAACCTTGTACCCTTCGAAGCCGTGGCTCCGGCACTGGTGGTTGTGGGCTTCATGATGGTCTCCCAGGTGGGCAAGATCGATTGGCAGGACTGGGGTGTCGGCATCCCTGCGTTCCTGACCATCTCCCTCATGCCGTTCACGTACTCGATCGCCAACGGCCTCGGTGCCGGCTTCATCTCCTACGTCCTGATCCGCACCTTCCAGGGCCGCGCCCGCGAAGTCCACCCGCTCATGTGGGCCGTGGCCGCTGCGTTCCTGCTGTTCTTCGGCATTGGAACCGTGGAGGAGCTGCTGGGCGTCAAGTAAGTCTCCTGCGGACCTAAGTCCGGAGTTTCAGACACCCGCCTGCTGGGAAAGCTGGTTTTCGTGTGCCCGTTCGGGTGTGCTTGAAGCATGGAAACCAGCATCACCCTCGCCGTAGACGTCAACCCTGGGCCGTGGAAGGGCCGCTTTGACGGAGACGGCACTGAACACCGCCGCTGGTGGCAGGCAGTAGCACCCCTGACGTCGCCCGCGCCCGCAACTGCCTCGCGTCCCGCCGTCGTGCTTGGTTTTTGCAGCGATGCCGGAGTGCGCCGCAACCAGGGCCGGGTCGGTGCTGCTGCGGCTCCCGCTGCCATCCGCACGGCGCTGGGTCCGCTGGCGTTCCATCTTGACCGGGACGTGTTCGACGCCGGTGACGTGGTGGTGGAGGAGGACTCACTGGAAGCCGGCCAAGAGCGCGCCGGACGCGCCATTACGGAACTGCTCGACGCCGGAAACCTCACCGTGGTGCTGGGCGGCGGCCACGAAACCGCGTTCGCCAGTTATCTTGGCGTGGCCGGTTCGGACACGGTCCGCGGCAAACGGCTTGGTGTCCTGAACCTGGATGCCCATTTTGACCTTCGCGACGAACCCACACCGAGCTCGGGTACGCCGTTCCTGCAGATGGCCCACGCAGAAGCCGCCGCCGGCCGCGAACTGCAGTACGCCGTCGTCGGAATTTCGGAGCCGAACAACACGCGCACCCTCTTCGACACCGCCGATCGCCTGGGAGTGAAGTACCTGCTCGATGAGCTGTGCACGCCGGAGGCAGTAGAGATTTTTGTTGCCGATTTCCTGGCCGGCGTGGACGTGCTGTACCTGACCATCGACCTGGACGTGATGCCTGCATCCGTGGCGCCCGGGGTCAGCGCACCCGCAGCCTATGGCGTGCCTTTGCCAGTGATCAACGCGGTCTGCCGGCAGGTTGCTGCGAGCGGGAAGCTCCTGCACCTGGACATAGCGGAGCTGAACCCGGAGTTTGATATCGATCACCGCACCGCGAAAGTGGCCGCGCGACTGGTGAACGCCCTGCTCGCCTAGCGTTCCCTTTTCCAGCCGCCTTCCTCCGCCTACTCTGTGGGGAGGGAAGGATGGCGATGCGCGGAACTCCTGTGCAGGACAAGTGGGCTTGGGTGGCAGGGCCGATAGCTGTGGCTCTGGGACTCGCAGCGCACATGGTGGCGGGCGGCAGCGCTCCTGCCCTACCCGTCCTCCTGGCATTCGCCGCATTGTGTGCGCTCGCCGCCCAACTTATTTCCCGTTGGGTGCACGGACCGCTGCTGCTGCTCCTCCTTTCCGGCTTGGCACAGCAGCTGCTGCACTTCGGTTTCGAGGCTTTCGGAGGGTACTTTCCCGGCAGCGGATTACTGGACCACTTGCACGGCGGCCCGGTCTTGGGGGATGTGCCAACCGGGGATGTGCCAACCGGGGCCGCGTCCGGTGGCGGCGACAGACACCTCCTCCTCTACACCCACATGGCAGCTGCGATCCTCACGCTGCTGGTGGCTGCGGGAGTGTCGTTCGCAGTGAGTCGCGCCAAGGCGTCCACAGCTCAACGGGCAGCAACCTTGCGCAACGTTGAGTAGCCCGGCGACTACCTGCGTAGCGCTGCGAAAGCCTGCGACATGAACTTTGATCCGGCCGCCGCCAGGCGCCTAGTGTCGTTGGCACGTGGTGTACCCGAGAGGCCAGGGAGCTGCCTGCAAAGCAGCGCACGCGGGTTCGAATCCCGCCACCACGTCTGAGTGGCCCCGAGACCGGGGCCCCTCCCGGCGTCGCATTTGAGGGCAATGTTCGCTCCAACATTGCCATCAAATGCCACCTCGCGGGAGCATGAGGTGAGGCGCAGGGACTTTGCCGACCGCAACAACACGGCCGCTCCTTTGCGCAGCGGAGGCGCAGCACCATGTCACCCAGCACTGAGCCGGCGGACGGATTCCTGACCGACTACTACCAGCACGTGGCAGAGGACGATGTCCGCAGCTACACCCCCGAAACGCTGCTGGAACGGGCCCGCTACCATCGGTCTTTGGCTGAGCGGCGTGAGCCCGGGCAGGCCGTGATCGGGGTCCTGCATGAGCCCGACGCCAGCGTGGTCTCGATAGTCAGCGATGACATGCCCTATCTGCTCCCATCAGTCACCGCCGAAATCGCCAGGGACACCGCATCCATCCGGCTCCTCGTCCACCCAACCTTCACCGTCACCCGGGACCCAGCCACCCACCGCCTGACCACCATCCACAGCGCGCCGCAACGTATCGGGCTGCCCACCGGCGTCGAAAATTCAGCTGCCGTCATCAGTCCGCAGCTGGCCACCCCACATGATGGGCACGACGGCGGACCGCTCCCCGAAGCGTGGATGGCAATCGAAATCCCCCGGCTCCCGGACGATGCGGCTGCCGACCGCTTGGTGGGCCGGCTTCGGAGGGTCCTGCTCGACGTGCGGGCGGCCGCCGAGGACCATGCTGCAATCCATGAGGAACTGGCCCGCGAGGTGGAGGCCTTGGATGAGGTGGGAGGCCCGGGTGCTGAAGCCCGGGAGGCCATGGAGGCCCGTGAGCTGCTGCAATGGCTGGGTGAAGGGAACTTCGTGTTCCTCGGATATCGCGGGCGCCGGGGGCTGGGCGTGCTGCGGGATCGGGCGGACCACATGGACCAAATGGACTATATGGACCGGGAAGAGCCACCCGGAGGTTTTCCCTCCGGGAAACCCCGGCTGCTCACCCTCACCAAGTCCACCCAACGCTCCACGGTCCTGCGCCGCGCCTACCTGGACGAAATTACCGTGCAAACAGCCCGGACAACCGAACTGGGTACTGGCGGGCAAAGCACCGCCAGGCACAGCTTTGTGGGGCTCTTCTCCCCCAGTTCCACGTCACATTCAGCCCTGCAGATTCCCGTCATCCGTGACACGGTAAAGGAAGTGATCCGGGCGTTCGGCTATCCGCCCGGCTCGCATCACGGCAAGGAACTTCTGGCTGTGATCGAGGGGTATCCCCGTGATGAGCTGTTCCACATCGACTCCGGGCAACTGGCCGACCATGCCCGCGAGATCCTGCGCCTCCAGGAGCGTCACAGCACCAGGCTTTTCCTCCGGCCGGACTCCTATGGGCGGTTCATGACAGCGCTCGTGTTCCTGCCGCGCCACCGGTACAGCACGGCCGTGCGGCTCAGCATTGAACGTGAACTTCGGGAAGCCTTCGGTTCGGACGCCATCGAATTTGAGCTTCGTTTGGGCGAGTCCGCCATGGCCCGGGTGTTCTTCCGGGTGCTGTTGCCGCAGGCGGCTTCGACTCCCGGCGGGACGCCCGGCGTCGTGGATGCCGCAATCCTGGAGCCTCGGATCATCGCCGCTACCAGGACCTGGGCACAGGGCCTGGCTGAGGCGCTGCAGGCGCGCTATCCCTCGGAAGAGGCGGCGCGGCTCTCCCGTGAGTGGGCCGCCGCGTTCCCGGCCAGCTACAAGGCCGACTTTGAGGTGGAGGACGCTGTTGAGGACATCTCCGCGTTCGAGAGCTTCCCGGCCGCCGACGACGTGGAGCCCGATCCCCTGCTGACCGTTTACACACGGCCCGGCACCGCCGTGCTGACCGAGGACGCCCGGATCCGGCTGTATCTGACCCGCCCCAGGAGCCTCACCCAGATCCTCCCGTTCTTCCACAATCTCGGCTTGAAAGTCCTGGACCAGAGGCCTTTCGACATGCAGCGTGGAGACGGCAGGCAGTTCTTTCTGTACGACCTCGGGCTCAAGTACCCGCGTGGCGTGGATCCCCTGACGACGGGCGGACTGCTGGCGGGCGCGTTCTGCGCCGCCATGCGGGGCGACGCGGAGTCCGACGCCTTCGATGCATTGGTCATCCAAGAGGGCATCGGCTGGCGGAAAGTATCCATTTTGCGCGCTTACGCCAAGTACTTACGGCAGTTGGGAAGCACCAACTCATACGGCTTCATTACAGACACGCTCTGGTCCAACCCCCGGGCAACACATGCGCTGCTGGAACTCTTCGAAGCGAAGTTCAACCCGGACCGTTACGCACCGGACCTGTTTGATCCTGAGCTCAACAACCGTTCCGGTGTCACGTCCCACGGCGACGTTTTCGAGGAGGGCACCAGCGGGCTAAGTCACCGGACGCAGGCAATCCATACCGCCAGGGCCGCCCTGGCCGAAGCCATCGACGCCATCCCGGTCCTTGACGCCGACCGTCTCCTCCGGACGCTCGCCAGCTTGGTGGAAGCGACCTTGCGCACCAACTTCTACCAGGACAAGCCGTACATCAGCATCAAACTCGATCCCTCCGGCCTCCGGGTGGCCCCACCGCCGCGGCCACAGTTCGAGATTTGGGTTTACTCACCACGGGTTGAAGGGGTCCATTTGCGTTTCGGGCCGATCGCCCGCGGTGGCCTCCGATGGTCGGACAGGCGCGAAGATTTCCGAACCGAAATCCTGGGGTTGGTAAAGGCGCAAACGGTCAAGAATGCCGTGATTGTTCCTACCGGGGCCAAAGGTGGCTTCTTTCCCAAGCGACTCCCCGACCCGGCGGAGGACCGCGCTGCCTGGCTCACGGAGGGCCAGGAAAGCTACCGGACGTTCATCCGCGGGCTGCTGGACGTCACGGACAACCTGGTACCGGATCCCGACGGCGGCAGCAACGGTCGCGTCGTCACGCCACCGCGGGTGGTGCGGCACGACGGCGACGACTACTACCTGGTGGTCGCGGCAGACAAGGGGACGGCTGCCTTCTCTGACATCGCCAATGCCGTTGCGTCGGAGTACGGTTTCTGGCTCGGGGACGCTTTCGCATCGGGCGGTTCGGTGGGCTACGACCACAAGCAGATGGGCATCACCGCCCGGGGTGCATGGGTGTCCGTCCGGCACCACTTCAGTGAGCTCATGATCGATTCCATGGCCCAAGACTTCACTGTGGTGGGCATCGGCGACATGAGCGGTGACGTTTTCGGCAACGGCATGCTCCTGTCCAACCACATCAAATTGGTCGCCGCCTTCGACCATCGGCACATCTTCCTGGATCCCACGCCGGACCCTGCTGAGTCCTACGCGGAGCGGGAGCGGCTCTTCAGGTTCCCCCGATCCAGCTGGGCCGACTACGATCCCGCCAAGCTGAGCCCGGGAGGCGGTGTTTTCGCGCGGACGGACAAATCCATCATGATCACCGAGGAGGTCAGGCTCGCGCTCGGTCTGGCTGAAGGTGCAGAGGCTACGGGTCAGTTGGCAATGAGCCCGCCCGAACTTCTCAGGGCGATCCTCATGGCGCCGGTGGACCTTGTGTACAACGGCGGCATTGGCACCTACGTCAAGGCGTCCACGGAGTCCCACGCCGACGTCGGGGATAAAGCAAACGACGCCATCCGCGTCGATGCCAACCGGCTCCGCACCCACATCATCGCTGAAGGCGGCAACCTGGGCGTCACGCAACGCGGCAGGATCGAGGCTGCGCTGGCGGGCATCCTGGTGAACACCGATGCGATCGACAATTCGGCGGGCGTGGATTGCTCGGACCACGAGGTGAACATCAAGATCTTCCTGGACCGCATGATTTCGGCAGGCAGGATGACCGCATCGGAACGGACAGCGTTCCTGCAGTCATTGCAGGCGGAAGTAGGCCGGCTGGTGCTCAAAACCAACGATGACCAGAACGTCCTGCTCCTCAATGACAAGCAACTGGCCGTGGAATGGAGCCCCAGCTTCGAAAGGACCATGGACTGGTTGGAATCCGTAACGGATCTGGACAGGGAACTGGAGTCCCTCCCCAGTAACGGTGAACTGCAGGCGCGGGTCCTCACGGGCAAGGGCCTGACCACTCCCGAGCTCGCGGTGCTGGCCGCTTATGCCAAGATCGAGCTCGCCCGGGAGCTCACGGAAGGCGGACTCGCTGATGATCCGTGGTTCTCGCAAACACTGCGCGAGTACTTCCCCAGGCAGGTCGCGGAGCGGTTCGGCGAACATCTATCAACGCATCCGCTCCGCCGGCACATCGTTGCCACCGTGGTAGCCAACGACATGATCAACATGGGCGGAATCGCGTTCGCTTTCAGGGCCATGGAAGAAACCACGGTGTCAGCAGCCGCCGTGGCACGCGGGTTCGTGGTGATGCGTAAGGTCTGGGATCTGGACTCCGTGACCCAGGCAATCGCCCAACTGCCGGCAACTACGCCCAGCGAGCACGGTGCCGCAGTGGCTTTGGACATGCGACGCCTGCTGGACCGGTCGGTGCGCTGGTACGTTACCCATGACTTCCGCGATAAGCCCCTGTCCGATGCTTTGGCCCGGCTGGAGCAACCGATGTCCCTCATGCGGGCCAACTTCACTGGTTTCCTGCACGGCATCAATTTGGCACACTCCCAGAAGCGGCTCGCCCATACCGATGCCGTCGGCCTGCCCCACAGTTTGGGAATCCGCGCATCTGAGCTGCTGGTCAGTTACGGGCTGCTGGACATCTCGGCCATCGCAGAGGAACTCCAGGAGCCGGCAGACGCCGTGGCGGAGGTCTACTTCGCCGTCTTCGAACGGATTTCCGCCATCCCGCTGCTGGAACACATCACCATGCTTCCGCGGGACACCCATTGGGAGTCCCTGGCCCGGGCTGCGCTCAGGGATGACATGTACCTGGTCCTCGCCGACATGACCAAAGCGGTGGTCCGGCATACTCCGCGGTCCAGGGTGGCGGCCGATCCTGTGGAACGGATCGTGGATTGGGAGCACGGAAACATCGAGCAACTGGCGCGGGTCCAAGAGACCATCCGGGAGGCCATCAAGCCAGGTCCGGTGGATATCGCTGCTCTTTCAGTAGCTGTCAAACTCCTCCGCGCCATGGTTCGGACATGAGACCCACGTCACCTGGCTGCCAGTCATCTTACATATCTTGGAGCTCACCGCCTATGATTGATGGGTCGCCCTCGCATGCGGCACGTAATAGGAGGCCCCCCAATGACCCCTGCAATGACTGCAGAACGCGAAATTCGCCTGTCCTTTTCGAAGGCAGACGAGATCCACGACGGACTCGACCGCGCCGTGGATGCCTTGATCGAAAACGCAGCAGCAGACGCTGCCTGCGGAATTCTGGTGACGCGCCACGAGCCCGGCACCTACACCGTGGCTCTGGACGAATCCGTTCCCTTCGGCCAGACCCGCGAAGTACTCGCTGCCTGATACCCCAACGTATTCCCGGCAGCGACGCAAAAACCGGGGCCCGTTCCTTTCCGCATCTACTACCCGCGGAAGGGAACGAGCCCCGGTTTCTGTTTAAGCTATGCCCGTCGGAGAGTCACGCCGTCGGATTTCATGAACAGTTCCTTGCCCTCTTCGGTAACGCCGGGGCCCGAATGCTCAAGCCACACCACGTTTCCGCTGCTGGAAATTTCCTCGATCAGACCGGCGGCGATCACGTGGGCGTACTTGACCACTTCCACCCTCTCGCCAACCTTCAGCGTCTTCCAATCGGAAACCGTAGCCGAGTGAGCGTTTCGCCTGGACAGGACTGCTCCGCGTGCCTTCATTGAACTTCTACCCCTTTGTGGATGTTCTCTGTTGTGTATTGAGTTGTGTGAACGGTTGACCGTCAAGCCCACAACACCGTTGTTGTGGACGTGACGTACACCATAAGTTCTACTACATTTGCCACGCCCCGGCGCTTGCGTTGCGAACAAAGACCGGGGCGTGACAAAGATGCCCATCAGATGAGCGTTTTATTCGACGTCAGGCCAAAATCCCGACGGCGGATTCGGCGGCCGCACGGATCGCCCCGGAACCAACCAAACGGTCAGCCGCTTCCAGTTCCGGCGACAGGAACCGGTCTGTGCCCGGCCCCTGGACTACTTCGCGAAGCACCTCAAGCACTGCCGTGCCGGCAGGACCCGGGGTGAGTTCGCCGTCGGACATTTGCGTCCGCATGTCAATGGCGCGGGCGCTGGTGACAAGCTCGACGGCGAGCACGCGCCGAAGGTTCTCCACGGCCTTGCGCAGCTTCCGGGCAGCGTGCCAGCCCATGGACACGTGGTCTTCCTGCATGGCCGAACTCGGGATGGAGTCCACCGATGCGGGCACGGCCAGGCGCTTGTTGTCCGAGACCAGGCCAGCCTGCGTGTACTGGGCGATCATCAGGCCGGAGTCAACGCCGGGATCTCCAGCGAGGAAGGCCGGCAGTCCGTGCGAGCGGGCAGGGTCCAGCATGCGGTCCGTGCGTCGCTCGGCGATGGAGCTGAGGTCCGCCACGGCAATGGCCAGGAAGTCCAGGACATAGGCCACGGGAGCGCCGTGGAAGTTTCCATTGGACGTAACGCGGCCGTCCGGGAGGACCACCGGGTTGTCGATCGCAGCGGCGAGTTCGCGGGAAGCCACAAGTGCCGCGTGGTCCACGGTGTCGCGCACTGCGCCCGCAACCTGAGGGGCACATCGCAGTGAGTAAGCATCCTGCACCTTGGTGTCGTTGATCCGGTGCGAAGCAACGATTGGCGAGTTGGACAGCACACGGAGCATGTTGTCCGCGCTGGCTGCCTGGCCGGGGTGCGGCCTCAGTGCGGCGTGGAGCTCCGGCAGGAACACCTGGTCGGTGCCCAGCAGCGCCTCGACGCTCAGCGCTGCGGTGACGTCCGCCGTCGCGAGCAACAAACGGATGTCGGCGATTGCCATCAGGAGCATGCCGAGCATGCCTTCGGTGCCGTTGACGAGGGCCAGGCCCTCCTTCTCAGCGAGGGTGACCGGCTCGATGCCGTGCTGTGCGAGCAGCTCAGCAACAGGCGGCTTGCCAGCGGTTCCGTAGAGTTCGCCGTCGGGGCCCGTTGCTTCGCCTTCTCCCATGAGAACCAGGGCACAGTGCGACAGCGGTGCGAGGTCGCCGGAGCAGCCCAGCGAACCGAACTCGCGGACAAGCGGGGTGATGCCGGCGTTGAGGACGTCCACCATGGTCTGGAGAACCACAGGGCGCACGCCTGTGCGGCCGGAGGCGAGGGTCTTGGCGCGGAGGAACATGATGCCGCGGACCACTTCGCGTTCCACGGCCGGACCCATGCCGGCGGCGTGGCTGCGGATCAGCGATTTCTGCAGCTGGGTGCGGAGGTCGTTGGGGATGTGGCGGTTGGCAAGGGCACCAAAGCCCGTCGAAATCCCGTACGCCGGGACATCGCTTGTAGCGAGATCGTCAATGTGCGCACGGACCTTGGCGACGTTGTCCAGGGCATCCTGGGAAATGGTCACCTTCGCGTCGTGGCGTGCGACGGCGACCACGTCTTCGGGCGTGACGCCGCTGGAGCCGAGGGTGACGGTCAATGGTTCGTGGGTAGTAATAGTCACTGTTGCTGCCTACTTCTCGTTCATGGGGATGCGGACGCCGCGTTCGTTGGCGACGTCGATGGCGCGGTCGTAGCCGGCGTCGA
>NZ_JBBEGB010000011.1:0-151007 GCF_037402035.1 Paenarthrobacter sp. CCNWLY172
TCATCCCCCCACCCCACATCGACCCACACCAAACACCCCGACGCAACCACCACCACACCCCCCACAGAACATAGGAAGCCCGGGTTCAACTGGGGGGAAGAGGCCAAGGGCCCGATCTTGCTCCGGGCGGCGACCCATCGCCATCAGGAGATGAGCCACCGTCAAGCGCTTGCTGAACGGTTTGCCCGGCAAATCCGCGGGCTTGGGTGACGAGCGAACTTTGGTGTCGGAATATCGGGAGGGCCAGGGCGACACTTTGTTCGCTCCCGGACCGCTTCCCGTGCCGGCGCGTGCCCAACCCCCGCGGGCCTGCAACTGCAAACACAGGCGCGTACACAGTGCGGACTCCCCGGGAGTGAATCGCCAGCCGTCTATTCGGCCACGGTGAGCCTTACCTCTACCGACACCAGCAGCGGCCTGGCGTTCAGGCACAGCAGGGAGACCGGCAGGCCGCCGACGAACAGCATCGGCCGCACGTTGAGGAGATCAGCACGAATCCGGCCATGCAGAGGATCCCCGCATCCCCGACAACCAACTCCATCCATCACCTGTACAGCCTTGGCATACCAAGCATTCAAGCTATCTCAACAATTTCAGCAGTTGCTTGCATCACACCATAAGCCTGAGGCATTCTGGAATACCAAATGCTCAACCGCAGCCAAGTAGCGGCCCAGCAGCTCGTCCCCAGGAGTCCAACAATGTGCCTTCACGATCACACCTCAGCACCCAAGCCCCAGGGTGAGTTGCCCCGCCGAGGCATCCTCGCCGGAGCTGCAGCACTGGCCGGGATCTCCGTTGCCGGCATCGCCGCGCAACTGGCATCAGCACCAGCTGCCCTTGCGGACAACACGCAGTCGGGCCCAAACTACCCCGGTCGTCCGTTGACCACCCAAGCGCTCATCATCGAGGGCGGCACCGTGGTGGACCCAAAGACCGGCGATGCGGTGGCAGATGGCGTGGTGGTGCTCGACGGCGGCAAGGTCACCGCCGTCGGCACCCGGGACGAAACACGCAAGGCTGTTGCCGCCGTCGCGAACCGTGCCCGTAGGCTCAACGCCTCGGGTAAATGGGTCCTTCCGGGACTCGTCGATGCCCACGTCCACGCGAACGCACTGGCAGACGCCCGGGCTCTCCTGCAAGGCGGAGCCACCAGCGTACGGAGCGGATCGAGCACTTTCTACCAGGACATTGCTCTCGCCGCGCTGCCGTCGTGGGCTCCTGGCCTCTCGCCGAGGATGACTCCGGCGGGGCTGTTTATCTCACCGGATCAGGGAGATTCCCTCCTGGCTGATCCGGACTTGGCGCCTCTGGCGACGCTCAGCGGTGGCGTGACGGAGCCGCAGGACCTCGCGTACCTGACCCGCGTCAACCTCAAGCGCGGCGCCGAGGTCATCAAAACCCGGGCCAACCCGCGGGCTGGCCTTCCCGAACAGGATCCCCGCGAGTTGGTCTACAACGTGGACCAGATCGGTGCGATCGTCAAGGCAGCCAAGGGAGCCGGAGTCCTCTGCCACGCCTACAGCGCCGAAGGAATCGATGGCGCCGTCCGAGCAGGCGTGCGCAGCATCGAGCACGGCGTCTTCATGACGGAAAAGACCATCCAGGAGATGGCCCGGCGCGGCACGTTCTTCACACCCACCATGGATGCCATCACGAGTATGGCCCGCTCCGCCAACCCGATCCTGGCCGCACGCGGAACGGAATACACACCCATCCTTCAAGCTGCCGTGCGCGCAGCCAAGGACGCCGGAGTCACGATCGTGGCCGGCACCGATTCCTTCGGAACGGACGTGACGCCGATCGGCACGGAGGCCCGATTGCTCGCGGAAGCCGGACTAACCCCCTTGGAAGCATTGCAGGCAGCCACCACCAATGCGGCGCGTTTGCTGGGACGCGGCGAAAACGTTGGCCGCTTGGTTCGCGGTTCAGCGGCGGATGTCGTGGTGGTGGATTCGGATCCACTGACCGATGGCTCTGCCTTGGAAAAGGTCAGCACGGTGATCGCGCAAGGTGCCGTGGTCCGGACAAACCTCTAGTCCACCGGGGCGGATCCCGACAGGGAACCTGCCGCGCTGACAGCCACCGAAACGGTGAATTTCTCTTCCACCAACGCCAGCAGCGGTCGGGAGTTCATGCACAGCAGGTAGACCAGCAGCCCGGCGGCAAACAGCATCAGCCACACGCTGGTGGAGATCAGCACGAAGCCCGTAATGAAGAGGATCCCCACGTTCCCGAGCGCTACCCGTTTCCGGACACCAATGCTGTAGATGGATAGCCGGTAGATGTCCACGGTGCGGAAATCGAAGCGGGCAAGCAACAACATCGCGTGCAGGGCAGCCGTGCTCACCAGAAGGCCAAGCCCCACCAGCCCGATCCGGGCAGCAACCGCTTCAAGGTTGCTGCCCGGCAGGCTGGCGAGGTTCGAGGCGATGACTGCAAGGAGGGCGGCGTAGGGCAGCCAGACCGCCAATGCCTGTCCAAAATTGCGTCGATAGGCCTTTACGAAGTCGTGGAACACCCCCGTGTCCTCACCAGCGAGAAGCCGGTTGAAGGCATAGCAGGAAGCCACCACGGAGGGGCCCACCAGCACGAACCCCACCAGCGCCCCAGGACCCACCAGTCCAGCCAGCAACGGCATGAGCACTACCAGCGCGTTGGCCAGCACCAGCAAAGCTCCACCCCCCATGACGCCGTACACCACGCCCGCCGCCCTGAACAGAGGGCCGGATCCGTACTGTTCCTCCTTCGCAGCCATCAGAAGAGCTACTTCTTATCCGCGTATGCTTTGTACGCCTTGTTCGCCAACTCCACGTATTTCGTCTGGCCCTTGCTGTCGAGTTCCTTCACGTAGGCGTCGAACTCGGCCAGAGCACGCTGACCGGTGATGAACTTGAGGGTGTTCTGCTTGACGTGGTCCTTGAGCGGGGTGAGTGCAAGGGTCGCCTGCTCCCGGTCCACGTCGTTGAACGGTACAGGAGGGGGCACGGGGCGCGGCTTCTTGGACTTCATGGCTTTCTGGAACGCCAGTTCCTCGTCGTTGAACGTGGACTGCAGCAGTTCCGTGGCCCCACCGTAGGCGAAGTTGCCGCCGGAGAATCCGTACTCCACCCGGAGGTCCTTGGTGCCGGCGGGATTGAGGCCTTGGAAGTTAATGTCGGATGCGAGTTGGCGCTTGCCGCCGGACTTGGTGAAGGTGGTTCCTTCCACGCCCCATTTGCTGAACTCCTGACCGGCGTCGCTGTAAAACAACCAGTCGATGTACTGGATGAGCGCCACGAAGCTGTCTTTGTCCTTCACGGACGAGTTCAGCATGATGCCGTTCTCCAACCGGGTTCCGCCGATGACGTCTCCGGCCGGGCCACCCGGAACCGTGATCTTGCCGATCTCGAAGTTGCCCTTGCCCAAGGACTGCTCCATGGAGGTGCGGTAGGTGATGACGTTCTGCGAGTTGGCACTGATGACGAACGACTTGCCGGAGACGAACTTCTGGATGGCAGAGTCGTCGGTCTGGGTGAAGCTTTCAGGGTCCATCAGGCCTTCGGACACCAGGGAGTTGAAGTACGTCACCAGGTCTTTGAACTTATCCGAACCAGCAGCGAAGCCGAACTCCTTTTTGTCTTCGTCGAACTGCAGGCCGTCCACCAGTCCCCAGCCGGCCACGGTCCCGAAGGCTGCACTTGCGATGTTCAGGACACTGTCACCCTTGAACCGGTCAGAGTAGGGCACCACGTCCGGGTAGGCCTTCTTCAGCGAACGCAGCACGTCACGGAATTCGTCCCAGGTAGTGGGCTCGGAGAGGCCTTCCTTCTTCAGTACATCCTTGCGGAAGCACAGGGAGTAGTCGGGCCAGAGTTCCTCATGCAAACCGGGCAGGACGTAATACTTGCCGTCTTCCTGGGTCAGTCCTTCAATCTCGGGCTCGAGCTTCCACTTCTTCACCTTCTCCTGGAAATGCGGCATCAGGTCCACGTAGTCGCTGACGGGCAGGACGGCACCGGCGGAAACGAACGCTGCTTCCTGTCCTGGATAGGTCTTGGCGATGATCTCCGGCGCGCTGCCAGAGCTGATGAGGAGGCTGCGTTTCTGTTCGTAGTCGCTGTTGGGCACGATGGTCGGTTCCAAGGTGACATTGTTGTCGCTGGCCATCTTGGTGAAGAGCAGCCAGTCCTTCTTGTACGGGTAGGTGGGCTGATCGGAGAACAGGAAGGTGAACGTCAACGGCACCGTCGCCTTGAAGGTATCACCGACATTGAAGCTGTCCATCGCGCCGTTGCGGGACTTGGACGTATCCACCTTTTCGGTGGTTTCGGCGTCGCAACTGGTCAGCATGAGTCCGATGGTGGCAACAGAGGCGAGTCCAAGAAAATCGCGCCTGCGGAATTCTGGTCGGCGGAGCTCAGGTTTGTGGATCATTGGATGTCCTTTCATAAGGGTTATTCCTTGACGGAACCGAGCATGACGCCCGAGAAGAAGTACTTCTGCACGAAGGGGTAGACGCAAAGGATCGGGATGACGGTCAGGACGATGGTGACCGATTGGATGTTGGCGGCGATCTGGCCGACGTTCTCCGCTGTTCCGCCGGCTGAGCCCGCTGTGGTGACTCCGGCGATCATGTTGCGCAGGTAGATGGTGACCGGGAAGAGGTCCGGGTTGTCGAGGTAGAGGAAGGCCTGGAACCAGGAGTTCCAGTTGGCTACGGCGTAGAACAGGATCATGGTGGCCACGATTGCCTTGCTGAGCGGCAGGACCACCCGGAACAGCACCCCGTACTGGGTGAGCCCGTCAATCGATGCCGCTTCCTCCAGTTCGCGGGGCATGTTCTCAAAGAAGGACTTCATGATGAGCAGGTTGAACACGCTGATGGCGTTGGGCAGCACCACGGCCCAGATGGAGTCCCGCATGCCCAGGGAACTGATGAGCACGTAGTTGGGAATCAGCCCGCCGTTGAAGAACATGGTGAACACGGCAAGGCCTATGAAGACGCTGCGTCCTTTAAGGTCCTTCTTGGCGATGGCGTAGGCGAACGACGTGGTGAGCACCATGGAGATTGCCGTTGCCACCACCGTGTACAGCACAGTGTTGCCGTAGTTGTTCCAGAAGGTGGAATCGGCCAGTATCAGCTTGTACGTCTCGGTGTTGAAGCCCATCGGGAACAGGTTGACCTGTCCGGCGTTGATGAACCCTTCGCTGGAGAACGACTGGGCAATGATGTTCAGGAACGGGTACACCGTCAGGAACACCACCAGCAGCAGGAACACCAGGTTGAACGCCCGGAAGATCCGCATGGCGCGTGAGACTTTCATGTCCTTCACCAGGACGCCTTGGGCGGCGCCGCCCTTGATGGCAGTAGCTGTCTTGTTCACCACAGGCTCGTTCCTGCGAGGCGCTTTGAGATCGCGTTCGCTGAGAGGATCAGCGTGAGGCCGATGACGGATTCGAACATTCCGATGGCGGCCGCGTAGCTGAAGTTGCTGGATTCCAGGCCCACCCGGTACAGGTAGGTGGAGATGACGTCTGAGGTTGCGTAGTTGAGCGGGTTGTAGATGAGCAGGATCTTCTCGAAACCCACCGCCATGAATGTGCCGATGTTCAGGATCAACAGGGTGATGATGGTTGGCCTGATGGCTGGGAGAGTCACGTGCCATGTCTGCTGCCAACGGTTGGCGCCGTCGATCCGGGCCGCCTCATAGAGCGATTCGTCCACGCGCGTCAGCGCGGCAAGGTAGAGGATGGCGCCCCAGCCCATGGTCTGCCAGACCTCGGAGCTGATGTACATGGGCCTGAACCAGCCCGGGTCCTGCGTAAAATTCACGGTGGTTCCGAACACCGACTCCGCTATTTGGTTCACGGTGCCGGTCATGGAGAAGTTCTGCAGGATCATGCCGGCGATGATCACCACGGACATGAAGTGCGGCAGGTAGGCCACGGTTTGGACGAACTTCTTGAACTTCTGCGACCTCAACTCGTTGAGCATGAGCGCGAAGATGATGGGCATCGGGAAGCAAAACACCAGGGTCAGGACGCCAAGGATGATGGTGTTCTGGAAGGCCTGCCAGAAGCTGGGATCGTTGATGAACAGGGTGATGTATTTGAACCCCACCCACTTCTCGCCGAAGATGCTGCCTCCGGGCTGGAACTGACGGAAAGCGATCACATTGCCGACCATGGGCAAGTATCTGAAAATCAGGAGATACAGCAGCGGCAGCGCCAGCAGTGTGTACAAACGCCAATCGCGTTTAAGCGCCAGCTTCCAGCTTCCGGGCTTGTTGCGCCGCTTCTTCGCTGAGCCGGGTTCGGGGCCCGCGACGGCCTTGGGTGGAACATCCAGTCGCAAAGCCATCAGTCCGCCTCCCGTCCGGCAGCTTCGTCCGGAATTTCGTCCAGAATGAGGACTCCGTTGGCAGGGAGCTCAACCAGCCCGCTCACCGCGCGTCCGCTGAGGCGGTCCGTGCCGCCGTCGAGCACGTCCACGCTGGACGGCGCATCGTTGTGATTGAGCACCATGAGGAAGCTTTTGTTGGTGCCGTCCGCGGCAGTGGAAGCACGACGCCGGACCTGGACTCCTGCAGGCGCCTTCAGTTCCGGCTTCACACCGGCCGCGCGAAGTTGGTCCTCCAGAAGCTGGTTCAGTAAGTCCTCGTCAACGCGCGCCGACACGTACAGTGCAGTGCCAAGGCCGAACGAGTTGCTGGTGACGGCCGGAGCACCGGCAAGGCGGCCCGAGGAGTAGCTGGCCAGGACCTCCGCAGATTCGGCGTGCAGATGCTCAGTCCAGTAGCTCGCGGAGGAGGTGCCGCCGTCGGGCGTTGAGAGCTTTACGTGCTCGTCCGCGCCGGCGAGCGGGTGCATTTCCTCGCTCCATGCCCCCAGGACCTTCCTCAATGCGCCCGGGTAGCCGCCCAGCCGTATGGTGTTGTCCTGGTCCACGATGCCCGAAAGGTAGGAGACCACCAGCCTTCCACCGTTTGCCACGTAGTTTTCGAAGCTGGCTGCCGCGTCGTCCGTCAGAAGGTACGACGCCGGCATGATCACCAGGCTGTACCCGGAAAGGTCGCTGTTGGCGTTGACGAAATCCACGGTGATGTTGGCCTCGAACAGGGGGCGGTAGAACCGTTGGACCTCCTGCGCGTAGTTCAGGTCCGACCTCGGAGAGTTGCCGAGTTCCAATGCCCACCAGCAGTCCCAATCAAAAACGATGGCCACTTTGGCTGTGGATCGCGTTCCCGTCAGGTCGCCCAACGCCTTGAGTTCTTGGCCGAGCTCGCAGACTTCGCGGAAGATCCGGGTGTTGGGGCCGGCATGGTTCACCATGGCCGAGTGATAGCGCTCGGTTCCGCCCTTGGCCTGCCGCCACTGGAAGAACAAGATGGAATCAGCGCCCTGCGCTATGGCCTGGTAAGAGCCGAGGCGCATCTTGCCCGGAAGCTTGGAGACGTTGACGGACCATTGGCTGACCGCGCCGGTGGCTTGCTCCATCACCATCCACGGCTGGCCGTGACGGAGTGAGCGCATGAGGTCGAAGTTCAGCGCTGCCGCAATGTGGGCGTCGTCTTCGCGAGGATCCGGGTAGATGTCCAGCGCCGCAGCGTCTTCCTCAGCGGCCCAGGCCCAGTAGTCGTTGGTCTTGTAGAAGCGCATGAAGTTGGTGAGGATCGGCAGGTCCGGGCTGTGACGGCGAAGGACATCACGCTCGGCCTTGAAGTGTTCCAGCATGCTGTCCGAGGTGAAGCGATGGAAGTCCAAGCGGCGTGACGGGTTGGACCAGGTGCGGGGTTGGGCAGGGACGCCGACTTGGTTCCAGTCAGAGTAGAGCTGGCCCCACACCGTGGTGCTCCAGGCCTGGTTGAGCTCATCCAGGGACGAGTACTTTCGCTGCAGCCATTCCCGGAACGCCTTCTCAGCCCACGGACCATAGGACACAGGTCCGTATTCATTGCCGACGTGCCACATCCGCAGCGCAGGATGGCCGGCGTAGCGCTCCCCCATCTTTTCTGCGAGGGCCAGTGACTTGGCGCGGTACACGGGGTGGGAAACATCGAAGTGCTGCCTGGAACCGAAGCCAAAAATGCTGCCGTCGGGGCGCTCCGGCATGATGTCCGGGTGCTGCTCCACCAGCCAGGCCGGCGGCACAGCGTCCGGGGTTGCCAGGTCCACGCCGATGCCGTGCGAGTGCATCAGGTCCATGACGTCGTCCAGCCAGCCAAAGTCGAAGACGTTGTCACTGGTTTCCAGCCGGCTCCAGGAGAAGACCGCCAAGGTCACCAGGTTTACCCCGGCCTGCTGCATGAGTTTGGCGTCCTCGAGCCACACTTCCTGTGGCCATTGCTCGGGGTTGTAATCCCCGCCGTAGGCTATGCCGCCTATTCGTTGGTGCAGTTGCTGGAGCCGCGCCTCGGCTGTCCGCAATTCCTCAGGGTGGATGGTCATCGTTGTCCTTCACTCGGCTTCGTCGCCCCACATCACTGTGCGACGCACATCACAGAGAGAAACTATCGTAAAGTTTACGCAATAACAACAGGTCAGTATCCGAAACTCATGAGTAACAACGCCCTCTGAAACTAGCCCAACGACGCCTGATTTCCAGAGTTTCGGAGCAGCTGTTGCCAGGCGCAGCGGGCGAAATCGAGTAATGAAGCGAGCAAGTTTCCGAGGTCGAATGGAAACTATCGGACCATCTTTGCGGAGACCTGTGCCGTGGCCTGAATTCAACGGGAGCGCGGGAAAGCTGCGGGATCGCCGGAAAGGAACGGCGGTTTCGCAGCGCACCCACGATCTCGACGCCCCGCCCCGGTCGACGCGCGGCGCACCGCCCGGTCCACACGCGGCGCCCCACCCCCAGCGGCCCTGGAAACCGTTGACACGTGACCATATGGTCACCTATTCTGACGCCATGGACATCGTGTTCAAGGCCTTGGCAGACCCCACCCGCAGGGAACTGCTGGACGAACTCTTCCGCGAGGATGGCCAGTCCGCCTCCGCCTTGGGAGCCCGGTTCGAGATGACCCGTTTCGGCATCGCAAAGCACCTCAAGCTGCTGGAAGATGCGGGATTGGTGGTCACCCGCCGTCGGGGACGCGAAAAGCTGCACTTCCTGAACCCGGTACCCATCCGCCTCATCCACGATCGTTGGGTGAGTAAATACGCAGAACCATGGGCCGCTGCCCTCAGCGACCTCAAATCCAGATTGGAAAGTCCCATGGAAAAGATCTTCGAGATATACATCAAGACCACTCCCGAACGGCTCTGGGAAGCCATCACCGACAGCGACATCCGCAGCAAGTACCAGTTCGGAAACACCTTCACATCGGACTGGACGCCCGGAAGCCGCTTCGAGATGCACAACGTCAACGCTGACGCACCACTCGGCGAGGGCGAGAACATCGAAGTCGATCCTCCGCGCCGGCTCGTCCAAACCATGCGTGCACTCTGGGGCGAGGACGTGAAGGCCGAGGGAACCTCGCGGATCACCTGGGAAATTGAACCCGTCGGCGACTCCTGCCACCTGACCGTCACGCACGATCAACTCCGCGAA
This sequence comes from Paenarthrobacter sp. CCNWLY172, assembly GCF_037402035.1. Taxonomy (NCBI): domain Bacteria; kingdom Bacillati; phylum Actinomycetota; class Actinomycetes; order Micrococcales; family Micrococcaceae; genus Paenarthrobacter; species Paenarthrobacter sp. CCNWLY172. The sequence continues at coordinate 9,533 of NZ_JBBEGB010000011.1, forward strand.
GGCGCCAACGACCAACTTTACGGAGGCTGGCCCATGATCCTCTCCGGCCTCAAGACCTGGTTGGAAACCGGCGAAAAGCTCACCACACCCGGCTCGCTCATGTACACGTAGGCGGCTTAAACGCGGACGACGACGGCGGGCCGCTGCCGCCGTCGTCGTCGATACCCCAGCCTCCCGCCCGTCAGGCGACGGGCACAATCTCCTGCTCTTCAGGGAGCCAGGCCCCCTGCAGGGTTCCAAGCAGGTGCGGTGCGAAGTCCTCGCCAATTTCCATCACTACCCGGCAGCGTGCCCCGCGCTGCTCCGGGAAGCCCGCGTACTGACCGCGGAGATCGCACACCGTCTGGCCGCGACCGGGTCCGTCAGTGGTGTCCACCTGGACACGAACGGTGGGAGCCAGCGTCAGCTCCACTCCCCTGACGGCGATGGCCGCGGCAAGGGGATCGTGCATCGCCGAGCATGCCCGGCCGAAGATGTCGACGTAGAAGCCAAAGTAGTAGCCCAGCATTTCTCCCAGCGCCTGCGAGACCGGGTGCTCGGTGGCCAGCAACTCCTGGCGGTGTTTTTCCTCCAGGACGTTGGTCATGGTGACATCCAGGGGTACCAGGGTGACGTTCCAGTCGGCGGCCAGCACCTCGGCAGCGGCTTCGGGGTCGTTGGCGATGTTGGCCTCGGCCACCGGCGTAATATTCCCGGGGGCCAGTGCTGCGCCGCCCATGATGGTGACCTCAGCAATGAGCTCCGGAAGCTTGGGTTCCAGGCGCAGCGCCTCGGCAATGTTGGTCAGCGGGCCGATGGCCACCAAGCGCAGTTCCCCGGCGTACTGGTGTGCCAGCTGGACCAACAGTTCGGCGGCCGTTGCGTCCACCGGTTCGCGGTCAGACTGGACCAGGTCCACTCCGCCGATGCCGTTGTCGCCGTGGACATGTGGGGCACCGCCGTGGAACGTACCCACCTGTGGATCGTGCGCACCGACAGCCACCGGAATGTCCGGGTGGCCGGCCAGGTTCAGCAGGTCCAGGGTGTTCCGGGCGCCGCCTGCTGCACTGACGTTGCCACTGACCGTGCCGATTCCTACCAGTTCCGCCCGCGGGGCGGCCAGGAGGTAGGCGAGGGCGAGGGCGTCGTCGATGCCGGTATCGCAGTCAAGGAAGAAGGGTGCGGACTGGGTCATGATGGTCTCTCGTTTCAGGATGGAGCGGGTCGTGGGGCGGGCGGGGTGAAGTTCTGGTGTGTGGCACGCCCAACCGGGTGCCGGCGTCGTGCGTTAGATTTTTTCGCCCTTGGGTGCCGCGATGAAGAGGCTGACAATGAAGGCAAGTGCTGTGATGGACACCGAAATCCAGAGGGCTGTGGAGTATCCGGCGGCAGTTCCCTGACCTGCGAAGGGGGCAACAATCACGACGCCGAGGCTCGCGCCGATGCCGAAGGAGGCACCGTTGATGCCCGGCAAGGCGGCCGGTGCTTCCTTGGGAGAGAGCAGCACGGACAAGCCGTTGATGGCCGTGAGGAAGAAGCCGTTGTAGAAGATGCCCAGGGCTGCGATGGCGATGAGGACCGCGATCTGGTGGTGGGCGAACAGTGCTGCGACGATCGCGCAGGCGAGGCTGGTTGCCGTGCCGACGCGGACGGTCTTGATCCAACCGCGGCGGTCGGCGATCCATCCGGCCAGGGGTGCGGCGAACACGCCGATGAGTGCCGCAGGGGTGAGGAACAGCAGGGCGGCAACCGAGGCGGACAGACCGAAGCCGTTCTCCTTGTCCTGGCTGAGCAGCACCACAGTGAAGTTGATGATGGCGAAGATGCCCGCGAGCGTCAGCACGGTGGTGGCAATGACGGGCCAGACCTGGCGTGAACGGAGGTGGTGTACTGCAACCAGCGGAGTTTCGCGCTTCTTTTCGATGAGCCAGAACGCCGCAAAGGAAGCGATGCTGCCGGCCAACAGGCCGAGGGCGGCAGGCGAGGTCCAGCCGGCTGAAGAACCGGTGGAGACAAAGTAGGTGATGAAAACCAGGAACACGGACAACGAGCCTGCACCCCACCAGTCCATCCGGCCCGGAGCCGCCGCGGACTTGCCGCCGGGGACCACTTTGATGACGCAGACGACGGCGATCGCGGCCAAAACCAGGACGGCGACAAAAATCGACTGGAAGCCAAGGGTCTCGGCCATGAGTCCGCCGAAGTAGCCATCCACGCCACCAACGCCGCCATTGATGGCCGCGATGATGCCGATGGAGGTGCCGAAGAGCCGCGCCGGCAGGTACTCATTGAGGACGATGTAGGACAGCGCAAAGATGGCACTGGAGACACCCTGCATGAAGCGGCCCGTGACCAGCAGGGGCAGGGTGGGCGCGAAAATACACAGGACCGTTCCGGCGCCCATGATCGCCAGCACCAGCAGGAGGGCATTGCGGCGGCCGATGAAGTCGCTCCATCGCCCGATGACCGGACCGGCAATGGCGCCCGCCAGGAAGAACATCGACTGGACCTGCGCAACGGCCTCGGGCGTTTCGCCGAAGAAGGAGCCGATGTGCGGGAGCGCCGGGGTGATCATGCTGGCGTTGAGCTGGAAGGCCAGCACTGCCAGGACCAGCGTAGTGATCAGCAGCGCGGCGGCTTTTCCGTGGAAGCGGCTTTCTTCCGCGGCTGCTGGGGCCTGCGTTGATGCCGGGGCCTGCGGGTCTGCAGGCTGCTGGCCAGTGGCGGTGGGGATGTTCACATCAAACTCCTTTGTCCGAGGGCGCGGGGCGGCGCCACGAGATGTGAGTTGTTATACAAGCATGTATTACGAGCTTGTGCAACCTGTCACAGTCATCCGGTACAGTGTCGGTAACCCATCTCAAGTGAGGCACCCTTGACCGACAACGCCGTCCAATTCCTGTCACGACCCATCGCTGCCCAGCCAGGTCAGCCATTGCGCGTCGCGGCCTACTCCCGCATCGCTGAGGCCATCCGCACCAAGATCCTGCCGCCTGGTTCGCTGCTCCCCACGGAGACCGAGCTGGGCACCATGATGGACGTCAGCCGCACCGTGATCCGGGAAGCGCTGATGTTGCTCGAAGAAGACGGCCTCACCCGGGCTCGGCGCGGCGTCGGCCGCTTCGTAGCGGATTCGCTTCCCCGTATCGGCATCGAACACATACGCCCGTTTGACCAACTCCTTGGCGGACCCGACCAGGACATCCAGGTCAAACGGGTCGCGGCGATCAAGCAGCCGGCGTCGGAATTCGTGGCTCCCGGCATCGGCGTGCAGCCTGATGAAGACGTGTGGTTCTGGGAAAGCGTGCTCATCCGCAACGGTGAGCCTGTTGCCCACCTCCAGGAAAACGTGGCCCAAGGGATCCCCGAAGCCCAGGCCCTGGCCGAAGCGGCAGAAGCTCCCACCCTTTCCGCGTCCACGCTGCTCGAAGTCCTCAGCGGACTTCCTGGGGTTTCCCTCGGACCCGGCGAATGTGAAATCAGCCTCAGCACCGCAGGTCCCAGCCGTGCAAAGCTGCTGGGCCTCCGCCCGTCCGACCCCGTACTGGTCCTGACCCAGTACGTGCGCCGGAACGGCAACGCCTTCTACCTCGCCAAATGCCTGGTGGCTGCCAAGGCCGGCCACCTCTCCGTCATCCAGTCCTCCTGAAATTACCCGTAAAGGACCTTCCATGAGCACGTCCCCTCAGTTTGCCGCGCCCTCATCCCTGACCGTGGTGGGCAGCATCAACCTCGACATCACAGCCACCGCCGACAGGCTCCCCTCACCGGGTGAAACCGTCGGCGGCGGCATCCTCCGCCAGCAACCCGGAGGCAAGGGCGCCAACCAGGCCGTTGCGGCGGCCCGGCTCGCGGGTACTTCCCGCATGGTGGGGGCAGTGGGCCAGGACGACGCGGGACTCAGCCTCATCAGCGCGATGGCGGGTGCCGGCGTCGATGTCCGGGACATTGCCCGCGTGGATGCCGCCACGGGAACAGCGCTGGTGCTGGTGGACAGCGAGGGCGAGAACCAGATTGTGGTCTGCCCCGGCGCCAACGGCTCCGTGGCCTTGAACGGTGTCTCATTCGGCGACGGCGAGGCCCTGCTCTGCCAGCTCGAAGTGGACCAGGACCTGGTGTTGGAGGCCGCCCGCCGCGCCAACGGATTCTTCGCCCTGAACGCGGCCCCGGCCGCACCGATCCTTCCCGAACTCCTGGAACGCTGCGACCTGGTGATCGTGAACGAGACAGAGTATGAACTGATTCCGGCCCTTCGAAATGCCCCACTGGTTGCCGTCACTTACGGGGGCGACGGCTCAGCCATCTTTGTCGATGGAGAACGAGTGGCCGAGGCCCCGGCCGTACGTGTCACGGACATTGCCAACACCATTGGAGCCGGGGATGCTTTCTGCGCCGCTTTGGTCCTGGCACTCCAGTCCGGCCTTGAGTACGGTCACGCACTGGCCGTGGCGAACGCCGTCGGCGCGGATGCGGTCCGGGATGCTTCATCCCAGCCGGCGCTGAAGCCTTTGGACCATTACATCGAAGCGACCCGGGCAGCCCTCCACGCAGGTTCGGCCACCAAATAATCAGTCGCTAGTCGGTGATCCTGAAGTCCTCGAAATCCCTGGTGGCCTCCGAGACTTCGAAGTCCACGTTCTCCACCCGGCCCGGCGCCCGTGTTGAATGCAGCCACGTCACCATGCTGTCAACGTCTGCCGCTGACCCCTCTGCAACCAACTGCACGGATCCGTCATGGTTGTTTCGGACCGTTCCCGTCAGCATGAGTTCTTCAGCTTTCCTGGCAGTCCAATAGCGAAAACCCACACCCTGGACAACGCCGGTGATGCGGGCTGTGAGGCGAACGGTTTCGTCAGTCATGGACCCACCTTAACGAATCCCGCCCTTGTTCGGCCCCTGCCGTTCAACGGCTCATGGGACGAACAAGGGGCGGGATCCAGCCAGGAAATACTCAGCCGATCACAATGTCCCGCGTCGCGTGGCTGTACGTGATGGTGACGGGGCCGCCGTCGTGGTTCAACTCGTGGTTGGCGCCATCGCGGGCGCCGAACGCACCGTAGTTCTCGTCCCACGACCGGTTGAGCGCGATCTTGTACGTGTAGAAGCCGGCAGGCAGTTCAGCCGTGATGGTCCACACCTGGACCAGCGGGTTGAACTCCATCTGGGCTTCGTCGTACTGCGGCGCCCAATCTTCGGGCGCACCGAGGATCTTGTTGAAGTCACCGGCAATCGCGACGGCCTCGGGCTGCGGCACGGTTTCGACGGCGGTGGCCGCCGCTGCCTTGGCCGGCGCCTTCCGCGTGGACTTCTTCGCGGCAGGCGCTGCCTTGGCTGTCGCAGCCTTGGCTTTCGGCGCAGAAACCTTGGCAGCGGCAACCTTCGGCTCGGCGACCTCAGCAGCCGCCGCCTTGGGCTCGGTGGTCTTTTTTGCCGCGGCCCGCTTGCTGGCAGCTGCCTTCCTGGCCGGAGCTTTTACCGGCGGGGCCGTCGGAACCGGAACATCGGCTGGTACCGGAGTTCCGGCGTCGAGCGCTGCCGCAAAAGCGGCGACATCAGGGAACGCCACCGTCGCACGCAGGCCGTCCTCCGGGATGGTCCAGCCGGAACGGCCCTTGACCAGCCAGCCGGCCTTGACCAGCTTGGCCGATGCCGAGGTAAGGGTCTTGTGGCCGCGGGGGATGCCGCCACTGAGAAGTTCAGCCTCGTGGTCATTGAAAGGTACGCGGACGATCGCTTCGGCCAGGACCTCGCCGGCGTTGAGGGTTGTCTCGGACCACACGCTTTCAGCGAGGATGTCCAGTACGGCCTTCAGACGAAGGTTGGTGTTCTCGGCGGTGTTCGCGCCCATGCTTCTCCTTCAACGGGTGAATACTTTCTTGCAGTTTGCCAATGAATTGTTAATTCCCGCGACTGCAGAAGGTAAACACCGTGTGTCGTGACCGAGTGTGACATTGCGGACGCCGCAAGTGATCCACGGGTATCGGCTGACTGGGTTTATGGGCCGTTTAAGCGTGGGGAACCGATGCCTTGACCCATTCGGTGACCTCGTCCAGCAGCACCGATTTCCGGGCGTCACTGGCGAACGAAGAACGGATGGAGTTGGCCGCCAACGTGGCCTGCTCCGGTACGGAGAACTCCAGGACCTTGGCCAGCTGCTCAAAGTTGTCGTCCACATAACCACCGAAATAGGCGGGGTCGTCGGAGTTCACGCAAACGTTCAGGCCGATGGCGAGCATTTCGGGCAAAGGGTGGTCCTCCAGCTTGTCCACTGCCCGGAGCCGGACGTTGGAGAGGGGGCACACTGTCAGGGGCACCTGCTCAGCCACCAGCCGCTGCACAACGTCCGTGTCTTCCATGCAGCGGATGCCGTGATCGATCCGCTCGACGTGGAGCACATCCAAAGCCTCAGTGATATAGCTGGCCGGGCCTTCCTCGCCCGCGTGGGCGATCCTGCGCAGCCCGGCCTCGCCGGCGCGCTGGTACAGGCGCTCAAATTTCGACGGCGGATTGCCCACCTCTGCGGAGTCCAGGCCGATGCCGGCAATCGGAGCCTTCATGGCCAGGAGCTGGTCCAACACTTCGAGGGCGGAGTCCTCGGACATGTCCCGCAGGAAAGCGGCGATGAGGAGGGTGGAGACACCAAAGTCTTCTTCGGAGGTGGCCAGGGCGTTGGCCACACCATTGACGCAGGTTTCCAATGCCACACCCCGGGAGACGTGGGCTTGGGGGTCCATCATGATTTCCGCGTGGCGCACTCCCCCGGCGGCTGCCCGCTTCAGGTAGGCACGCGTCATGTCGGTAAAGTCCTGCTCGGTTTGCAGGACGGCCATGTTGGCGTAGTAGAGGTCCAGGAAGGACTGAAGATCCGTGAACTCGTACTTCTCTCGGAGTTCCTCGATGTCTTGGTACGGCAGCTCGATGCCGTTTCGTTCGGCCAGGGCAAAGATCAACTCTGGCTGGAGTGTCCCTTCGATGTGCAGGTGCAGTTCGGCAACCGGGGGCGCCGTGGTGACAGTTTTCTCGTCAAAAGTTTCCACCCTGCAACTCTAGGCCCCAACAAAGGCACGTGTCCCGGAGCACTCAACTTGGTTCTCACGCCCGGCACCCTCAAACTGAAAGGATGCAGACTTTCCTCCCCTTCGCCGATTTCCGTGAGAGTGCCAAGGCGCTCGACACCTCAAGGCTCGGCAAGCAGCGCGTCGAAGCACTCCAGGTCCTCCGCGCTTTGGTGATCCCGGAGTACGGTTGGCAGCAGCACCCCGCCGTGCGCATGTGGATGGGCCACGTCCCTGCCCTCACCATGTACGGCCTGGCCATGGCAGACGAATGGATGGACCGCGGGCACCCGGACAACACGCGCGCGAACATCGCCGAATTCGCCCCGCAGGCAGCCCACCCGGACTACGCTTCCCGGATTGTCATGCCGCCGTGGCTCGGACACGAGGACCTGCACCTCAGCCACCGCTCCAAACTGTTGGGCAAAGATCCCAAGCACTATGCGCAGATTTTCCCCGGCATCGAGGAAAAGCTGGAATACGTGTGGCCCGAGCCCAAGCACGAGTTCCACCCGGAGGACCCGGAAGAGGACCGCCTCCTGATCCTGCGCTCCAACGTGGAGGACCTCCGCCCGGAGCAGCTCACCATCGTCAGCATGCCGCCGCACGGCAAGGCCAAGTCCACGCCTGTTGCGGACCCTGACGAGTACCAGTTTGTGTACGCGGAGGAGAAGTCCCGCCGGCAGGTAGGCGGCCCCAAGAAGCGCCCGGTGGCACCGCGCGAGAAGAAGCCTACGCGGAAGCGCCAGGCACAGGAGCGGGCCTTCAACACCTTGCCCGGCAAGACCGAACTGGCCGTTCCGTTCGACGATGGCCAGACGTTCGCTGTTGGCTTGATCCAGGGCCGGCCCATCACAGTGGATGGCCGTTTCGCCCGCAACTTCGAGGTCACCAACGTGATCAAGCGCTCCGACTTCGACTATCCCGCGCTCCTGCAGGATCCCCGGGTCTTCTTCCCGGTCCCGGCACCCGCGCTGTAGCGGCACCCGCGCTGTAGCGGCAGCCTGCAACATCGCACGGCTCAACAGCGCACGACGACGGCAGCCAGGTTCTGTTTTTACAGAACCCGGCTGCCGCCGTCGTTGGTTGCTGTGTGAGACGGTGGAGACACGCAGCTATGGAGGAGGGCCATGGATTTCCAGCACGTCATCGAAGAAGTCGGCCGGTACATGGACGCAGCCGGGGTGGCGGTCATGGTGATCGGCGCACTGGTTTCCATTCCGATGGCCTTGCGCGGCTACCAGCCAAAGCGCGCCGCCGGCCTCACACCGTTCTCTCCCTACCGTTCCTACCGGCAGCTCCTGGGGCGGTCCATCCTTTTGGGGCTCGAGCTCCTGGTGGCCGCGGACATCATCCGGACCGTCGCCGTCACTCCCACTTTTGAGAGCGTGGGCGTCCTCGCGATCATCGTGCTGATCCGGACCTTCCTCAGCTTCTCGCTTGAGCTGGAAATCACTGGCCGCTGGCCCTGGCAGAAGGAAAAGGACGCATGAGGCAGGAATGGGTCCCGGACATTCTTGGCGAAGGCTTTGAGCAGCAAACGCTCAACCTCGACGGCGGCGCTGTCGCCACCGTGGTGCGGTACCTAGGAGCCGAACCAGAGTGGCCTTGGACTGCGGGCGGAGCTCCCGTCAACAGTGCAATCGACGCAGACGTCCTCTACGTACACGGCTGGTCCGACTACTTCTTCCAACGCCACGTCGCTGAGTTCTGGCACCGGGCCGGAGCACGCTTCCATGCCCTGGACCTGCACAACTACGGCCGCAGCCTGAGCCCGGGCATGGTGCCGGGATTCGTCACCGACCTGGCCGACTACGACGCTGACATCGCAGCAGCACTGTCAGCGATGGGACGCTCAGGTGATCCTGGGCGGGATCGGCCGCTCATTCTTTTGGGGCACTCCACTGGTGGGCTCACCCTCAGCCTGTGGGCTGCCCGTCATCCTGGAATGGCGTCGGCGTTGATCCTCAACAGTCCCTGGCTGGAATTCCAGGCGACTGAGCTCGGCCGGCGGGCGATCGCGCCCTTGGTAGGCCTCCACGCCCGGCTCCACCCCTTGGCACCACTGCCGCCAGTAGATCCGGGCATCTATACCCGGGCCGTGTCAGCCACCCTCGACGGCGAGTGGGACTACAACCTCGAGTGGCGGCCTGACCGGGGCTTCCCTGTCACGCCCGCATTCCTTGACGCCGTATTCCGCGGCCAAGCCACCGTCGCAGCGGGACTGGGTATCGACGTTCCCGTGCTCGTGCTGCTCTCGGACAAGAGCTATCTGCAGCCAAAGTGGTCCGCTGATGCGCTGACCGCCGACGTCGCCTTGAACGTTGACGCCGTGGCCCACCGCTCGCTGTCCTTGGCGGACACCGTCACGGTGAGCCGGCTGCCGAATGCCTTCCACGACATTTTCCTGTCGCCCGAACCTGTCAGGCGACAGGCATTCGAACGCATCGGACGCTGGCTGCCTATGGCCCTCCAGCCTTCGGACGCAGAAGTGTGGGACGCCAGGACCGCAGGCCTGTAGGGGGCCGCAGTACCTCCCGGCTCCTGATACTTCCTGCTACTTCCCGGTTCCGGCTACTTCCCGAGTCCGGCCCGGCGCAGTGCTTCAGCCATGGCCGTGTTCGCGGCCTCCGGAGCCTGCCGGGGCTTGCTTTGCCGTGCGCCGCCCTGACGACGATCACCCTGCCCGCCCGAAGCACGCCCGCCGGAGCCGCGTCCGGCAGCGGCGCCGGGTTCGTCGTCGAGCCTCAACGTCAGGGAGATGCGCTTCCGCTCGGGGTCGGCTTCAAGGACCTTCACCCGGACCACCTGGCCGGACTTCACTATTTCGCGGGGATCCGAGACGAACTTGTTGGACAGCGCCGAAACGTGGACCAAGCCGTCCTGGTGCACTCCGACGTCGACGAAAGCGCCGAAGGCAGCCACGTTGGTGACTGTTCCTTCCAGGATCATGCCGGGCTTGAGGTCGGAGATCTTCTCGATCCCTTCGGAGAACGACGCCGCCTGGAACGCAGGACGCGGATCGCGGCCCGGCTTCTCCAGTTCGGACATGATGTCCTTGACCGTAGGCAGACCGAAGGTGCCGTCCACGAAGGCCTGCGGATCCAGCGCCGTGGCGGGCCCACCGCCTGCTGCGACCAGAATCTTGCGGGCAACGGAGTAGGCCTCTGGATGGACACTGGAGGCATCCAGCGGCTCCGCTCCCCCGGTGATCCGGAGGAAGCCCGCGCACTGTTCAAAGGCCTTGGCGCCCAGACGCGGCACCTTCTTCAAGTCGCTGCGCTTGGCGAACGGGCCATTCTCATTCCGGTAAGCCACGATGTTCTCGCTCAGCAACGGGCCAACGCCGGCAACCCGGCTCAGCAGCGCTGGCGATGCTGTGTTCACATCCACCCCCACGGCGTTAACGCAGTCTTCCACCACGGCATCCAGGGACCGGTCGAGCTTCGCGGCGGTGACGTCGTGCTGGTACTGCCCAACGCCGATGGACTTCGGCTCGATCTTGACCAGTTCCGCCAGGGGATCCTGAAGGCGGCGGGCAATGGACACGGCACCGCGAAGCGATACGTCCATGCCCGGAAGTTCGGAAGCGGCCAAGGCAGACGCCGAATACACGGAGGCTCCGGCTTCGGACACCACCAGCTTCTGGATCCCCTTGGAGCCGGAAGCTTCGAGGGACTTGATGAGCTCCGTGGCCAGTTTGTCCGTCTCGCGGGAGGCGGTTCCGTTGCCGATCGCGACGAGTTCCACGTTGTGCTGCCTGGCGAGCCGACCGAGAGTGGCCAACGCTTCGTTCCACTTGTTCGCTGGGGCATGCGGGTAGATGGTGTCTGTGGTGACTACCTTGCCCGTACCGTCCACCACGGCCACTTTCACACCGGTCCGGAGCCCCGGGTCCAAGCCAAGCGTGGCCCTGTTCCCGGCAGGAGCGGCCAGCAGGACGTCGCGCAGGTTGGCGGCGAAAACGCGAACAGCTTCATCTTCGGCGTCGGCAAACATGCGTCCGCGAAGATCAGTGGTCAGCCGGTCCAGGATGCGTCCCCGCCAGGCGAGCTGAGCGGTTTGCATCAGCCAGGTATCGGCGGGCCGCCCCTGGTTGGCGACTCCGAGGCACTTGGCCACAGCGTTCTCGTACTTACCGCGGGCGGCGGCCAGCGCGTCGTCGTCGGCTGGGTCTGCCTCAGCGAGATCCAACTCCAGGACGCCGTCCTTTTCACCGCGCAGCAGGGCCAGCACGCGGTGCGAGGGCATGCCGGAGGGCACCTGCGTGAACTCGAAGTAGTCCTTGAACTTCTGGCCCTCGGCCTCCATGCCCTTTTTCACGCGGGACACCATGCGTCCCTGCTTCCAGAGGCGTTCTCGCAGATCTTCGGCGAGATCGGCATCCTGCCCGACGCGCTCCACCAGGATGGCGCGGGCTCCTGCGAGCGCCACAGTGGCGTCGTCGATGGAGTGCTCGGCATTCAGGTACTTGGCGGCCTCGGTAGCGGGGTCAAGCTGGGGATTGGCGAGCAGGACATCGGCCAGCGGCTCCAACCCGGCTTCGCGGGCTATCTGGGCCTTGGTGCGGCGCTTGGATTTGAAGGGAAGGTAGATGTCCTCCAGGCGCGCCTTGGTGTCGGCACCGACGACGGCGGCTTCCAGTTCCGGGGTCAGCTTGCCTTGGGATGCAATCGCCTCGAGGACTGACTTGCGCCGTTCTTCCAGCTCGCGCAGGTATCTGAGCCGTTCTTCGAGGTCGCGGAGCTGCGTGTCATCGAGCGTCCCGGTGACTTCCTTGCGGTATCGGGCGATGAAGGGGACGGTGGATCCGGCGTCGAGCAGTTCCACCGCGGCCTTGACCTGCCAGGCCTTGACGCCGAGTTCAGCGGCGATCTGGGCGTGGATGGCGGTATCAGCTGACTGGTGTTGGAGATTTAAAGTCACCATGACAGTTTGCCTCACGTGGCCGACAGTTTCCGAAGACGGGTAGCAGGAAGGCCTATCCCGGGGACGCTGATAGTGCTGTAGTTGGACCATGCAGGAACTGCTGATCATCCTTCAGGACGGATTTGATGCCGATGACGTGACCGTCACCGTCAACGGCAAGGAAGCCGTGTCCGAGCACGGCATTTCCACCAAGATGCTGTTGGGGATGGCCGACGAAGTCACGGTGGAACTTCCCGCCAAGGGTGCCACGGTGGGGGTGGAAGTCAGCAGCAGACAACTCAGCGCAACCAGGAAGCTCGTGGGGAAACCCAAGAGCCTGATCGTCTCCATCGAAGAGGGCGAACTCGTGATGCGTGAAGGAACGGGCCGCGAGGCCTTCCTCTGAGGGAAGGCCTCGCGGCGGCTGGAGTGGATACTGGGAACCGCTGGGACTGGCTCAGCGGGACATGTGCTCCTTGGCCGAGATGTGCTCCACCATCTCGCCGAGGCGCTGTTCCGCGTAGTGGTTGCGGGCGATATCGCCCTGGCTGATGATGCCCACCAACTTGTGGTCGCTGATAACGGGCAGGCGGCGGACTTGGCGTTCCTCCATCATGGTGACGGCCTCGTCCACGTTGGCATCGGCGTCCACCCAGTAGGGCTTTCCGGTGGCGAGCTCGCGGGCAAGGACTTCGCGGGCATCCTTACCTTCGGCCAAACACTTGACCACGATGTCGCGGTCGGTGATGAAGCCGGTGAGCTTGCCGTCGCTGCCGCAGATGGGAAGTGAACCGCAGTCCAGATCCCTCATCAGCATGGCGGCTTCCTGGAGAGTTTTATCCTCGGCGATGCACTGCGCATTCGTGGTCATGAATTCACGTACGGCACTCATGGGTCCTCCTTCATCGATTGGGGTGATCGACGCGGGGCCTTCGGCATGGTTCCTTCGGCTCCGAGCGCCGATGATGCCAGCCTACGCCCGGCGGGTACCGCTGACCAGATCATGGGGACCCTCTGGAGGCCAAAAAATGGCCGTGTTTCTCTGGATATAGTCCATTCGCTGGAGTATCCTCAGTGTGGGTTACACACGGCTTCCGGGCATCGGCCATTTCGTCTCATCTGAGCCTCACCACGCGCACCCCGCCCCGCCCTGGACCGTCATGCCGCTTCTGCGCCAAGCGCGCGGGCGATCGCATATTTGACTGCTTCAGCGTGAGAAAGATCCCCCATGGACACCCCCAACGTCCCCAGCACCTACTACACCCCTGCCCCCGCTTCCGATCTTTGGAGTTGCCGCCAGCCCAGCACGGTCAGCGGACGCTATGAAGGCTTTCAAGGCAACCCCGGCCCCATCGGAAGCGCCCTGGACCTCCGGCTGGACATTGACGCCCGCAACGGGGTCGAGTCTCCGGTCATGAACAAGGTCAGCGGCGATCTGTACAACACCCGCTTCGTGAAGGTCGCCGGCGTCAACCAGTTGGTGAAGACGTATGTGGAGTCCTGGATTGTGGACACGCCTCTTGTGACATTCACAGATACCGACGTGCATATCGTCGGGACCGTCCGCTATTGGAAAGGAACCCACCCTGCCACCACGGTGGACATAGTGGTCTCGTGGTCCTCCGGTGCTGTGACCGGGGCTGTTGCCACGTTGACGTCCGGCGGGATCCTCGGCCAGCCCTTTGCGTGCTCTTACCGCTCGGAAGCCTTCCGCGACATGAACCTGGAGCTGGACTACTGCTCGTCCGTGGACATCGAGCCCAAGGTCCCCGTCTACAACAGCCATGCCCACACCAACCGTCCCCCTGACCTGCCCCACCGGACCATCACCATCGAGTCCTCATACAGGGATGCCGGGATCGCGGTCACTATCGATCCGGTGCACACAGTCATCGACGACACCGCGCCAGGCTTCGCTTCCTGGAATGTCGGCGAACTCCACGACGCCATGGAAACCTCGTTCGGCAAGTACAACTCGGGGTGGCCCGCGTGGAACATGTGGGGCATCCAGGCCGGCATCTTTGACAGCGCGGGGGTGGGTGGCATTATGTTCGACGCCGCTGCGGGCTTTGGCGGCGCAGGTCGCGGACCGGACCGCCAAGGTTTTGCGGTCTTCCGGAACCACTCCTGGTTCACCAACCTCGTCTCCAATCCGGTCACCCAGGATCAGGCGTGGGCCATGCGGCATTTCCTCTACACCTGGGTCCATGAAGCCGGGCACGCGTTCAACTTCCTGCATGCCTGGGACAAAGCCCGCCCGGACTCGCTGTCCTGGATGAACTACGACTGGAAATACGATCAGCGCAACGGCACGGACTCCTTCTGGGGCAACTTCCGCTTCCGCTTCGACGACGACGAACTTCTCCACATGCGCCACGGAGACCGCGCCTCCGTGATCATGGGCGGCGATCCATGGGCCTCCGGAGGGCACTTGGAATCCCCTGCCGGCGCCATGACGGTTTCCGGTCCGGGCAGCGACGTGGAACTGACGCTCTCGGCGAAGGACCATTTCGACTACATGGAACCTGTGTCCATCGAGTTCCGGTTGCGGAATACCACTGACGTGCCGGTTATGGTGGACGGCCGGCTGGACCCCCGCTATGGCAACACCACCGTGTACGTCCAGAAACCCAACGGAACCGTGATCCTGCATGAATCGGTGGTCTGCTTCTACGGCCTCCCGGAAATGGTCACGCTGGCACCGGCTCCGGTGGGCGACGATGACGGCAGCGATCGCTTCAGCCAGCTGGTCCAGCTCGCATACGGAGTGGAGGGCTTCGCTTTCGACGAGCCGGGGCAGTATCTGGTTCGCGCCATCTATTCCACGGACGGCATCGTCCAAGCGTCCAACACGTTGCCGTTGCGCGTTGGTTTCCCCGTCACCAGGGAAGAGGACCGCTTCGCTCCCGAGTTCTTTACCCGGGAAGTTGGCCTGACCTTGGCGTTTGAAGGGTCCATGTCACCCTATTTGGAGAGAGGGTTGAATGCCCTGACCGAGGCCGCCGAACGCTTTGGCGGTGAGCCTTTGGGCGTCAAGGCGGCCACCGCCGTCGCGCAGTCTGTGGGCGATGATTTCTATCGCCGCAAGGACGAAAAGATGGTCAAGCACCATAGCGCTGATCCCCAGCGGGCGCTGGCGCTGACCGACGCCGGCCTCGCCGGCTATCAACAGTCTGCCGGTGCGGCGAGCAACCTTGCCTACCGCAGCCTGGTGGAACTGCGCACGGAACTCCATGCGAAGGCGGACAACAGCGCCGCCGCAAGGTCGGAGGTGGAAACCCTCGCAAAGGACCTGGGAGCCCGGGGCGCCAACTCCACCGTGGTGGCCCAGGTCAAGGAACTGATTTCCCCAACTCCAACGACCCGGTCCCGCCGGGCGGCGCCGAGGAAGCCCGCCAAAAAGTCGTCGGATGGCTAGCTGGTATATGGACCCTCTGTAGCCGGCGACGGTTATTCCGCGATGTCCTCTGCCCACAGTTCAGGGTGCTCGTCCTGGAACGAGCGCATCATGTCCACGCAACGGGGATCGTCCAGGACCACCACCTCGACTCCACGTGAACGCAGGAGGTCGAATTCGCCGGGGAAGGTCTCGGCTTCGCCCACGACAACCCGCGGGATCTTGAACTGGATGATGGTTCCCGTGCACATCGCGCAGGGCGCCAGGGTGGTGTAGAGCGTGGTGTCGCGATAAGTCTTTTGGCGTCCGGCCGCCCGGAGCGCGGACATCTCGCCGTGCGCAATCGGGTCGCCGTGCTGGACACGTTCGTTATGGCCACTGGCGACCACCACGCCGTTGCGGGCCAACGCGGCACCGATGGGAATGCCGCCCTCGCTGAGGCTCTTTTGTGCGGCCTGGAAGGCGGCTTCGAAGGCTGGGTCCACGGTGGGGGCTGAATCGGTCATGGGTGCAGTCTAAAGTGGCCCGACGCTGTTTTGCAGGAAGTCATTTTGTCGGTGCCCGCTGATAGCTTGGCTACAAGGATTTCAACCGGCATGGAAGGAAGGTGGGTCGCTGTGTTCTTTCTCGATCCGGAGACGGCGGGCGCCCCGCAGGACTTGGTCTTCTCTGCCAGCGACCTCGTCATTGCAGCAACCTGCGAGTACCAACTTCTCCGCAAACTCGACGAAAAACTCGGCCGTTCGCCCAAGCCGGACTTCGCGGCAGACGCCATGTTGGAACGTACCGCCGCCCTTGGCGATGTTCACGAGCATCGGGTACTGGATGGGTTCGTAGACAAGTTCGGGCACTGGGATGCGGCCACCGGAAGGGGCGTTTACGACGTCGTCCCCGCGACGGTGATGGAC
Source organism: Paenarthrobacter sp. CCNWLY172 (assembly GCF_037402035.1). Lineage (NCBI taxonomy): Bacteria > Bacillati > Actinomycetota > Actinomycetes > Micrococcales > Micrococcaceae > Paenarthrobacter > Paenarthrobacter sp. CCNWLY172. The sequence continues at coordinate 25,780 of NZ_JBBEGB010000011.1, forward strand.
CGCGCCACTCTTTCGGCAAAACACGCGGAATCCATCGAAGCCCTCCGCTCCGGAGCGGATGTGGTGTTTCAAGCCGCTTTCTTCGACGGTGAGTTCCATGGGCGTTCCGATTTCCTGGTGAAGCAGCCCGGCGGGCTTTATGCGGTGTTCGATACCAAGCTGGCACGCCATGCCAAGGTCACAGCCCTCCTGCAGCTCGCGGCCTATGGAGACCAGCTGCTTAAAGCAGGAATCACTCCGGATCCCACCGTCACCCTGGTGCTGGGCAACCGGGTCCACAGCGACCATCCCCTCTCGCAGATCCTCCCTGTGTTCAAGGAACGGCGTCAACGCTTCCTTGGCATGACTTCTGCGCATGCCTCGGAGCCGGGTCCGGTGGAATGGGGCGACTCCCGCTACTCAGCCTGCGGCCGCTGCGACTATTGCGCCGAACAGGTCCAACTGCACCGCGATCTCCTCATGGTCGCGGGCATGCGCATCAGCCGCCGTAAGAAGCTGCTCGAGTCCGGCATCACCACCATCGACCAACTCGCCACCATGCCGGCAACCGGAGACTCCACGCAACTGAGGCTCCGCGAGCAAGCCCAACTGCAAACTGGTACCAGCAGCCCTGACGGCACCGTCACGTACTCGGACAAGTCCGGAGAAACCAAGGCCATCAGTTACAACGTCCTCCCGGACAACACCCTCGGCAGGCTTCCCGCGCCGGACCCGGGCGACATCTTCTTCGACTTCGAAGGTGATCCCCTCTGGCAGGACCCCGCCACGGGCAAGTGGGGACTGGAGTACCTCTTCGGCGTCATCGAAAATCCCGTGGCGCCCGGGACGGAGCCTGTGTTCCGCCCTTTCTGGGCGCATTCACGCGCTGAGGAAGGCCAGGCGTTCGTCGACTTCCTGGACTACGTAGCCCAGCGCCGTGCCAAGTATCCCGGTATGCACATTTACCACTACGCCTCATACGAGAAAACGGCGCTGCGGAACCTGTCCCTGACGCATGTGGTGGGTGAAACGGCCGTCGACGACCTCCTGCGCCAAGGAGTCCTGGTGGACCTCTTTGACACCGTCCGGCACAGCATCCGGGTCTCCGAGAACTCCTACAGCATCAAGAAACTTGAGCCGCTGTACATGGGCCAGCGCCTGCGCTCCGGGGACGTCACCGACGCCGGAGCTTCCGTGGTGGCCTACGCGGACTATTGCACGGCCCGCGACAATGGGGATGGCGGGCAAGCTGCCGCCATTCTCGAGGGGATCAGGGACTACAACGAGTACGACTGCTTGTCGACGCTGGAGCTGCGCAACTGGCTGCTTGCCCGTGCTGCGGAGCGATCCATCGTTCCCGGCGGCCCTGTGCAGGAGCAACCACAGCCAGACACCGCGCCGGAGAAGTACGAGGCACCGCCCGAAGAGACGGCGCTGTTCGACTATGTGGCCGGCCTGCCCGTGGAGCAACAGACAACGCCGGATTCCCGGGCCATCGGCATCGTCGCAGCCGGCGTCGGGTACCACCGCCGCGAGGACAAACAGCACTGGTGGGAACACTTCGACCGACTGGAAAAGCCGACCTCGCAGTGGGACGAATCCCGCGACCAATTCTTGGTTGACCACTCGGAGTTGCTGCAGGACTGGGCGAAACCAACACCTCGCAGCAACCCTGCCCGGATCGTCAAACTCCTGGGCCGGTCCGGTGACGGCGCGGGATTGGATCCAGGCAGGAAGTACTTCAGAATGTATGCGTCTCCGTTGCCGGATGCTCTTGCTGCCAAGGAATCCTCAGTGTTGGGCCGTGCGGGTTGGGGCGGGACGGAGGTTATCGAGGTCGGTGAAGAGGGCGACTTCGAGTCCGTCACCATCGTCGAGAAGCTTCGAAAAGACTCCACGGAGTTCGTCCAGACCCCTATGGCGCTGACCCCTGACAGCCCGATTCAGACAACCGGGCAACGGGCTGCGTTGGCCGCATTGGCCACCAAGCTCCGCGCGGCGTTGCCTTCCTGGCCCAAGGATCCTGCCTTGGACCTGGTGCGCCGACAGCCGCCAAGGCTGCGCACCCTCGCCAACCTTCCAGCAGTCCCCTCCGGCCCCGATGGCTACATCAATGCCATCACAGCGGCGGTCAAGGACCTGGACCATTCCTACCTGGCCGTCCAGGGTCCTCCCGGCAGCGGGAAGACATATGTTGGCGCCCACGTGCTGGCCAGGCTGGTGGCCGACGGGTGGAAAGTCGGCGTCGTTGCGCAATCCCACGCCGTAGTGGAAAACATGCTCTGCGCTGCCGTGGAGAAGGCGGGTATTGATCCCCGTCTGGTGGCCAAGGACGTCAAGCACAACGATCCTGTACCGTGGACCAACTGTGCCAAAGGCGACGTGGAAGAGCTCTTGTCCCAGCCGGGTGGCGCCTTGATCGGCGGCACCGCGTGGACCATGGTGGGCAAGGAAGTCCCCGCCGGATCACTCGATCTTCTGGTCATCGATGAAGCGGGACAGTTCTCGCTGGCCAACACCATGGCTGTCAGCCGGGCCGCCACGCGGCTCCTGCTCCTCGGTGACCCGCAGCAGCTTCCCCAGGTCACTCAAGGCAAGCATCCGGAACCCGTTGATGAATCGGCCCTGGGTTGGTTGTCGGATGGCTACAACACTTTGCCGTCCCATCTGGGCTACTTCCTGGCGTTGTCATGGCGTATGCATCCGGAATTGTGCAGCGCAGTGTCAAAGCTGTCCTACGACAACCGGCTCGAGGCTGCACCCGCCGCCACCCTGCGTGAACTTGAGGGGGCGAGCCCCGGAATTTCCTGTGTCTACGTTACGCACAACGCCAACTCCACTGCGTCGCAGGAAGAAGCTGTTGAGGTTGTCCGGCAAGTCCAAGCCCACCTCGGCCTGAAATGGCTGGACCCTTCGGACTCCCCGGAACGCCGCTCCCTCGAGGAAACCGACATCCTGGTGGTAGCGGCGTACAACGCCCAGGTACAGCTCATCAAACATGAGCTCCGATCTGCCGGCCTCAGGACAGTGCGGGTAGGTACCGTGGACAAATTCCAAGGCCAGGAAGCCCCGGTGGTCATCGTCTCCATGGCCGCATCAGCCGCCGGCGAAGTTCCCCGCGGCATGGAGTTCCTGCTGTCCCGCAACCGGATCAACGTGGCGGTGTCGCGCGGTCAGTGGCGTGCCGTCGTCGTGCGTTCGCCTGAACTGACCAACTACCTGCCGACCCATCCGGAAGGCCTCGAAAACCTCGGCGGTTTCGTGGCCCTCTGCCAGCGAGCGGCCCTCTAAGACCGGCTGGCGATATCCAGGGCTTCGTCCAGGACCTGGCCGAAGTTGCTGGCGTCGTGCGCGAAGCGGCCAAGGAAAAGCCCGGAAACCCCGTCCAGTTGCGGCAATAAGCCGGGTTTCGCCGACCCGCCATAAATGATGGGAAGCCCGGCCAGCGCGTGCCGGGCAAGCACCGAACGCAAGGTACCGACGACCCGCGAAACATATGCCGCTGAGGCAGGCTCAGGAGCGCCGATCGCCCAGACGGGCTCGTAGGCGATGACAAGCTTCGAGGCATGGGACCAGTCGCCGGACACTGCGGCTTTGATCTGCCCGAGTACCGTGTCCGCGGCTGCCTCCGGTTCCAGCATCTCGGACTCTCCCACACACAGCAGCGGAGTCAGTCCGGCATCTACGGCTGCACTGACCTTGAGAGCGATCATCGCCTCATCTTCGGCAAAGTAGCGCCGCCGCTCAGCGTGACCGATTTCCACCAATCCCACTCCAAGCTCAGCGAGCATGGACGGTGCCACCTCACCTGTCCACGGCCCGTCAGCCCAGCCACAGTTCTGAGCGCCCAAGACCAGTGACGTGCCGTGAAGCATATGCGCCGCTGCGGGCAACACTGGATGCGACGGGATCACGAACGGGACCACCCGCCCGGCCGCGAGGGCCGGGCGGGCGTCTGCTTCTGCCACCAACTGCTCCAGCCACGCCAAGCTCTGCCCGTAGCCCATGTACATCTTGGTGCTGACGCCAATGAATACCGTGTCCAGCGCGGCGTCCTTCGCAGAGTCCGCAGCAGAAGGGAAAGCAGGCAGGTTCACGCCCTATTTCTCCAGCAGTTCGTCGGCCTTGTTGCTGAAACGCTTCGTACCGAACATCAGCAGCGCAGCCAGGAACGGCAGGACACCCAAGGCGTAGACACCCATGGTTCCGGTGTCCGAGGCCGTGACCTGGTTGACCGTAGTCCGCAGGATCGGCGCCACGAAACCACCCAGGTTTCCGAGGGAGTTGATCAGTCCGATACCGGCGGCCGCGGCAGTTCCGGTGAGGAACGCCGTCGGATATGACCAGCAAATGGGGCCGGTGGACAGGAAGCTGCACACCGCGAGGGTGATGAAGATGATGCCCAGGGCCGGCATTTGGTTGGCACCGGCCCACGCGGAACCAAAGATGCACAGGCCCGTGGAGATGAACAATGCTGTACCCCAGCGACGGCGACGCGCCACGGTGTTGGCTGCCTTGCCGATGAAGTAGCAGGCGAAGATGCCGAAGAACCACGGGATGGCCGCGAGGAGTCCGACGGCGATGCCCACCTTTTGCCCGGTCAGCTGCGCCACCTGCTGTGGCAGGTAGAACGTCACGCCATACACGGCCACCTGCAGGCAGAAGTAGATGACCGTGAAGTACCAGACCCGGCCGTTACGCATGGAGGCAAGGACGCCACGAGGGCCGGATTCCTCCTTCACGGTATCCTCGAGCGCCATGACATCGGACAAAGCCCGTTTCTCTTCCTTGGTCAGGAACTTGGCATCCTGGGGACTGTTGATGAGGAAGAAGTAGGCGGCAATACCGGCCAGGACGGCGAGCATGCCCTCAACGAAGAACATCACCTGCCAGCCTGCGACACCCGGAACCTGGTCGCCGATGTTGATGAGCCAGCCGGACAGGGGTGCACCCATCATCTGGGAGAACGGCTGGGCCAGGTAGAAAATGGCGAACATCTTCACACGAACCTTGTTGGGGAACCAAGCCGCCAGGAACATGATGACGCCGGGGAACAGACCGGCTTCGGTGACGCCCAGCAGGAACCGGAGGATGATGAAGGACGTTTCACCTTGGACGAACGCGAAGCACGCAGAGACGATGCCCCACGTGATGGCGATGCGGGCCAGCCACACCTTGGCGCCAAATTTGGTGAGCAGCAGGTTGCTGGGAATCTCGAACAGGGCGTAGCCGATGAAGAAAATGCCGGCACCCAGGGCGTAAGCCCCGGCGGTGATGCCCCTGTCCACTTCCAGCGCAGCTTCGGCGAAGCCAACATTGGTGCGGTCCAGGAAGGCCACCACGTAGAGGATGACGAGCATCGGCATGAGTCGCCGCGAAGCTTTGGAGATCGCCGATTTGAGGACCGGCGTGTCCAGCAACTCCTTGGTGGAATTGGTGGCAACAGACATTGAAACTCCTCTTTGAGTGACAGGAAATGACCAGTGCAGCGCGGTCAGCCGCGCACAGGCGCGGTCAGCGCGGGAAGAAAATGAGCACCAGGCCCACGGCGCAGGCAAGGACGCCCACGGCAAGGTAGATCTTGCGTTCTCGAGTCCAGGTCCGCATGAGGGCCTAGTGCATGTACAGTCCGCCATCCACATTCAGCGTCTGGCCGGAGATGTATCCGGAGTCCTCGCTGATGAGGAAGGCGATAGCGGCTGCGATGTCACGGGTGGAGCCCACGCGGTTCACCACAAGGTCCTTGGTGAGTTCATCCTTGCGTTCCTGGCTCAGCGTGCCACCCATGATGTCGGTGTCGATGGGGCCCGGAGAAATGGCGTTGACGGTGATGTCGTATTCGCCGAGCTCCCTGGCCGTTGCGCGGGTCAGGCCAATGACGCCGGCCTTGGCCACGGAGTACGGGGTCTTGGAGAACGTGCCGCCGCCGCGTTGAGCGGACACGGAGGAAATGTTCACGATGCGGCCGATGCGGTTCTTGACCATGGACTCGGCCACACGGCGGGTGGCGTAGTGGACGCCGTTGAGGTTGATGTTCAGGACCCGGTCCCACTCGGCAGGTTCGAGTTCCAGATAGCCAACAGGCGAGCTGACTCCGGCAACGTTGGCCAGCGCGACAATCTGCGGCAGTTCCTTTTCAAGCTCGTCAATGGCGGCGCGGACCTCGGCTTCGCTGGCCACGTTGGCACCAACGCCATAGGCCTGGACGCCATATTCGGCGGCGATTTCTTTGGCTGCGATCTTGCATGCGGCGTCATCAAGGTCGATGATGCCGATGTTCCACCCTTGGGCAGCCAGGTAATTCACGGTGGCACGGCCGATGCCGCGCTCGGAAACGGCGCCGGTGACAATTGCTGTGCGTTCTGCGGGGAAAGTCATAGGTCTTCTCCTGAAAGGTCTTAGTTGATGGGGGCGGGGCCGAGCTCTTCAATGAGCTTCTGCATGGCCACGTAGGCCTTGTTGCGGTAGGCGATGAGTTCCGGAGTGCGTTCGGCGGGAACATTGAGGAAGCCTGCACCGGTCTTGGTGCCCAATTTGCCTGCGTCCACCAGGTCCGAAAGGATCTTCGGCGTCGCGAAGCGTTCCGGGAAGCCGGTCTGCAGCGACTTGTAGCAGAAGTTGTACACATCCAAACCGGCCATATCCGCGATGGCGAACGGGCCGAAGAAGGGCAAGCGGAAGCCGAACGTCGTACGCACCAGCGTGTCGACGTCGTCCGCTGTAGCGATTCCCTGCTCCACCAACTGCGCGGCTTCGTGGAACAGCGCGTACTGCAGACGGTTCAGCACGAAGCCGGTGACGTCCTTGACGACGGCGGTCTGCTTACCGGCCGCGTGGACCAGCTCGCGGGACGCGGCAACCGTTGCGGCATCCGTGCCGGCGTGCGGGATGATCTCGACGCCGGGAATGAACGGTGACGGGTTGGAGAAGTGCACACCCAGGAACCGCTCCGGGTTGGTGACGGCTTCTGCCAGTGCGCCAATGGAAATCGTGGAGGTGTTGGAACCGATCAGGGCGTCCGGGCGGGCAGCGGCACTGATGCGGGCGAGGGTTTGGTGCTTGATGTCCAGGACCTCAGGAACGCACTCCTCAATGAAATCTGCGTCCGCAACGGCCTCTTCGATATCCTTGGCTGCCCACAGATTCTGCTTGAGGATCTCCGTGGACCCTGCCGGAAAGAGCCCGTCGGCGATGAACTGCTCCGACTCCTCCAGCAGGCGGTCGTAGTTCTTCTGCGCGACCTCGGCAGAGACATCGGCCAGGGCAACACGTGCCCCGCCAAGAGCCAGCACCTGGGCGATGCCGCCACCCATGTAGCCGGAGCCGACGACGGCGATCTTCCGGGCTGCGTTGTCGGCTGTAGCTTCGGTTGTCTCGGGAGTGGTCATGATCAGACTGCCTTCGTGTAGTCGGGCTCGTACGAGCAGATGGCGTCCACCTTGGCGGCGGAGGAGGAGGTGTGGTCGAAGCGGTGGCCCAGCCACTCCCCTACGAGCTTTTTGGCCAGTTCCAGGCCAATCACCCGCTGGCCGAGCGTGAGGACCTGTGCGTTGTTGCTCAGGACGGACCTTTCCACGGAGTAGCTGTCGTGGGCAGTGACGGCGCGGATTCCGGGGACCTTGTTGGCCGCGATGGCCACACCGAGGCCCGTTCCGCAGATCAACAGTGCACGGTCGGCTTCGCCTTCGGCCACTTTGCGGGCGGCGTCAACGGCGACGTGCGGGTACGCGGTGGAGTCGTTGAAACCAACGCCGACGTCCGTCACTGTTGCCACGCGGGGATCCGCTTCCAGCAACGCCAGGAGTGCCTGCTTGTATTCGACTCCGGCTTCGTCATTGCCGACGACGATGCGCCAGCCTTCGGTGTTGTTCATGCTTGGGCTCCGTTCCCGGCCGACCGCTGCCCCGTGGGGGCAGCCGAGGCCAGTTGTGAATCGATGAATTGCGAGATCCTGGCGGCGATCAGCCCGAAGGAGACCGCCCCTGGATCGGGATGGCCAAGGCTCTTTTCCGCGAGCGGGCGTGCCCTGCCCTTGAGCGGGCGCAGATCCGCGGTTGTGGCGGCAGCGGACTCAGCAGCCGCAGCGGCAACTGCCAGCGCCCGGTCAACGGGAGCCCCGCCGTCGAGCTCTGTCAGGAAGGCGTCCCGGAAGGGCAGGAGCGCGTCCACCATGGTCTTGTCCCCAGGCTCTGCCTTGCCGAGCTCGGTGATGGCGCGGACGAACGCCTGTACAGCGGCCCCTGCGTCCTCCGATGTGTACGTTTCGCGGTTCCCGAGCGACAACCCGGCGGCGATGACCGCTGAGCCCCACAGGGCTCCCGAGGTTCCGCCGGCGCGCTCACTCCAGGCCTCGCCGGCTGCGGTCAGGACCCGCGCCGCGGATCCACCGCTCACAGCTTCCCCAGCCGCAGCTGCAGCGTCGACGCCGCGGCGCATGCCAATGCCATGGTCGCCATCGCCGGCGATCGCGTCCAGCTTGCCGAGTTCCTCTTCATGCTCGACGACGACGTCCCTCACCTGCGCGAGGACGGCCACGGCCAACTGCCCAAGGTCAGCCGCAGCGGCGGTGGGCTGTTCGACGTCGGCGGATTCGGCGTCGTCGGCTGCGATGCCAGCACGGGGCGCGCGGGGCGCCATGCTGCCCTTGCGAAACGCCGGAGTGTCCGCGGGTGCGGCCCAGAACTGCTCAAGCTCTTCGTCCAGCCACAGCAGCGTCAGCGACAGTCCGGACATGTCCAGGCTGGTTACCAGCTCGCCGCACTCGGGTTCAACAACGGTGAGTCCCGCGGCCGTGAGCAGCTTTTCCACCTTGCCGAACAGCAGGAAGAGTTCGTCGTACTTCACCGTTCCCAAGCCGTTGACGATAGCCACCACACGGTCCCCGGCGTCCTCGGGCTTGTCGTTGAGAAGCTTCGACACAAGGAGTTCGGCCAGCTCGGATGCTGTGGGCATGGTGTGCTCGGAAATGCCGGGCTCGCCATGAATGCCCAGGCCGAGCGACATCTGCCCGGCAGGCACATGGAACAGCGGATCCTTGGCACCGGGAAGCGTGCAGCCGTCAAAGGCCACTCCCAGGGAACGGGTCCGATGGTTCGTCTTGATGGCCAAGCGTTCGACGCCGTCAAGGTCCAGTCCCGCCTCGGCCGCGGCGCCGGCAATCTTGAAGACGGTGAGGTCGCCGGCAATGCCCCTGCGCTTGTCGAGTTGGTCGATCGGCGCGCTGGCGATGTCGTCAGTGACGGTGACTGTCCGCGTTTCGATGCCCTCGGCGTTGAGGCGGAGCTGCGCCTGGCCGAAGTGCAGGACGTCCCCTGCGTAGTTGCCGTAGCTGAGCAGGACGCCACCGCCGGCGTTGGCAGCCTTGGCCACCCGATACACCTGGCCTGCCGCCGGCGACGCGAACATGTTGCCGCACGCCGAACCAGTGGCAAGTCCGGGTCCGACGAGTCCAGCGAAGGCCGGGTAGTGCCCGGAACCGCCGCCGACCACCAGGGCGACCTGGCCGTTGGGGACTTCGGTGGAGCGGACAACGCCACCGTCAACGCGGGCGACGTAGCCGCGATTGGCCGCTACGAAGCCGTCCAGCGCTTCATCGGCAAAATCTGCCGGGTTGTCAAAAATCCGGGTCATCTTCCTACACTCCTGCGAGCTGCGTTGCCGGTACCTGGCGTCCTTGGGCCACCTGGCTCTTGCCGAGTTCATAGCCTGCGGTCTTCGGCAGGACGTGGCGGCGGAGGTAATCCTGGTTGCTGGCCGTGACGCTGAGACCGTCGCCACCGTAGTGCTCAGTGCAGAGGATGCCCTGGAACCCGACGGACAGCGCGAACTTGAAGGCCTCGCGGTAGTTGATGAGACCGCTCTCCATCGGCGCCGGCATGGTGATGTAGCTGTCGCGCGCCACATCTTCGTCCCGGAGGTAATTCTTCATGTGCCAGTAGTTGGAGTACGGCAGGGTCTTTGCCACCATCTCGTGCCAGTCCTCGATGGGCCGGTGGAGGCGGATCAGGTTCCCGAGGTCCGGGTTCAGGCCGACGTTGTCCAAGCCAATGTCCTGGACCAGCTGAACCGAGGAATCAGCAGTTCCGAGGTAGGTGTCCTCGTACATTTCCAGCGAAATCAGCACCCCCGCCTCTGCTGCGTGCTGACCGAGCTCGCGAAGGCGGGAGACGGCGTTGCCCCATGCTTCCTTGTCCCCCACCGGATCCTTATAACCCTCAACGGTCCAGAACCAGAGCTGTTTCTGCTGCTCTGGGGTGATGGCTTGGTGAAGCCCGAAGGACACCACTTCACAGCCAAGCTCGGCAGCGGCGTCGATGGTGCGGTGGCTGTAGGCGAGGTTGTTTGCCCAGTCCTTTGCGTGGATGATGCTGCGGCGGATAGCGGAGATGACGGGAACCCCGATGCCAACCTCGTCGGCGGTTTGCTTGAACTCGGCCAGCCGGTCCTTGCTGAGGTCGCCAGGACGAACCCAGCTGTCGGTGAGGTCCGCGTTGGCGAAACCGGCGTCCTTCACTTCCTGGAGGACTGCCGCCCAAACGGAAGCATCGGCGTCGTTGACGTGGTTTCCCGAAGCGTCGGTGCCGGGGAACTGCAGGAGGGCCGCCGTAATGGGCCAGTCCTTGGCGGTGTACGCCATAGTGATCACTCCTTCGTGGAATCCTGTTTCCTATAGGATTTACGAACCAAGCAAGACTGTCAACCCTTTTGCGAAACTTCCTAGATCCTATATGTCATACATTTAACTGTGAAGGGGGTCACGAAACCCAGCAGGAAGGGCCCGCCGGCAATGGCCAGCGGACCCTCGTTGGTCCGTGAGCTAGTCCTCCGGAGCGTCAGCCATGGCCCTGCCACGAACCTTTTCGACGTGGTCGATCATCATCTTCGCGGCCTTGTCCGGATCGCCGCTGGCCATGGCGTCGAGTACGGCCTGGTGTTCGGCGATCGCCTGCTCGGCGTCGGTGATGCCCACTCCCCCGAACAGTCGGAACCGCTGGATCTGCCCACCCAGGGTGTTGTAGGCCGCGAGCAGGAACTGGTTGTTTGCCTGCGCGGCGATGAGTTGGTGAAAACGTTCGTCGGCCTCGAGATAGCTGCGGTACTCGGCAAAAGTTCCGCCCCGGGGTGCAGTCTTCAGGTCTTCGACGGCCTGCTTCAGGGCATCCAACCCCTCCGGCGTCATGCGCGAACACGCCAATTTTGCATTGACGGGTTCAATGGAGAGCCTGGCTTCCATCAGTTCCGCGAAGTCTTCGCGGGTAAACACGGGGGCAACCCTGTAGCCCTTGAGCGCCACCCGCCGGACCATGCCTGTGTGCTCCAACCGGGCCAAGGCTTCTCTCACGGGAGTCGGCGAGACGTCCAGTTCACGAGCCATCCCGTCGATGCTCACTGCCGCCCCCGGTTCCAAACGGCCGTCCATGAGCCACTCGAGGAGGGCTTCGTAGACGTGGTCGGCCAGCACTTGGCGGCTGACGGGAAAGCCAGCGCGGGCACCGGCCGGGGAAGGATCAGACATGCCACAAATCCTATAGGAAGCCGCGCTCGGGACCGGGCACGTGATCCTGTCACCTTCCCTCACCAGCTGCCAGTCAGTGGGGTGGCCACAGGTTAAACCACGACGTCGGCACTCACGTGAGTGCCGACGTCGTGGTTTTACTGGGGGCGCTGGGCTTTAGTTCGCGTAGAACGGGTAGTCCGTGTAGCCCTCGGCGCCGTCGGCGTAGAAGGTGGAGGCGTCCGGCTCGTTGAGCGGCAGGCTCTCGCGCCAGCGGCGGGCAAGGTCCGGGTTGGCGATGGCGGGGCGGCCCACCACCACAGCGTCCGCGAGGCCGTCTTCGATAATGGCGAAGGCTTCATCGCGGGTCGTGATTTCGCTGAAGCCGGTGTTCACCAGGAACGTTCCGTTGAACCGTTCGCGAAGATCCTGGACCAAAGCACTCTTGGGGTCGTGGTGCAGGATGCTCAGGTAAGCAAGGTTGAGCGGGGCGATGGTGTCCACCAAAACCTCGTAGGTTGCCCGAACGTCAGCGGGATCGGTTTCAGCGATTCCCTGCACATTGTGCTCCGGAGAAATCCGGATGCCGACGCGGTTGGCACCGAGGGCTTCGACCACGGCATTGACCGTCTCGATCACGAAACGGGCGCGGTTCTCCGGGGAGCCGCCGTAGCTGTCTGTGCGGACGTTCGAGTTCGGTGCAAGGAATTCGTGCAGCAGGTAACCGTTGGCGGAGTGGAGCTCGACGCCGTCGAATCCTGCCTCAATGGCGTTCTTGGACGCTGTGACGATTTCCTGAATGACGCCCGGAAGTTCGTCAGTGCGGAGTTCACGCGGTACGGGGTACGGCTGCTTGCCATTGGGGGTGCGGACATCACCTTCGATGGCAACAGCGCTGGGGCCTACGATCTCGTGCCCACCGGTGATGTCAGCATGGGAAACGCGGCCTCCGTGCATGACCTGCGCGAAGATGCGGCCACCCTCAGCGTGCACGGCGTCGGTGACTGTCTTCCAGCCGGCGATCTGAGCCTCGGTGACGAGCCCTGGCTGTCCCGGGTAGGACTGACCGGCCGGAACCGGGTAGGTTCCCTCGCTGACGATCAGCCCCAGGGAAGCCCGCTGGCGGTAGTGCTCGGCGATCAACGGACCCGGCACGCCGTTCTGACCCGCGCGAAGACGCGTCAAGGGCGCCATCACCAGTCGGTTGGAAAGTTCAAGCTCGCCGAGGGCCAGAGGGGAAAACAGCATGCGCAGTTCCTTTCAGAATGAAACAGGTTCACTCTGCGCAACTGCATGGCGTCTGCAACTATTCCAAACGAGGTGCAGATCACACACCGGGCTGGCCTTCTCCGCCACCCGGCCCAGTCAGTCCGGGGTCACGCCGGCTTGACGTGCTTCAGTGCATCATCAAAGCATTCGCAGAGAGCCAACACCGCCACCAGATGCGCTTCCTCGGCGTGTGGCGGATCGGTGTTGATGCATATTGCTTCATTGACCGACTGCGCGAGCTCCTTGGACTCCTTACCCGTCAGGGCCCACACGATCGCACCACCCGATTTTGCGGCGGCAGCAGCGTCGCAGAGCTCGTCGGTGATTCCCTTGGCAGCCAGCAGCACCACGATGTCTCCACGCCGCACCTGTTCAGAGAGCTGGGCACTGATGCTTGGGGTAGTCCCGTTGGAGCCACTGGCGCCCTTGGGAATGTAGATCGCTTTGAAGCCGGACCCGTCTCCGTGGTCGTGAGCCGCGAGTTCCGAGGTGAACCTCTGCGCCTCGTGTGAGGATCCGTCGCTGCCTGCGGCGAAGACCGTTCCACCGCGCAGCCTGACTAGCGCCAGTTGTTCGCCCCATTCGGCCAGCCTGGACGATTCGCGGCGCAGGGCCGCAACGGCCGGTCCGATCTCGCCCAAGTGTCCCAGAACCACATCTACCGCATGCCGCGTCGCCTTCGACTCAGTCGACCGCACAGCCTCACCTGTTCGCCTCACCACGATGCTCACTTCCCGCCCTCCGTTTCTCCTGTGAAACTACAAGTTCCTGTCACCTTCGTGTGGGGTTCGTTCGCGCGTGGCGCCGTCGCGGCCACTCCGGTCCCGAGTCAGACGTTCGCCTTCAACTGCGGCCGGGCTGCCCTCGTCGGCCCGGCGATCCGGGTCATGAGAGCGATCCGAGTCCTGCGAGCGATCTGCGTCAGTCGAGCGATCCTGCCCGGTATTGGGGTCCAACTTGTCTGCGTGCCGCAGGTGTTCCTCTACCCGCCCATGAGCCTCGTTGGCCTTCTCCGCGTGGCGTTCCGCTTCCTGCCGGAGCCGATTGGCTTCGACCTCTGCCTGCAGCGCATTGGCCTCTGCCTGGGCCGATTCGGCCTTGGCTTGGTGGGCTCCGATGGCTTCTTCCGCGGCCTTCTCGCGAAGTTCCGCTGCTCGGTGGCGGTTGACCTCGGCCTTCTTCCGACGTCCGATGACGACCGCGACGATCACAGCGGCGATGACGACGACGGCCACCACGATGATGAGAACCAGCTGTCCTGTATCCATGCGGATTACCTCCCTGGTGAGCGGCTTCTATGGGCGCCGCTCGTAGCCCACGCTGTGGTTGCTGCTTGGGACGTACCCAGTTCAGGGCGCCCCCAAACGATGCCCGCCTTCATGCCGGCAGCTCCATCCGGAAGCCGCACCGGCACTCGATGACGCGCGTTTTCAAGTACACCTCGAGGAGGCCGTCCTCAACGACTTCCGTGGTCATGGGTGCATAGACGCTTCGAGCTGAGGATTTGGTGAACTGCATTGGTTCACCGCAATGGAAGTACTGTCCGCCAAATTGCAGCAGTCCCGACGCCGACCCGTTGCGGTTGAGGACCGCGGCCACGTCGTGGAAGGCAGCGTTGTGGGCGTACGGGACTTCACAGGCCAGGCAACTATAAGACACCCGGACCATCAAGTCGCCGGTATGCGGCTCAAGGGATTCGATGGTTTCCAGATCCAAGTGATCGTCGGACCGGCATTGACGGCACTGGAGGGGTTCGGCGTGGGGACGGGTTGCGTCGCCTGGAACCAGAGGGTTTTTCATCGATGACAACGCAGACACTCCTCGGTCAACTCTGCCCGAAACTCTCCCTTGCCCACCATGTTAACACTACTGGTCAGATTACTTACTAGTTTTAGCTTCCCGTCGCTTCGGGATGCTCCCTGGCTCGCTTCTCCACCGGGGATTCGCCGCTTTCATCAGGGATAAAGGTGGGGTCCACTTCCGTGGTGAAGTCATCGTTTCCGGCGGCACTTTTGTCATGCTCGACGCCGGCAGGCACCGTGGGTTTGGAGGCTTCAGAGGGCGCAACTTCAGCTTCGTTCGGTTCTTCGCTCATAGCCTCAATCTAGGCTCGGCCGCGAACAGTGTCGAGGGCGGCCGGCCTTGTGCGCCGATGCCATCTCTGATTCGCTGGGGTGGTCTCCTGCAGCGCGGGACACCTCCAGCCGAAAGCAGGGAGAGTAATTGTGAAAGCAGTGACATGGCAAGGCCGGCGCTCACTCAGCGTTGAAGACGTCCCCGATCCCAGCATCCAAGAGCCTACGGATGCGATTGTCCGGATCACCTCCACCGCGATTTGCGGCTCGGACCTCCACCTTTACGAAGTGCTCGGCCCGTACATGCACAAGGGCGATGTCATCGGCCACGAGCCGATGGGAATCGTCGAAGAAGTGGGCCCGGGTGTCCACCGGCTCAAGAAGGGCGACCGTGTTGTGGTGCCCTTCAACATCTCCTGCGGGCGCTGTTACATGTGCAACCAAGGCTTGCAGTCGCAGTGCGAGACCACCCAGGTCAAGGAGAAGGGATCCGGGGCGGCCCTCTTTGGCTACTCAGAGCTCTACGGTTCCGTTCCCGGTGGCCAGGCCCAGTTCCTCCGCGTTCCCTATGCCGACTACGGCCCCATCAAAGTGGAGTCGGGCGCCCCGGATGAGCGCTACCTCTTCCTCTCGGACATCCTTCCCACGGCCTGGCAGGCAGTGGACTACGCGAACGTTCCGGAAGGTGGCACCCTCGCGGTGCTCGGACTGGGTCCCGTGGGCCAGTTTGCTGCGAGGATCGGGGCCTACAAGGGCTTCCGGGTGATCGGCGTTGATCCGGTTGCTGAACGCCGCGCGATGGCGGAGGCCCACGGCATTGAAACCATGGATTACAGCTCAGACGTGGCCGGCCGGATCCGCGAACAAACACTGGGTCGCGGCCCGGATTCCGTGGTGGATGCTGTGGGCATGGAGGCCCATGGATCCCCTGTGGCGTCCTTCCTTCACAAGGCGGTTTCCCTGCTGCCGGACAAACCCGCGCAGATTGCCATGGAAACCATGAGCGTCGATCGGCTCGCTGCACTGCATACAGCCGTGGATCTGGTGCGTCGTGGCGGGACGATCTCGCTGAGCGGGGTCTACGGCGGGCAGGCGGACCCGATGCCCCTGATGACTATGTTCGACAAGCAGATCCAACTCCGCATGGGGCAATGCAATGTGCGCCGCTGGACTGACGATCTGCTTCCCTTGGTGGAGGACGACGCCGATCCGCTGGGCGTCATGCATCTGGTCACCCACACGGGAGGACTGGATGAAGCACCGGCGCTCTACGAGAAGTTCCAGAAGAAGCAGGACGGATGCATCAAGGTGGTCCTCAAGCCATAATGACGCTCAGACAAACCACTAGGCGAGGTGTTTGCCACCGGTGACCCCGATGACCGATCCGGAGATATAACTGGAATCTTCGCTGGCCAGAAGGACATAGGTCCCGGCAAGTTCGGCAGGCTGCCCTGCGCGCCCCAAGGGGGTGTCCTGGCCAAACTCTTGGATCTTTTCCGCGGGCTGGGTGGGCGGCTGCAGTGGCGTCCACACGGGACCCGGCGCTACTGCATTGACGCGGATCCCCTGAGGACCCAGTGACTCTGCCAACGAAAAGGTCATGCTGTTGATGGCTGCTTTCGTCGCTGCGTAGTCGATGAGTGATGGGCTTGGATGGTAGCCCTGGACGGACGAGGTGTTGATGATCGCGGCGCCGGGCTTCAAATGCGGCAGTGCTGCCTTGGTGAGCCAGAACAGCGCATAAACGTTGGTTTTGAAGGTTTGATCGAACTGTTCGGTGCTGAGGTCTTCGATCCCCCGGCTCGTGGTCATCTGGAACCCGGCGTTGTTCACAAGCACATTGAGCCCACCGAATTCGGCAACGGTTTGGGCAATGACTTCCTGGCAGAACTCTTCGTCCCGCAAGTCACCAGGTAGCGCGAGCGCCCTGCTGCCGGCGTCTTCGATCAGCTGGACAGTATGCTCGGCGTCCTGCTCTTCTTCAGGCAGGTAGGTGAAAGCGACGTCCGCACCTTCACGGGCAAAAGCAATCGCTACGGCTTTACCGATCCCGCTGTCGCCGCCCGTAATCAGGGTCCGGCGGCCCAGCATCCGGCTGTGCCCCACGTAGCTTTGTTCGCCGTGATCGGGGCGGGGAGTCATGGCCTCGGTCCAGCCCGGATAATCCTGGGTTTGTGGCTCGAACCCTTCGGACGGGTATTTGGTACGGGGATCCGATGCTTCGTCCTCCGGATCGTAGGATTCGGAGACCACATTGTTAACCAGGGCCATGGCGATGTCCTCGTCCAGGTCCGTTTGCTCCGTCTGTTCGTTCAGGATCTCCTCAGCCATGATCTCAGTGTAAGCATCCTGACTATCTTGGAAGTCGTTCAGGAAGTACCCAGAATTGCTCGCTAGCCTAGCAATCGTCAACGTTGGATTACATCGAAGGAGGGCCCATGGGACTCGGAGACAAGATCAGCAACAAGGCACAGGAAGTTTCGGGCAAGGCGAAGGAAGCCTTGGGAGACGCCACCAACAACGAGAAACTGCAGGCCGAGGGTGTCGCTGACCAAGCGGCCGCCAAGACCAAGCAGGCTGGCGAGAACGTCAAGGACGCCGCGAAGGACGCCTTCGACAAGTAAGCCTCACAGCAGCAATACACAGCACGAAAACACACAGCGCAACGCCCCGGCTCCCTTGATGGAAGCCGGGGCGTTTCGCGTGGGCCCAAGTAGGTAACAGCACACGCTCCAATGAGCACTCAATAGAGCAGGTGCTGTTACTTAGTTGGGTTGGGAGGGCTATTTCTGGGCCGGGAGCACCAACTCGCCTGACTTATCCGTGGACAAGGCGAGGGACGAGATGTACTGGGGTTCGCCGTCGGGCCCATCCTGACCCGACCGGAGCATGTCCGGGCGTTCGAATTCAAGACCGGTGACGTGGCAGAGGAGTTTCTGGTCGCTGGGGTTGCCGTCGGCGTCGAACATCGGGAGGTCAATGCCGTCGTCGGTGCGCCGCAGGTAGTAGCGTCCCTTGGTGGCCAGAGCCAGCAAGGGCGGCAGGATCAGCGCCAGGCCCACTGCGAAGATCGGCGAGAACGGCTGGACACCGGAACCAAAGGCCCCGAAGAACACTGCGATGGAAACCCCGGCAGAGACCAGCATGGACACGAAGCCCACGGGGTTCACGGCGTAGAGCATCCCGCGACGGAACTCCGGAACCTTGGGTGAAATCTTCAGCAGGTACTTGTTGATGGCGATGTCAGAGGCAACAGTGACCACCCAGGCCATGGCGCAGTTGGCGTAGAAGCCCAGGATCGTGTTGAGGAACTCGAACATGTTCGACTCCATCAGGATCAGCGCGATGACCAGGTTCACCACCACAAACACCATGCGCCCCGGGTAGGTCTTGGTGACGCGCGTGAAGGAGTTTGTCCAAGCCAGCGAGCCGGAGTAAGCGTTGGTGACGTTGATCTTGATCTGGGAAATGACGACGAGCACCACGGCCAGGGTCATCGCGAGCCACGCCGGCATCATTTCTTCGTAGACGCCCAGGAACTGGTGGACCGGTTCATTCGCGGTAGATGCCGCTGCGGGGTCGAGCTTGGCGATGAGGTAGATGGCAATGAACAGGCCGATGATCTGCTTGATGGCGCCGAAGATGACCCAGCCCGGTCCGGCGAGGATCACTGCGCGCCACCAGGCGCCCTTGTTTTCGGCGGTCTTGGGCGGCATGAAGCGAAGGTAGTCGATCTGCTCAGCGATCTGCGCCATCAGGGACAGGCAGACGCCCGCAGCCAGCATTACCGAAGCCAGGTTGGGACCACCTTCGCCGGATGCTCCGGTGAAAGCGAAGAACGCGTCGATGCTTTCGGGGTGGGACAGCAGCAGGTAGCCCACTGGGACCACCATGAGCAGCAGCCAAAGCGGCGTTGTCCACACCTGCAACGTAGCGAGCGTCTTCATCCCATAGATCACCAGCGGGATGATGATGATGGTGGACACGGCGTAGCCGATCCACTGCGGAATGCCCAGGCCCAATTGCAGGCCCTGGGCCATGATGGAGCCTTCGAGGGCGAAGAAGATGAACGTGAAGGTGGCGAAGATAATGTTCGTGACCACCGAACCGTAGTAGCCAAAACCCGAGCCGCGGGTGATCAAGTCCAAATCGATGTTGTACCGGGCTGCGTAGTACGCCAACGGGAACCCCGTGGCGAAGATGATCACCGCGGCCACGATGATGCCGAAGATGGCGTTCACCGTTCCGTAGGCGATGCCGATGTTCGCGCCAATGGAGAAGTCGGCCAGGTAGGCAATGCCACCCAGCGCACTTGTGGCCACCACACCGGCACTCCACTTCCGGTAGGAACGCGGGGCGAACCGGAGCGTGTAGTCCTCCAGGCTCTCCTTGGCCGCACTCATGGCATCGGCGTTGCCTGGAGCCGTTGAAACGGAGCCGCCGATTCCGACGGCGGTGCTTGCCGCCGTCGTCGGCTCCAGTGTTGCGGTACTCGTCTTGTCGTCGCTCATGCGTGGTCGCTTTCGTCCGGGGAGGGTGCCTCGTCCCCGACGCTAGTCACGCAGCGCGTCAATTCAGTCACGTGCATGTTTCACAGCTGTAACTTCTGCACCAGCCGCCCCGGACAGTCACCTCCAAAATCCACTACGTCAGTTTGTACGCACCCCACAAAATCGCCCTTCACCAGCGCGGATACCGTCAAGGACATGACCACGCAAGCACCCCAAGAAGCCCCTGAATCCACTGACTACGGCATCCTGGACACCGCCCGGGAGCAGGTCCTCGAACGCGGCGAAGGCCTGACCGAGGCCCAGCTCATCGAGATCCTGGAGCTACCGGATGAGGCAATCCCCGCAGCCCTGCAACTTGCCCACGAGGTTCGGCTCAAGCACTGCGGCGAGGACGTGGAGGTGGAAGGGATCATCTCCATCAAGACCGGGGGCTGCCCGGAAGACTGCCATTTTTGCAGCCAGTCCGGGCTGTTCGACTCCCCCGTCCGCGGAGTCTGGTTGGACATCCCGGAGCTGGTCAAGGCCGCCAAGGAAACCGCAGCCACGGGGGCCACGGAGTTCTGCATCGTCGCAGCCGTCCGCGGGCCTGACATCAAGCTCATGAACCAGATCAAATTCGCGATCGACCGCATCAATGAAGCCGTGGACATCAACATCGCCTGCTCGCTGGGCATGCTCACGCAGCGGCAAGTAGACCAGTTGGCCGAGTGGGGCGTCCACCGCTACAACCACAACCTGGAAACCGCGCGCAGCTACTTCCCCGAGGTAGTTACCACCCACAGCTATGAGGAACGCCTGGAAACCTGCGCCATGGTCAAGGCGGCCGGCATGGAACTGTGCTGCGGTGCCTTGATCGGCATGGGTGAGTCGTTGGCGCAGCGCGCTGAACTTGCCGCCCAACTCGCAGCCCTTGAACCCCATGAAGTCCCGCTGAACTTTCTCAACCCACGCCCCGGTACACCCCTGGAAAACCAGGGAATCATGGACGGCAAAGATGCCCTCCGGGCCATCGCCGCGTTCCGGCTGGCCATGCCCCGCACCGTTCTTCGTTATGCGGGCGGCCGCGAACTGACCCTCGGCGACCTCGGCACACGGGAGGGCCTGCTCGGCGGAATCAACGCGGTCATCGTAGGCAACTACCTCACCACACTGGGCCGCCCCGCCAACGCCGACCTGAACCTGTTGGTGGAGCTCAACATGCCCATCAAGGAATTCCAGAAGTCGCTGTGACCACGGCGTTTAGCCAGCAGTACTGCGGCCACTGCGGCGGTGGGGGCGACGGCAACGGTGACAGCCCGACGTCGGACGCCCACGATGGCTGCCAACAGCGCCTGACGATGGAGCCACCGCGCTTTTGCCCGCAATGCCGCCGCCGCATGAAAGTCCAGGTCACCCCGTTGGGCTGGACCGCAGAGTGCTCCAGGCACGGGAGGCTCGCGTCATGAACTCGCGGCTGAAGCGCGACCGGTGCCATGGTGCCGGCATCCTGCGGACAGCGGTGGCGGAGCCTGGGTAGGCTCGGATCATGGGCGAGAGCCGGGACCTCCTGACGCCGGAGCAGCGCAGCCGCAACATGTCCAGAATCCGCGGCAAGAACACCAAGCCGGAGCTGCTGGTCCGCAGATTGCTGCATGCGAAAGGTTACCGGTACCGGCTGCACGGACAGGCCGGAACGGCAAAGCTTCCCGGGCGACCAGACCTGGTGTTCGCGGGCCGGCGAAAAGTCATCTTCGTCAACGGCTGTTTCTGGCATTTCCATACGTGCCGCGTAGGGCAGCATGCGCCTGCGGCCAATGCGGAGTTCTGGGAAACCAAGCGGACCCGGACCCGCGAGCGCGACGCCCTGCAACGGGAGCAACTAGCCGACAGCGGCTGGGACGTGCTGACGGTGTGGGAGTGCGAACTGAAGGACCAATCGGTTCTCGAAGACAGGCTCACACAGTTTCTGGAGGGCGGTCTGCAGGCCCCTCCGGCTACGGGGCGGAAGTGGGCGGTGCAGAGCTTGCGGTCTGGTCGGTGACGGTGGTGCGGGTGCCCTGTTCCCATAATGCGTAGGCGGCGGTCCCGCCAATGCCCAGAAGGACGGTCATGCACAAAACGATGGTGACCATCAAGCCAGGTGATGGACGAGGACTGCTGTTCATGCTTTTCCCGATCCTTGATTCAAGCCTGGAATCCCCCAGATCCGTGATCTTGCCTCTGCTGTCCTACTCTGGGGGGCGGCAATCAAGACTCCCTCTGAGTCCGCTCAAGATTGGATCAAGCTTTCGTTTTCTGGCGCTTCCGCCGTTCCACGGGTCCTACTGTTGAATCGTGAATCTATTGTTTGGAGGCGGGAGGAGTCAGGTGTCTGAGTACGACGAGTGCACTGACTCCCTGGTAGATCGGACCGTCCTCACCGAGCTCCAGGCGGAGCTCGGCGGAGACCATGCCATCATCAGCGCCTTCGTCCGCAACTACGTAGCCTTGCTGCCTTGGCGGGTGTCCCGGCTCCATAGGGCTTTGGAGAACCTGGACATGGAAGACGCCATGGACGCGGTCCTCAGCCTGAAGACCTCCAGTCACATGGTGGGTGCCATCTGCATAAACCGCTTGGCTACGGAGCTGGAGATCAGCCTCAGGCTCCTGCCCAATGCGGACCATCTTAACGAGCTCGGGCCCCAGGTTGTGGAAATCGAACAGTTTGTCTTCGGCACCATTACGGAGCTGGAAACGCCGATCCTCTGAGCATGCCCGAGGACCCCGCCCGTAACCACCCGGTGATCGCGGCGGAGCCCCAGCGCGTTGCTAGTTGTTGCTTGAGGAGGGCGCGAGTCGGTATCCGACGCCGCGGACTGTCTCCAGCCAGCGGGGGGCCTGGATGCTGTCGCCAAGTTTCTTGCGCAGGTTGCCCATGTGCACCTCGACGGCGCGTTCGTCGGCGTCGCTGACGTAACTTCCGACGTCGTACGGTTCGTTGCGGAGGCGACGGGCCAGGTCTGCCTTGGTCCGGACGATCCGGCCGGTTTCCAGCAGCGCGAGCAGGAGGTCGAATTCGGTCCGGGTGAGTTTCAGCTCCGCTCCGTTCAGAACGGCGGTGCGGGAACCTGCAGAGACGGCCAGGCCGTTGTGGCTCACCTCGGGGTCAACTTCTTCAACAACGTTCTTAGTGTCCGACGACGCGCGGGGCCTTCGCATCATGGCCTCAACACGGGCGCGCAGTTCGCGGGGACGGAACGGCTTGGTGAGGTAATCGTCACCACCGGCCTCCAGCCCCATGAGGGTATCGAGTTCCTCGGCGCGGGCGGTCAGCATGATGATGTAGGCATCGGAGGACTTGCGGATCTGGCGGGCAACCTCAAAGCCGTCAATATCCGGGAGGCCGAGATCCAGCGTAATGACATCCGGATTCAGTTCACGTGCCGACGTCACACCAGCAGAACCGGTGGACGCAGTGTGAACATCGAACCCTGCCTGGGATAGGACAACCCTTACCAGCTCGCGAATATCCTGGTCATCTTCAATGACCAGCCCCACACGTACTTCACTCATCGCTGCCCCTCAGCCCCTTCGATAACCTCAGAAGTATATCCATTATGGTTAGGCTGATCTTATGAACCGACTTTCTTCTGCATCCGTGGTGGATGTGCCATGACCCACCCTTCGACGTGGGACATCGGTGAAAAGAAGAAACTGTTGGTTTTTCAGCGCTCGTTCCACGAACATACCCTGCGGATGCGGGTTGTCCTCAGCCAACTGCCGTTGTCTGTCTGTGTTTGTCTTTCGGCCATCCTGGTCTGGCTGTTTTTCCCGGCAACGCTGGAGAATCCATACTTCCTGATATTCCTGCTGAGCCAGGCATTCCTCCTTGCCGCATGCGTCATTGTCCCGTGGCACCGGTTACCCTTCCCCAGCTTCCTCGTCATCCCTGTCCTTGACATGGTTTCCATAGCCTTCGGACG
Source organism: Paenarthrobacter sp. CCNWLY172 (assembly GCF_037402035.1). Taxonomy (NCBI): domain Bacteria; kingdom Bacillati; phylum Actinomycetota; class Actinomycetes; order Micrococcales; family Micrococcaceae; genus Paenarthrobacter; species Paenarthrobacter sp. CCNWLY172. The sequence goes on from NZ_JBBEGB010000011.1 coordinate 49,049, forward strand.
TGAAGGTGGACAAGAAGCACTCACTGGCCTCAGCGTTTTGGTGGTTCTGCCTGTCATCTGGCTCTGCGCGTCGGGCCTCTATCCAAAGCTGGCCATAGTCCTGTCATTCCTCGGGCCCTTGGCTATCGTGTGGGTTCCCGTGTTTGTCAAGGGTGACATCACCGAACAGGCGCTCACCAAGCCGTTGCTCTTCCCCATCCTGATCCTGGGAATCGGGGTGTCCGTCAGCGTCCTGACCTTGAGCATGGTGCGACAGCAGCGCGCCTTGGAGGAAAAGGACGAGGCCCTCAAAGAAGCCTTGGAGGTCAGCACCAAGCAGGAACGGCTCCTGAATACCGTGATGGAAGCACTGCCGCTGGGAGTAGTAGCGGTCGACGGCGAGGGACACGACATCCTCATGAACCGCCGCCAACGCCAAACCCACGTGTTGGCCACTCCTACCGATATCGACGATCCCAACGAGTCCCAGTTGCTGGTCTTCGACATCGACAGGACCACGCCGCTGGACGCGGACCGGCGGCCCGTCAGACGCGCCGTTCTGGGCGAGCGGTTCACCGATCAGTTGGTCTGGCTCGGTGCCGGAGAGGGTCAACGCGCCTTCACCGCCAGTGCCCGGCCCATGGTGGACGACGCTGGAAAGTTCACGGGATCGGTGGTGGTGTTCAGCGACGTCACAGACCTGATGAACGCCTTGGCGGCCAAGGACGACTTTGTTTCCAACGTCTCCCACGAGTTCAGGACCCCGTTGACGTCCATCCTGGGCTACGTGGAGTTGATCTTGGACGATCCCGACGCCCTCGATGTCCGGTCCCGTCAACAACTCGACATCGTCAGGCGCAACGCCGAGCGGCTCCTCACTCTTGTTTCCGACCTCCTGGCCGTGCGCTCAGGCCAGATCGTCATCCAGCCACACGCCGTTGATGTGGCTGAGCTGGTGCGAGGCAGCGTGAGCTCCGCGGAACCCCGGGCAGCCAAAGCAGGTATCCGCCTCTCGGTGGACCTTCCCGATGCCCTGGAAGCCCACGTCGATTCCTCACGCATTGCGCAGGTACTGGACAACCTTGTGTCCAATGCGATCAAGTACTCACCCGACGGCGGCGACGTGGAAGTGGCAGCGTGGGAGGACGAGGACTTTGTGTTCTGCCGCGTCACTGACACGGGCATGGGCATGAACGAAGAGGAACAGGCGGAAGCTTTCACCAAGTTCTTCCGGGCCGGCGGGGTTCGCAAGAGCGCCATACCCGGTGTCGGGCTGGGGCTGCCCATCAGCAAGGCAATCGTCGAAGCCCACGGCGGCACCATCACGCTGGAGAGCGAGCCGGGCCGCGGCACCACGTTTACGGTGAAAGTGCCCGCCTGAGCCCTTCTTAGTTCTTCAAACCCGCTGCATCACGTCGGCGGCCGAACAGGAAGTAGCTGACCGGGCCGAAGAAGTTGATGAACGACACCGCGCGCCAGACAGCCTTCTTGCCCCTGATATCTGAATCCGGGGTCTTGGCTATGCTGCGCTGCGCGGCCACCAATAGAGCCAGGTTCAGGGCTCCGCTGGCCAGAACCGAGATGCGTTGGCCCTTGCTCATGTCACGCCAGGATTTCTTGCCGGCCATGGTGCCTCCTAATCGCCGAACGGTTTACCTCTCAGGCTAGTCCGACGCCGACCGACCCGCCACAGCCTGGCGTACTACTTCACCCCAGGACTGTTCAGCGAGGTCAGCCACCGCAGCCAGAATTTCCGAGGGCGGCAGCGACAGGTCCAACGGGTACTCCACGATGTCGATATCCGTGTTCAGGATGCGCCGCAGCTTCACTTCCCCTGCACCGGCGTAGACCAACCACGCTGTGGGAACCCGGAGCGCCGTGCAGTACGCCAGCAACTGGTAATGATCGGCACTGAGCGAGGCACCGGCGTCGGAAGCTGCCTTGTATTTGGAGTCGTAAACCACCACCGGACGGCCGCCCAGGAAATGGACGGCGTCGGGGCGGACTGTCAGTCGGTCCGAGTCATTCACGGCCTCGTTGAGCAGCGCACCGTACTGGAGCCGCATCTCACCCGGGTGGGCGCTCATGGCAGCGCGCAAGGCAGCACCTACGAATTCCTCAAACACCTGGCCCATATCCACCACGAAGGACGCGGTCTGTTGCTTGCCTTCACCGGCCTCGGCAGAGGCATTGCGGAGGATTACCTCGGACAGGCGCAGCACAGCGTGGTATCTGAGGTTCATCCGGCTGGCCCGCCACGCCGGCAGCGGCGCACCGGGCTGAAGCCGGGTGACGGCGTCGAGCTTTCCTTTGAGCTGCCGCAAGCGGCTCAGGACGTCGGGCCGGACACCGGGAACCTTACCCATCCTTTCCAAGGCAGCCCGGAGGATGCGGTTCTCAGCGATGTCCTCGGTGAATTCGTCGTAGGAGACTTCCAGCGGCACCATCATTCCGGGCCGGCGCGAGATCTGGTCAGAGATCCGGATCCGGCCTTTCACGGTCCGCAGTGACTCTTCCACTGTCAGGTAGCCCTGCAGGACGCCGCGGCTGAGGGCCCTGTCCGCCAACTGAGCCAGCGATTCCGACAGGGCACTCCACAAATCCGGGTGTTCCACGGCCTCCACTGAATGGTCCCGGAAGCCCTGTTCACCGGCGTAGCTGAGCAGGAACAGCAACCGGCTCAGGCCAAGGCGATCCTTGGGCCGGACTTCCAACTGCACCGCGGCAGTCCGCACCGAACCCACTTTGCCCACCGGCTCAATCCGGTACAGGCCCATGCCCATGGGCGAGGTCTTCGCCAGGCCGCTGGTATTGATGAATGCCGCCGACTGGGGGTCGAGCTTATCCACCACGCCTCCGGAGAGCTCGTCCAGGACGATGTGCCGGGGGCCCGCGGTGACCCGGCCCGCGCTGGTGACCCGGGCGGCGCTGGCGGGCGCCCGGCCCGGCCGCGGCGGGATGGCCTTAGCGGGCTGCAAGACGTCCCAGCAGCTGGTCCAGGCCGAAGCGCTCCTCCAGCTGTGCCCGGTTCAGTTGCCCGTGGTAGTGCTCTTCCAACAGCGGCATGAGCTCGTATTTCCAGATCCGGCGCAGGCCCGTGGGGTTCTGGGCGGCGTTCTTCATGAAATACGACGGCCCGATCATCAGGTCCCGGTCCCAGTCGTCAATCGCGTCGTTGAGCGCATCCAGCAGGTCCGCGTTGAGCGTGTCCAGCCCCCGCGCTTCTAGGAACCGGCGCAACGTGCCGCGTATCGGTTCCTCCTTGGGGTGCAGCTCGATGAACGCGAAACGGCGGCGGATGGCCGCATCCATCATGGCGATGGAACGGTCAGCGGTGTTCATGGTGCCGATGATGTAGAGGTTGTCAGGCAAGCTGAACGGCTCATTGGGGCTGTATTGCAGGTAAATCCGGTCGTCCCGGTACTCAAGCAGGAAGTACAGCTCACCGAAAACCTTGGCCAGGTTGGCGCGGTTCATTTCGTCGATGATGAGGAAGTACGGCTTATGCGCGTTTTCCGGTTTGGCGGCTTCCTCCGCGAGCCGGCGCAAGGGTCCCGCCACGAGCTTGAAGGAGACCTGGCCGTCGTCGGTCTTGTCCGGGCGGTAGCCCTCGAAGAAGTCCTCGTAGGCATACGACGGGTGGAACTGGACCAGCTTCACCCGTTCATCGGTGTGATCGCCCGCGAGCTCGGCGGCAAGGTGTTTGGCGAGGTACGTCTTACCGGTTCCCGGAGGACCATAGAGAACCAACTGCCGGTTCTCCTCCAGCAGCTCCGCGATCTCCTCGAGGGGTTCGAGGTCCATGTGCAGGGACGCTGCAAACTCTTCGGTCAGGGGCCGGAAACCTTGTTGGACAACCTCGACGACGGCGGTGGGCGGGGCCTCGTCCTCGCCGTCGGTTTCGGCTTCTACCGGGAGCAGTTCCTGCAGGGCCTGGATGACCCTGGTGACATCCACCAGGATCCCGGGTGTGGACAGTTGACGCTGGGCATGCCGCGGAAGTTCGGGGATGGCGTAACTGTCATCGAACCAGCGGACCTTGCGGCGGATGCGGCGGTTGTCCTCGTGGTGTTCGGGCTCGCCCAGGACAACGCCAACACGGACCCTGCCCGCATGCTGGTAGAGCGTGAGATCGCCCGGTTTCATCACCGTCAGGAAGGCAAAGACGGCGGTCTTGGTATCCTCGCGTTCCACATAGCCAAGGTGTTTGTAGTCCTCGTCCACGGCGTGCTGGACCACGCCTGCAGTAACGCCTGCCGTCAGGGTCCGCAGGTGTTCCACATCCAAGGTGGCCTTCTCTTCGGCTACCCAGGCAGCCAAGAGGTCCGCATTATCGTGATGGGTGCGCAGGAGCCAGGAGCGACGACCTGGATCTCCCACTTTGCGCCATTGGCTCACCAGTTGGCGGGCGTACCAGTCGATGCGCTGCCCGGCTTGTTCGTCCAGGTGCAGGCGGATGCGGTGGATATCCGCAGTGATGTCCTCGTCCGAGTCACCCTTGGCTCCGCCCACGAGCGAAGCAAAGGCGTCCCGGATCTCCTGGCGTTCTACATCGGCCACCACGGGCTCAAAATAACTGGGCCACACCAGGTACTCGATGCTGCGGCGCAGGGCAGGTTGGTCTTCGGGTGTTGCGGCTGCGAGTTCGTGGAACTTCAGCGGGTCCTCAAGAGCCTGATTGATGGTGGCTGTGCTCTGGCGGTCCACGTGGGCCACAAAGCGGCACAGCCACTTCAAGTGATCCCAGATGGTCCAGTTGAACTCCGCCGTACGGTCACGGATGACTCCATGGTCCGTCATGCCCTCGTAGAGTTCTTCAGGCAGCTCAATGGCCGGCTCAACCCAGGACGCGGCCTCGGCAACACGGGCACGCTTCACCCTGAGGGACTTGACCTCGTGCGCGAGCGGCAGCGACTGCAGGAACAGCAATTCCACAGCCAGCAACTTGGCCTCACGCGACGCGCCTTCCAGGTTCTGCCGAAGATTGGTCATCATGGGAGCTTTGGAATCTTCCACCCCACGCTCAAGCCGTTCCAGCAGCTCACCGGCGGCATCAGCTGTCCACGTCAGTGTCCGGCCGTCCAGCGCCGAAGGTCTCCCCTGCAGCGCCGGACCGAGCACATACCAGGCCGCGTCCTCGATCTCCTTGGAGACTCCGGGGGCGCGGTCAATGGCAGGTTTCACGGAGGGAATCACCATGCCAACTTACCTTGTTTGGTTTACCCAAGCATCTGGATATCCACAGGCAGCCGCTCCACCCGTTTGACCCGGGCTAACTTCCGTCGCGCAAATCTGCCGGAGGTTCTTCCGTCCATTCGATGGCGTCAAAACGCGCCTCGCAGCTCTCTCCCATGGGCGCCTGCGACATGAACCCGACGTGCACGGGTTTGTCCGAATCCAACCTGAACAGGCGGACAAAGGACCATTCCCTGCCATCGGCTGATGAGTGGAACGCCCACGCTGGACCAACCCTGCTGACCCGCAAATAGATCCAAGGCGCCGTAACCAGCGGGCCGTTGGAATCGTCGGAATATCCGTTGGTGACCACGCTGACCACCATGGCTTCCCCTTGCGGCGAGTACTCGAAGCAGAGCTTGGCCCAATGATCGCTGTCCGCCCACAACGTCAACACGCCGGCGTCGAACGTTGTCCTGGGCGAGGCCACCAGAACCCGGGCCGAGAGCGAGAAAGCCGCCGGCGCCCTGAAGCCCAGCGCCGTGGCCGCATGCTGCGGCTCCCCGCCCAGGGAATCGTTGGTCCAATCGACGCCGGGAGCTGCCGTGAGCGTCAGCGTTCCCTCCGCCTCGTCGTAGCTCACGTGTCCAGGCGAAGACGTCCACTCCATCTGCGGCAGTCCTGGTATTTCGGGGATCAATCCGTGCTCCGTTCGTCGTCGCTGATTCGTCCAGAACACGCTTTCAGACATTGACCCGGATGTGCGGGAGGCCACACCGGGGCAGGGGTCAGTGCATCCCGAATTGGTAAGGAGCCGGAACAGGCTCGTCCGGGCAGACTTCTTCCCACAGGGCCGCGATGGCGTCTTCACCTTCACGTAGGTCCGGAATCTCCACGCCCTCACGCAGGATCGCGGCCGCCTCCCCCGAATTTCCGGTTCGTGCAAGCGCCAAGGCCCTCAGGAACCGCAAACGTCCGACGCCGGTCCCCTCCTTGGGTGCCGATGCACTCAGTTCCAGCGCCATGGCCGGGTCACCGTGCCGGATGCTGAGAGTGACGGCTTCGGTCAGCAAGGCTGCGTTTGAAGGGTCGCTGTCCACGCCGTTCCTGAGCTCGGCGAGCCCTTCCGTGTCCTGGCCGCCGGCGAGCAGCGCCAATCCCAGCCCACGATGTGCGAGCGCCTTTGTCCCCGGCGTGGCGTCCGTGGCCAGCACCTCGCTGTAGGCAGCCTTCGCACCCTCCAGGTCCTGCCGGGCGTGCCTCATGGTGGCCAGATGCAGTTTCGCGCCAGGGCTGTCCTGCCGTGCCAGCAACTCCTCCCAGTCCGCCCCGGCGACGAAGCTGGGCGCGCCGTCGAACGCTTTTCCTTGCAGTAGCCCAAGCCAGGGCTCCTGCTCCCCTGTGACGCTCTCATCCACGAAAGGGGTTCCGGTCTCATCGATCCACGCCCTGCCTGTTTTCAGGCGGCGCGCACGCTCTGCCACGCCCCAGCCGCTGCCGTGCAGCAGCATTGTCGACGGTGGGACGTTGGCGTCGGCAATGGCTGCGGGAAGCATCGCTTCGAGTACGTCGTGCGGCAGAAGCTGCTCCAAACGTTCGCCGGCGTGTGCCACCGCGGCGTCCCAGTCGGTGCCATGCGACGCGTCCGGATCCAGATGCCCGTTCCCGTACGCCTCTACCCACGCCCACTCCGCGCCGGCTGGCATCACCAGGTGTTCAAACTGCGTCTGGGCCAACCCAGCCTGGATCTCGGCATAAGGCCCGGCACCGGGGCTCAACCACTCCTGCCACCGTTTCCCACCTTGGCCCTGGCCCCACACGAAGAGCTTCTTTCCCCTCAGGAGGTCCGTTGACAGCATCGCCAGCCCATCGCCGTCGTCGTCTGCGGCCACAACCCAACGCCGCTCGGAGGGGTCGATGTCGAAGAAAAAGTCAGCCGCGTGCGGGCTGTTGACCAGCCACGTGCCGTCATAGCCTTCGTGGCTGGTGGGCCGGACGCGGGTGATGTCCGTGGTGTAGTCGCTGCCGTAGGCTTCGCCCGCCGGCGCGATCACGCGGGTGCCGGCCGTTTCCGGGATGGCGGCGTTGCTCCACCAATACATGGGAACGTCATGGTCGTTGGGGTTCCGCAGCCGGACGGCGGCGAACAAAACGGCTGAGTCTTCCGGCAACCAGATGTCCACTTGGAACACCACTTCCCGCAGCCGTTCGAACTCCCACATCCGCAGGATGTGCTTCCCGCCCGGGGTGTGCACGATCCCGGTGTGCAGCGGATCGCAACTTGTGGGCGAATGGCCGCGGGTACCGATGTTCCATTCCAGCCCGCCCGCGAACCACGCCTTGCGCAGCGCGATGTTGGCCAGCTGCGGGGCGTCGTGGGTGTGGAGGAGCTGTTTGCCCGTCGCTTTGTCCAGCAGCTCCCAGATGCGCCCGCCCAGGGACGGGAGGACTGTCACCTTGAGCTTGCTGTTTTCAAGCACGACGGCGGGGACCTCCCGGGGTGCCGCGTCGCGGCTGTACCCGTCCTGCATGAGATACGGGTAGACGTTGGGCACCACACCATAGCGGGCCGACGCCTGGAGTTCCTCCGGGACGCCTTCGCCCACGGTGTAGGGCTGGTCAAGCTCGGCGGCTACCACGGGCAACGGGTTGAGCGGACCGAGCTCGGCCATGGTCAGGGTAATGGTGGTGACGGTGAGGTTCGAGCTGGTAGTGGTGGCCACGTCAGTATCCGATCGTGAGGAGGAGGCCGCGCTGCGGATCAAGGGTGATGGAATCGCCGGGCGCATAGCTCGCGGCGGGTTGGAAACCGGGGATCGCCGGGGCGATGATGCGGCTGGTGGCGGCAGCGACGTCGTCGAACAGCAACCTCACGTGTTCAGTGTGCCTGGCCCAGGAAGCCAGCGCCACCACCATTCCGCGTTCCGTGAGCCAGGTGGTGGCCCGGATGTCCGGATGGCTGGACCGCACGGGTGATTGCGGGTCCCAGAACCCCTGCATGTGGGCGTGCTCCAGCCCGGTTTCGGCCCAGAATTCCCAGAGCGGCCGGTTGTCGACGGCGGGCGCCCGGCCGGTCATGCCGAACACCATTCCCCGCCACGGATTGCCGCCGCCTTCCAACATCTCGCCCATAAGCCCGAACGGAATGCCGGACAGTTCCACCAGCCAATACTCGGGATCGGTGGAGTCATAGTCGAAATACTCCCCCAGCCAGAGCCTGTCCACATAGGGCAGTTGCTCCATGTACAGATTGGCCGAGGACGCGTACCCGTCGTGAGCCGTGAACTGGTTTGCAGAGTGAAGGTCTATCTCGGGACCGTCCACGCCACGGGCGTGGCAGGCCCTCTCCAGGACCTTGCGGACCCGAAGCATCGCGTGGCGGTCGTAGGCAATGTCGTCAAGATAGATGCCGTCGATCCCATCCTCCCCGCTGGCCAGCTCCTGCAAGCTGCGAACGTAGAAGTTCTCCCACCGGGACTCACCCGTCGTCACCACTGCGATGTCCTCCACATCAGGAGCGAACCAGGCGGACACGTAGCCGTTCCCGGCATGCTCCTGGAGCCAGATGTGTCCGGCGCCAGGACCATCGCTGAAGATCTCGTGGTCCAGTTGCAACAACGGCAGCAGCTCCGGGCTGTGGAACGTGAGCTCACGGACCGTGTTGTACACCTTGGCTTTCAGTCCGTGCCGGTGGCATTCGTCGATGTACTTCCGCAGCGGGTCCGCAGTCAGCAGGGGGTCGTTGATATAGGGCGCCGGTGCCGTGGCGTGGTGGACGTTGACTACCGTGGCTCCGGCAGCTGAGATGTCCGCGGGGGCCGCAGGCTGATGGAAGTAGCGCTTGGCCAAGTGGCGGCCGGGTTGGAGTGGTTTGAACGGTGTCAGGAGCAGGCGAAAGTTGAAGTCCAGTGGCTCGTTCGCCGCGAGCGTCCGGGCGCCGCTGAAGGCGTTCAGTGTCACGCAGCCCCCGCCGGTCCGGAGGGTGACCCCGCCGCGGACTGTGCTTTCGCCGCCTGCCTCCTGCCGATTGGCCCAGGACACCGGTTCCACCAACGGCTTTTCCCGGTAGAAATTGGTGTTCAGAGGCCGCTCGTAGCTCCCATCCCGAAGGGCCACCTGTATCCCCACGTTCACGTTCCCGAGCCATAGCGCATCCTGGTTCTTCGTCGCCACGTCCCACGTCCAGTCCAAGGACTCCGGACGCCGCCCGCCGGGAAGTCCCAGGCCCATCGCGAGCGGAACCGCAGCCTCTTGAAACTCAAGCTGCAGGCCGACGTCGTTCACGTCCGTGGTTCCCCCGGGACTGAGCCGCAGCGAGTACGAAACCGCTCCTTCGGCGTCGAGCACGCCGTTCAGCTCCAGAGCCAGCACGGCCTTGGCCTCCTTCAGCCCCGTCCACGTGGATCGCCACGAGATCCGGGCTGGCCCCTCCTCCCTGAAGGCTATTGGTGCATAGCTCCATTCGATGCCGTCGATGTCGAGGCACATCGGGCCACTGAAGAGCTCGACGTCGGGACCGTCCGTTGCGGTCACGGCGGCGGTGAAGGTCGACGTCACCTGCGCAGGGAGTCCCGACTCCGCCAACCGCAGGGACCTGCCCAGAATCCCCAACGTCCTGCTGGATTGGTCCAGCGTGATGGCCGTGAAAGGGCTGACGAGTTCCGCATCCTGGGCCACCCGCGAATCCAGCCAGGCCAAGCGGCGCAGCAAACGGGGATCGCCGAAGCCGCCGGCGGCAACCGCCGGGTCCGCACCGCTGTCGGCGGCCACGTCCAGCCTGACCTCAACCTCTTGGGCCGCTTGGCCGGCGGCAGTGACCCTCAGCAACGCTTCCAGAGTGGTTCCGGCTCTTTCCTGGGGGACCGGCAGAATCACATACAGCGCCTGCACCTGTCCGGCCGGAACAGCCAGGCTGGTGTGCCACGGCTTCCCAAGACGGTCTACGCCATCGGTGTTGAGGCAATGACCGCCGGCCGACGAGGTGACGTCGACCCTCACGCCGTGCAGATCCTCCAGCGCGTAGACGCCTACCTGGACCACGTAGTCCTCCCCCGGTTCTGCACTCGCGTGGAAGCTCCGCTGCGGTCCATTGATGACCCAATGCGCCGGCAGATCCCCTTGCATGGAGACCGGATTCAGCCGGTCCTCGGGGAAAAGCAGGAAAGCCTCGCCCGCATGTCTGGTGTTGAGTACTTCCACCTCGTCCGCCCGGGCCGTGAAGTTCATCGGAGCGAAGGAGTCGCGTCCGCTGGCGGCTTCATAACGGAGGACGGTTGCCTGGGGTAGTTCGTTGTCCGGATGTTCGGCGTCAGCCGCCTGCCACCACGGTGAAGGCACGACGCCGGCGGCCCACCCAGGCTCTGCCGATGGACGATGCGGGAGGTACTCAGCTTGGGGGTAGTGGGGCTTCCCCAGCATGGCGTAAGGCAAGTAATAGAAGAAATAAATCCCGTGGCCGTCGATCGCTTCGAAAACGATGCTTCCGGACTCACGGGTGGCCACTTCCACGATCACGTTCCGGACCCTGGAACCGGTCCTTTCCGAGACGACGATGACGTCCACCGACGCCGGGTCCTTGTCCTGTCGACGCCATGGGAGGACCACCCTGTGGGCCTGACCCGCGCCGTGGGGGGCTTCCACAACTTCCACGACGAATCGGTGGTTTCCATAGAGCAGCTTGTCCCATGCCCCCAGGCCACATTCCACCTCCGGGTGGCCTGTTGTCCTGTTGCTTGGGGTGATGATGGGTGGGGACGTGACGGCCGGTGAAACCGGCGTGGGCAGCGGCATCGCTGGGACTCCTGAAGGGTAGCGTCCGGGGCTTTTCACCACGTTGGTGAATCCTTACATCATCCCGGCCTTCAGAGGGCTCGTAAAGGGTTATTGCGATGCGTACTTACTGGGATTTCTGCCCCAAGACGGTGGACGTCCGGGTTATCTTGCGGCGGCCAGGTCCAGCGCGTTCACCATCGCCTTTGCTGCCCGAACCACTTCGCGGTCGGTGACGGTGTAGGCGGTGGGGTCTGCCCCATCCTGGGCGCCAAGGGAGATGGCACCATCCCCGAGGGTGGATACCGTCTTCTTGGCGGACAAGTGAACAGCGGACAGGCCCGCGGCGTGCATGGCAGGGATGTCTTCAAGGGTCAATCCTCCACCAGCCATGATTTCCACAGCACCCCCGGACCGTTCTGCCATTGCAGCCAAGGTCTTCAGACCCGCACCAGCGGTGGCTTCGTGTCCGGACGTCAGGACCCTGGTGAAGCCCAGCTCAACAAGCTGCTCCAGCACGGCCAACGGTTCCTTGGATTGATCGATGGCCCGGTGAAAGGTCAGCTGGGCTCCGGGGTTGGCCGCCCTGGCGGCTTCCACCAGGCGCTGGATCGTGTGAACGTCCAAATCTCCGGACGGAGTCAGCGCCCCCACCACCACCCCATGGGCACCCTGCGCCAGAAGGTGGCGGATCTCATGGACCATCGTGTCCACCTCCGAGGCTGAGTACCGGAAGTCGCCGGGCCTGGAGCGAATCAACGGATGGATCTCCAGACGGCCGTCAACGTGCTCCATGCTGGCTTCCATGAGCCCCTGGCTGGGCGTGATGCCACCCAGTTCCAGGCTGCTGCACAGCTCCACCCGGTGGGCTCCCTCAGCGGCAGCGGTACCCGCACCGGCGGCACTGACCACGGCAATTTCAAGTTTCATGCTGAAACTCTACGCGCGGTACCGCTCCAACTTTTCCTTCTGCCCGGGAGTGAGCCTGAGGACCCGGCCGGTGTCCTCGGCAACGAACGCCAAGTGTGTGGTGGCCTTGACGCAATCCTCCCGCGTAACAGGGTCCTTGATGACGTAGTGAAGATCGAAGCTTGCGCCTTTGACGGCACCAACCCAGATCTCCACGACAGCCGGAATGTTGCGGTACTCCAAGGTCCGGACATACCGGACCTTGTGCTCCACCACGAGTGTCATGATGCCTTCTTCAACGTCGTTGAACAGGGCAGCCGGAGGCTCTACGCCGGGAAGTCCCGCGCCGCGGGGAGGCCCGAAGGCTGCGATGCGGGCCTCCTCCAACATGCGAACGATCTGCACATTGTTGATGTGTCCATAAGCGTCCATGTCACCCCAGCGCATGGGTACAAGGACCTCAATGCGCTGGGGTGCAAGGGAATCCCGTGCAGGTTGCCCGGTCTTCAATGAATCGGTACTCAGCTGTGCACCGCCGTCGAATCATTCACAGCGGTCTCTTCCTCGCCGGCGAACTGCGACATGTACAACCGGTAGTACGCGCCTTGGAGGGCGAGCAGTTGGGTGTGGTTGCCCTGCTCCACGATCTTGCCGTTCTCCATGACCAAAATGGTGTCTGCGTCCCGGATGGTGGAGAGGCGGTGGGCGATCACGAAGCTCGTCCGGTCCGTGCGGAGGGCAGCCATGGCCTTCTGCAGCAGCAGTTCGGTGCGGGTATCCACGGAGCTGGTGGCTTCGTCCAGGATCAGCAACGAGGGATCGGAGACGAAGGCCCGGGCGATCGTGATCAGCTGCTTCTCACCAGCACTGACGTTGTTTCCTTCTTCGTCAATGATCGTCTGGTAGCCGTCAGGCAGTGCACGGACGAAGCGGTCCACGTAGGTGGCCTTGGCCGCCTCCATGATCTGCTCCTCTGTAGCGTCCAGGTTGCCGTACTTGATGTTGTCGTAGATGGTCCCGCCGAAGAGCCAGGCATCCTGCAACACCATGCCCACCTTGGATCGGAGCTCGGAACGGGTGAGGTCCTTGATGTCCACGCCATCCAAGGTGATCCGGCCGGCGTTGAGCTCGTAGAAACGCATCACGAGGTTCACCAAGGTGGTTTTACCGGCACCCGTGGGTCCTACGATCGCCACCGTGTGGCCAGGTTCAGCCGAGAAGGACAGGTCCTCAATGAGCGGCTTGTCCTCCACGTAGCTGAACGAGACGTGCTCGAACTCAACGTGACCATCGGTCTTGGAAGGCAGGTGACGTGTGCCGTTTTCTTCGACTTCTTCATCAGCATCAAGGAACTCGAAGACGCGCTCGGCAGAGGCCACGCCGGACTGGAGCATGTTCGCCATACCGGCGATCTGGCCCAGGGGCTGGGTGAACTCACGCGAGTACTGGATGAATGCCGTGGCGTCGCCCAGGCTCATGGAGCCCGACGCAACCCGGAGGCCACCCACCACGGCGATGCCGACATAGGACAGGTAGGACACGAAGTTCATGGCGGGGAAGATGACGCCGGACACGAACTGCGCACCGAAGGAGGCCTTGTAGAGTTCCTCGTTCTTGTCGTCGAAACGCTCCAGCATGTCGGCATCGCGCCCGAAGACCTTCACGAGGTCGTGGCCGGAGAACGATTCTTCGATTTGGCCGTTCAGTGCGCCGGTGTTCTTCCACTGTGCTGCGAAGAGTTTCTGGCTGCGGGCACCAATAACACCTGCCACGATGCCGGACAACGGCAGGGCGATCAAAGCAATCAGCGCCAACTCCCAGGACACGATGAACATCATGACCGTGATGCCAAGGACTGTGAGCACCGAGCTGACCAACTGGGAGAACGCCTGCTGGAGGCCTTGCTGGACGTTGTCGACGTCGTTGGTGACGCGGGACAGGATGTCACCGCGCTGGCGGGTGTCGAAGTAGTTCAACGGAAGCCGGTTGAGCTTGGCCTGGACGTCGTTGCGGAGCTTCTTGATGACCCGCATGACGATCCTGTTGAGCAACCACCCCTGGGCCCACAGGAAGATGTTGGCCACAAAATACATGAGGAGCACGATCGAAATCAGGAACGTCAGCTTGGGGAAGTCGATCCCGTTGGTGAGCTCCATCTTGGAGACCATGTCCGCAAAGTTACCCTCGCCCTGCTGGCGCATAAGCTCCACGAACTGCTCTTTGGAGACGCCCTCAGGGATCTGCTTGCCCATGACGCCCCCGAAAATGACGTCCATGGCATTGCCCAGGACCTTGGGGGCGATCACGTTAAGGACCACCGAGACGATGACGAGCCCGATCACGATGTACACGCCAACGGCCTCGGGCTTGAGCAAGCCCATGAGTCGCTTGGCGGACGGCCAGAACTCCTTGGCCTTCTTTGCCGGGACATCGCCGAACATGCCGCCATCGGCTTCTGAAGGGACGTATTCCTCTTCGACGAAGTCGTCGTCGTCAAGTGCTTCGGTTGCTGCTTCAGCCTCCGCTGTAGCCTTGGCATCCTTTGCGGCTTGTGCTTTGGCAGCCCAGCCGCGCTTCTTCTGCTGGTCCTGCTCGCTCATGCCACTTCCTCCACGCTCAGCTGGGATTCAACGATTTCCTGGTACGTGGGTGACGTCTCAAGCAGTTCGTCGTGCGTTCCGCGGTCAACGATCCTGCCGTTATCCAGCACGAGGATCTCGTCCGCGTCCGCGATGGTGGAGACACGTTGGGCCACAATAATGACCGTCGCATCCCGGGTTTTGGCCTTCAGGGCCTTTCGGAGCCGGGCGTCCGTAGCGACGTCCAAGGCAGAGAATGAGTCATCGAACAGGTAGACGTTGGGTTTCGTCACCAAGGCACGGGCAATCGAGAGTCTCTGGCGTTGTCCACCGGAGACGTTGGTTCCGCCCTGGGCGATGCGCCTGTTCAGGCCCGAAGACTTTTCCTCCACGAAGCCCTTGGCTTGGGCGGTTTCCAAGGCATCCCAGAGTTCCTCGTCAGTGGCGTCCGGTTTGCCAAAGCGCAGGTTGTGCTCGATGGTTCCGGAGAACAGATACGGCTTCTGCGGAACGGCCGATACCCGGCTGGTGATCTCTGAGGCATCCATGTTGGTGACGGGGACGCCGTCGAGCAGTACTTCGCCGGAGGCGACATCGTAAAGTCGCGGCAGCAGCGAAACCAGGGTGGTCTTGCCGGCACCCGTGGAACCAATGATGGCCAGGGTCTTGCCCGGCTCAGCAGTGAAGGAAATGTTGCTCAGCACCGGAGCCTCGGCACCGGGGTACTTGAAGGTGACGTCCCGGAATTCGACGCGTCCCTTCTTCTCTGCGGGAACCACGGGCGAGCTGGGGTTGTGGATGGACGGCTCGACATCGAGAACCTCGCCGATGCGGTCTGCACAAACCGACGCGCGGGGGATCATCATGGCCATGAACGTGCCCATCATGACGGCCATCAGGATCTGCAGCAGGTACTGGAGGAATGCCGTGAGCGCACCCACCTGCATCTCGCCGGAGTCCACGCGCTGGCCGCCGAACCAGAGAACGGCAGCAGTGGAGAGGTGGAGGATCATGCCGATGGCCGGGAACATCAGCACAAACAGGTTGCCGATTTTCACGGATACAGCTGTGAGGTCGTCATTGGCATCGCCGAAGCGCTTGGCCTCGTGGGGTTCACGCACAAAAGCGCGAACCACCCGGATACCGATGATCTGCTCCCGCAGCACGCCGTTGATGGCATCGATCTTGGTCTGCATGGAGCGGAAAAGCGGCATGAGCCGGACCACAAGGTAGCCCACAACCGCTACCAGGACGGGAACGGAAACCCACACGAGCCAGGAGAGGTTGAGGTCCTCGCGGAGCGCCATAATGATGCCGCCAACGCACATAATAGGCGTGGACACCATGAAGTTCAGGCCCATGAGCACCAACATCTGAACCTGCTGGACATCGTTGGTTCCACGCGTAATCAGTGTGGGAGCACCAAACTTGTTGACATCCTGGGCGGAGAAACTACTCACCTGACGGAAGACGCTGCGGCGCAAATCCCGACCGATCGCCATGGCAACGCGGGAGCCGAAGTACACGGCGACGATGGCAGTGAGCACCTGCCCAAGGGCGACGGCGAGCATGAGCGCACCCGTCTGCCAGATGAAATCGGTGTCGCCTCGGGACACTCCCTCATCAATGATTCTGGCGTTGAGGCTGGGGAGATAGAGCGTGGCGATGGTGGACGCCAGCTGAAAGATCAGCACGGCCACAATCTGCGGCAAATACGGCTTGGAATAGCGCCGTATAAGGGTGACAAGCATGCCCACGGGTCCTTAGAAAAAGTGCGCGAATGAGATAAGAGAAGTGTTGCAGCAAGGGCTGACAGTATTAGCCTCCCTACTCTACGAAATCCGTTGCCCGGGCGAAACAACCTACGGAAAAGATCATCCCAGCGGAGTATTTGCCGTGTCGCAGGTGCCCGGGCAGCAGTCGGCACCAGAAACCCGGAGACGGCAAAAAGCGCCGGCTGGAATCCCAGCCGGCGCTTCCGTCCGAACCTCTTCAGACCGGTGGTGTCAGCCTGCGTGCTTGCCGTGGTCCGGACGCGCTTCCACGCCTTGGAGAAGCAGTAACGCCATCCGTTCCTGCTGCCGGCGTTCCCGCTTCAGTTCCTTTCGGATTGCTGCGAGTTCCTCGGCGGTGCTGGCCTGCTGTTCAGCGATGGCCTGCTGCTCCCGCAACCTCGCCTGCAGTTCGACGTTGGCACGGCTCAGCTGCAACTGCTGTTCGGCCAGGACGTATTGGGTGCGTGACAGTTGCTCCTGCACTTCCCTCACGTCATTGCCCGCATGCGGGCGTTCCTGCGTAAGGATCCTGGCGAACTCAAGATCCAGGTCGGAGCCGGAGTCCGGACTGGAGGTAGTGCGTTCGGTGTGCGGAACCTGACGTTCGCCCACCGGAACCTGACGCCCGGCACCCAGGGTGCCGGCGTCGTCGTCGTCCGCGTTCAGACCGTCAGCAGTCAGACCGTCAGCCTTCAGATCCTCCGCCTTCAGCGCGTCCATCGACGCCGTGTCCAGGGACATCCCGGCGTCCGAGGAGGCCGTCGCAACAAGTTCCTTCTCCGGAGCTGCATCCACGGTTCGGCGCAGCGGCCGTTCCTTGATGAAGAGCACTGCCAGGAGTGCCACGACGCTGATGATCGCGGAGATCAGGAAGATCTGGGCAGTCGCGTCGCCATAGGCAGCCCTCATGATGTCGGCGACGGGGGCGGGCATATCGGCCAGGTCCATGCTGGCACCGGAGGCACCGCCCTGGACAGGAATACCCGCAGCCGCCATGCCTTCAACGGCCAGGTCCTTCACATGGGTGGACATGATGGCACCCAGGACGGAGACACCGATCGCGCCACCGACCGAGCGGAAGAACGCCACCGAAGCACTGGCCGTTCCGATGTCCTTTGCCTGGACCGTGTTCTGCACGGCCAGCACCAGGTTCTGCATCAGCATGCCAAGGCCCAGGCCAAAGACGCCCGTGTAGATCGCCACGATCCACAGTTCCGTGGTGTGGTCCATGGTTCCAGCAAACGCCAGCCCGCCGATCAGCAGGACGGAGCCGGCGATCAGGAACCTCTTCCACTTACCGAAGCGGCTGATCAGGATGCCGGATGCGACCGAACCAATCAGGTTGCCGGCGATCATCGGAAGCGTCAGCAGGCCCGCCTCCGTGGGCGTAGCACCGCGGGCAACCTGGAAGTACTGGCCCAGGAAGGTAGAGGAACCGAACATGGCGATGCCGACGGCAACCGAGGCAACAATGGCCAAAGCCGTGGTGCGCTCGGAGATGATCTTCAGCGGAATGATCGGCTGTGCAACCTTGGTTTCCACGAACACCAGGACGGCCAACAGGGCAACGCCGCCACCCACCATGAGGGCCGACTGCCAGGAGAACCAGTCGTAGTAGTCCGGGTTGCCTGCGAAGGAAACCCAGATCAGGAGCAGGCTCACGCCGGAGGTCAGCAGGATGGAACCGAGCCAGTCGATCTTGGCGGGGCGTTTGATGTGCTGGATCTTAAGGGTCACCTGGAGCAGGATGAGTGCGACGACGGCCAGCGGTACGCAGACGAAGAACGTCCAGCGCCAGCCGAGCGGGCTGTCAACGATGAATCCACCCAGCAGCGGGCCACCCGCGGTGCCTACAGCCATGACGGCGCCCATGTAACCGGAGTACTTGCCACGATCGCGCGGCGGGATCATCGAACCGATAATGGCTTGCGCCAAGGCGGTGAGGCCACCCATCGCCACACCTTGGATGACGCGGGCGGTCAGCAGCAGCGGGATGGTTTCGGACAGGCCCGCCATCACCGAGCCGGCCACGAAGATGATGATGCTCAGCTGGACCAACAGCTTCTTGTCGAAGAGGTCAGCGAGTTTGCCCCAGATGGGCGTGGTGGCCGCGTTCGCAAGCAGCGCGGCGGTAATGACCCAGGCGAAGTCGGTCTGCGTGCCCTTGAGCTCGGACATGATGGTGGGCAGGGCGTTGGCAACAATGGTGCTGCTGAGGATCGCCGTGAAGAAGGCTGCAAGGAGCCCGGTGAGGGCTTCCATGATCTGCCGGTGGGTCATGGGCGCGGCGGCCTTGCTGGCCGCGGGGCTCACTGGGGCGTCCACCGCCTTGGTGTTCTGAACTGCTGGTGTGGCCATGGTGGCTCCTAAGCTGTCTGGTGTGTTGTGATGGAGCCGGCCGCCGTTGCCCGGATTGAGTCCTTGAGGGACACAGTGAGTTTGTTGATGACCTGGGAGGCCTCGAGGGCGTCTGCCTCGCTCCAATCCGCCAGGTAATCCCGCAGTCTCACGCTGCGTTGTTCTTCGAATTCGCGCAGCTTGGCCGCGCCACTTTCTGTCAGGGCGAGGAGTTGGGCCCTGCCATCCGCAGGATCCGGTCGCCGCACCACAAAGCCAAGGTCCTCAAGCTCGGTGACATGCCTGCTCAGGACCGGAGCGCTGACGCCCAGGCGTGTGGCCAGTTGGGTAGCCCGGGCCTCCCCCTCGCCAATGAACCGCATGACCCCTTGGAGCGCCATTCCGACGTCTGGAACGCGGGCCATGTGGGCGGTCACCACGCAACGTAGGGTGCGCTGGAGGTCGAAAATTTGATGAACAAGATCTGTTGCCGTGGCCGAACCGACGGACATGGAAAACACCCCTCTTTTTGTTTGCCTAAAGCAACTATAACTCAGATTGATTGCTTTGGGAAACTAAAGATGAGCATTAGGGCTTAGCGGGCCAGGTGGATCGCCGCCTCAATGACCTCATCCACCCTGCGTGGCCGCTTGATTCCCGGGGGCACAGCCGCCACGAGCCAACTCTCAGGGAGATCATCCTCAATAGGCACCAGGGCAACTTTGGCGTCCGCGTAAACAGGCGCGACCCCCGGCCACGCGTGAGTCACGGAGATGGCCCTTCCACTGGCCACCACGCCGCGGATGGTCTGCGCCACCAGGCTTTTCCAGCGGACCCTCGGCTCAATGCCCGCCGAGAGGAACATGGCCGTGACGCGCTCGGCACTGGGCGGCACGTTGAAGAGGATGACATCCTCGCTGGCAAGGTCGGCGAAACTTAGCGATGCCCTTCCTGCCAACGGGTGGCTTGCAGCCAGCATGAACTGCGGACGCGATTCCACTACCTTGACCACATCCACGCCCGGCACCACCTGAAGGGAGTAAACAAAGGCAAGGTCCAACTCGCCCTCCCCCACCGCCTTCTGCAGGTCTTCGGCAGCGCCCTCCACGAAGTCGAGTTCCACCTCAGGCCACTTCTCGGCGAAATAGCCAATGAGTTCCGGGATCACCCGGGGCGAGATTGCCACCATGCAGCCAATGGACACCCGGCCGCGCATCTCTTCATGGGACCGCATCAGCGCCCCGGCCTGCAGATCCGCCGTTTCCCCGAGGATTCGCCGGGCACGGACGCCCAGCTCAAGTCCCGCCGGCGTAGGCTCCACCCTCTTCGCGCGGGTCCGGATGAGCAGGTCCAGGCCGAGGCTTTTCTCCAACTGGGCGATCGCCATTGAGGCGGCGGCCTGGGAAACATTGCTTTCACTCGCAGCCCTGGTGAGCGAGCCGTGATCGAGCACCGCCACAAAATACTCGAGTTGGCGCAGGGTGAACTCTGCCATCAGTTCTCCTTATGAACTTCTTTGAATTGATTGATTATACAAGCGCAGTGAGCCGGGCCACACTGGAGGAAAGCCATCGTCGAAGGAGACACTCGTGACACTGACGTCATCCCTGAAGCCCCATATCGTCACCCTGGGAACTGCTGGCGGGCCCAGATGGTGGGCGGCAGCGGATTCCGGTGAGCGCACCGGAATAGCCACCGCAGTGGTGGTCGGAGAGGCCTTCTACCTGGTGGACTTCGGCCAAGGCGCCGGACGCAGGCTAAGCCAGTCCGGCCTGGAGCTCAAAGATTTGAGGGCGCTCTTCATCACCCACCTCCACTCGGACCACGTCTATGATCTGGCCGGCCTCGGCATCTTTGGCCTGTACGCCCTCGCAGACCGCGCCCACAACCCGGTGAGAATCATTGGACCCGGAAATCGTGGTGAGCTGCCCCCGGTGTCGCCACGCGCCGTCGTCGATCTTCTTCCTTTGGCGCCGGAGAACCCAACGCCGGGCACCCGGCAGATGTTCGAGCAATTGATGGCCGCTCACGCCACGGACCTCAATGACCGCATCCTGGACAGCCTGCGGCCCAGCCCCCTGGACATCTTCAAAGCCGAAGACATCCGGATACCTGCACAAACCGGCTACCACCCCAACAACAACCCGACGCCGGACATGGAACCGTTCGAGATTTACCGCGACGAGTTGGTAACAGTGACCGCCATCCTGGTGGAACATCCTCCAGTGGCGCCGGCCTTCGCCTTCCGCTTCGATACTGCAGAAGGTTCCGTGACCATCTCCGGTGACACTGCCTATACGGAAAACATGATCACCCTGGCCCACGGCACGGACCTGCTGCTGCACGAGGCCATCGACTTCGACTGGGTGGAATCGCTGTACGCCGATAAGACCGACGACGGCAGCCGTGCCGCCCGCGACCACCACTACAAGTCCCACACCAGTGTCCGCGAGGCAGCCAAGCTGGCAGATGCCGCCGGCGCCAAGCACCTTGCCCTGCATCACTTGGTACCCGGGCACGCCTCCACGTCCGTGTGGCTCGAAGCCGAAGAGCACTTCACCGGAAGATTCACCGTTCCCAACGATCTCGACGTCATTCCGTTCGCGCGCCAGCGCTGATGCGCGAACCCCATCCCCGGAACTGAGGAACCACATGAGCTCAGCACCATCCCAGGACACCCTCCCTGAAGCACCCGGCGGTGTGCCTGAAAACTCCATGAAGTCCAAGGACATGCGCCGCATCCTGGCGTCCAGCTTCATCGGCAGTGCAATCGAGTACTACGACTTCATGCTCTACGCGACTGCCGCCAGCCTCGTTTTCAACAAGGTCTTTTTCGCAAATCTTGGCCCCGGCTTTGCCCTCTTCGCATCCTTCGTCACCCTCGCCGTCGGGTACGTAGCCCGCCCCCTTGGTGGCCTGATCTTCGGACACTTCGGGGACAGGCTGGGCCGCAAGAAGATGCTGGTCCTCTCCATGCTCATCATGGGCTTCGGCACCACCATGATCGGTTTGCTGCCCACCACAGCCCAGATCGGGATTGCCGCACCCCTTGCGCTTGTGGTCCTCCGGCTGGTCCAAGGCGTGGCGGTGGGCGGCGAATGGGGTGGCGCTGCGCTGATGGCCATCGAACACGCACCCAAGAAACACCGCGGCTACGCTGCGGCTTTCGCCAACGCCGGCGGACCCGCAGGAGCCATCCTTGGCACCCTCGCACTGTCCCTGTTCGCAGCATTGTCCGGCGACGATTTCCTGACTTGGGGTTGGCGGGTACCGTTCCTGCTCAGTGCCGCGCTGATCGCGGTGGGCATGGTCATCCGCCTCAAAGTGTCCGAAACACCTGCTTTCCAGAAACTTGAAGCAGAGGGAGCCAAGCGGCGGGTGCCTCTGCTGGATGTGCTCAAAAACAACCGCCGCGCCGTGGTGCTCGGTTTGCTCGCCACCACTGCCTTCTACGTTTGCCAATCGATGACCACGGTATGGGGCGTATCGGTAGCCGTGGAGAACGGTGCCGACAAGAACGGTGTGCTGAACATCAAAGCGTTCGCAGCGTTGCTGACCTTGATTATCTGCTTCTACTCGGCGCGACTCAGCGACAGGATTGGCCGGCGTCGGGTCCTCATCGGCGCATCCCTCTTGGGTGCCGTTCTTGCTTACCCCATCCTGCTGCTCATCGACAACGGCGAACTGTGGGCATTTGCCCTGGCGATCGTGCTGGGAAACGGCTTGGTGCAAGGCTTCCTCTACGGTCCTATCGCCGCCTACGTGGCCGAACAATTTCCCACCCGCAACCGCTACACAGGCGCTTCGCTGGCGTATCAAGGTGCCTCGATGGTGGGTGCCGGCTTCACACCCATGATCGTCGCAGGCCTGAGCCTCGCGGCCGGCGGTGGACTGTGGCTCATCGCGATTTTCTGGATCGCCACGATGCTCGCTGCAGTAGTTGCAGTGAAACTGACTCCCGAGGGCACCCATCGCGAACTCGACTAAGTGTCCTTAAACAGCCAGCCCCCGCACGGATCACCGTGCGGGGGCTGGCTGCTTTGGGATGTTTAGTCGTCCAAATGCGTGGGGCCGAACATCTTCAGCAATGTTTCAACCACGACGACGTTGGGTCCGTCCGCTTCGAAGGAGGCCTTGAGCGCGTCCCCCACTTCTTCCGGTGCTACCCGGCGTGCCGGGACACCGAAGGACTCGGCAAGCTTCACGAAGTCCGGGCGCGCGAGCTCGGTGGCCGTGGCCTGACCGAAAGCGCCCACCATGTACTCACGGAGGATGCCGTAACCGCCGTCGTCCACGATCAACCAGGTGACCGGGACGTTGTGCTGCTTGGCCGTGGCGAGCTCGGAGATGGAATACATGGACGAGCCGTCACCGGACACAGCGAGCACACGACTCGGTTTGCCCGTGGTCTCCAACCCGACGGCACCACCGATGGCAGCCGGGAAACCGTAGCCGAGGCCACCGGCGCCTTGGGCGGAGTGGAACTGGCCCTGCCGGGCGTCCCAGCAGCTCCAGCCCCAATAAGCGGAAATGGTCATGTCCCAGAACGTCTGCATGTCGGCCGGGACGGCCTCGCGGATGTCCGACATGAACTTCAGTTCCTTGGCAAGGTCCTGGGATTCCAGGCGGGCCTTGACCTTGGCCAGGGAATCCTTGACTACGTCTTCCGGGCTGGTGCCGTGCCAGGATCGCGTCACCTTGTCCGCGGCCCCTGCCGCCGCGAGGGCTTCGTCCAGTGCTGCGAGGGCCTGGCCGGCGTCGGCACGGATGCCCAGACCCGGCCGGTTGGATTCGAGGACACGGGGTTCGGCGTCGATCTGGATGATGCGGCCGCGGGGTTCGAACGTGAAGTAGTTGGATGTCACTTCGCCCAGCGACGAGCCGATCACAATGAGGACGTCGGCGTCTTCCAGGACGTCGGTCATGTACCGGTCCTCGATCCATGACTGCAGGGACAGCTCATGGGTCCACGGGAACGCACCGTTGCCGCCCGGAGTGCAGATGACCGGAGCACGGAGCTGTTCGGCGATGGAGAGCAGCGACTTCTCAGCACGGCCACGGCGTGTACCGCCGCCTGCGATGATCGCCGGACGTTCCGCCGTCGAAAGCCACTTCACGGCCTCGCGGATCAGCTCGACGCGGGGCGGGTTGTCGAATGCCTCGGCGAGGGCGTCCTCAACCGGGGGCACCATGATCGGGTCCAGCAGGACATTCTGCGGAATTTCGATCCAGACCGGACCCTGCGGCGAGGAAATCGCTTCAGTCCAGGCGTCCTGGATGGCCGACGGGATACCGGAGGCGTGCTGGATCAGTCGCTGGCTCTTGGTGACGTTCGCGGCCGAAGCCTTCTGGTCATCAAGCTGGTGCAGCATGCCCTTGCGACGTGCGCCCAGGCCGTCGAGCGGGATCTGGCTGGCGACAACCACCATGGGAACGCCCGTGGCGTAGGCCTCCTGCAAACCTGCCAGGGACGTCAACGCGCCCGGGCCGGTGGACAGGAACAGCACACCTACCTCGCCGGTGGCGCGGGAGTAGCCGTCGGCAGCGAACGCCGAGTTGTTCTCCACGCGGGAGGAGACAAAGTGGAGGTTGCCGCGGCCCATGGCGTCAAAAAGACCCAGTGCGTGCTGGCCTGGAATACCGAAAACGGTTTTCGCACCCAGCGCTTCAAGGGTCTCGACGACGAGGTCCCCGCCGTTGCGCTGGTTGGTCCCCTTGGTGGGCGCTGCCGTGCCGGGATCAAAATCAATCATCGCTGGTCTCCCGTTGCCTTGGCGAGCTCTGCGATGCGGGCGCCCAGTGCCTGCTGTGCATAACCGTTCGGGGCACCTTGGCGGTCACCTTCGACGGCGTTGTCTGCCATGAGGGTCACGAGCTCGTAGGCTACGTGGCTGCCTGCCACACCGGTAATTTCTGCGTGGTCATACGCCGGGGCGACTTCCACGATGTCCGCACCGACGAGGTTCATGCCGCGGAAGCCACGGATGATTTCGAGGAGTTCGCGGCTGGTGATGCCACCGGCCTCGGGGGTGCCGGTACCCGGGGCGTGGGACGGGTCCAGGACGTCGATATCGACGGAGATGTACAGCGGACGGTTGCCGATGCGGTCACGGATCTTGGCCACAGTTTCCAGCACGCCCTGGTAGTAGACGTCTGCGGAGGTGACGATTCCAAAGCCGAAGCGGTGGTCGTCGTCAAGGTCCTTCTTGCCGTACAGCGGGCCGCGGGTACCCACGTGGCTGATGGCTTCGGTGTCCAGGATGCCTTCCTCGACGGCTCGCCGGAAGGGCGTGCCGTGCGTGTACTCGGCGCCGAAGTAGGTGTCCCAGGTGTCCAGGTGTGCGTCGAAGTGAAGCATGGCGATCGGCTCACCGGCGCGCTCCGCGGCTGCGCGGAGGAGGGGCAGGGCAATGGTGTGGTCGCCACCCAGGGTGACCAGCTTGCTGCCATTGGCCGTGAGGTCCAGGGCGTTCTGCTGGACGGTTTCGATGGCCTCGTTGATGTTGAACGGGTTCACGGCCATGTCGCCGGCGTCGGCAACCTGGATGTTCTCGAACGGGCTCACGTCCCAGGCGGGGTTGTACGGGCGGAGCAGGCGACTGGCCTCGCGTACGTGGTTGGCGCCGAAGCGCGCGCCGGGGCGGTAAGAGACGCCGGAGTCAAAGGGAACGCCAACTACCGTGACGTCGGCTTTGGAGACCTGATCCAGGCGGGGCAGGCGGGCATAGGTGGCGGCACCGGCATAGCGCGGGATGCGGGACGAATCGATGGGACCAAGGTTGCCGTTGGCCTCAATACGGAGCTCTTCCAAAATGCGCCACTCCTTAGTGGATAGCTGGGATAACTGTGACACCCATCATACACTCAAAGTTGCCTAATATGCATCACCTGTTTACAAATTGATTTTGATGGCGCGCTTCATGAGATGCCGGTCACAGTGGGCGTAAAGATTCCATAAAAACCGGGGTCCCGGCGTCGAAAGCGGCCATACGCTCCTTGCGGAAGCAGCACCGTGCTGCACGAAAGGACACAGTGACAACCTTGTCGAGGCCTCCGGCCGATCCGGCCAACCGGCCAAAGAACTCCTTCAAGCTCAAGCCCTGGCTGCTGGAAGGAATGCCGGACACCTCGGGCAAGAGGCAAGGCCCCCACGGCCGCCCGTCGGACGCCCACAAGCCGCAAGCCTGGTGGAAGGTCATGTGCCTCACCGGCCTGGACTACTTCTCCACGCTCGGCTACCAGCCCGCCATCGCCGCACTGGCAGCGGGTCTGCTGTCCCCCTTGGCCACCCTGCTCCTGGTGCTGGCAACCCTGGCCGGCGCACTGCCCGTCTACCGGCGCGTGGCCCGCGAGAGTCCTCGCGGCGAAGGCTCCATTGCCATGCTGGAACGACTCCTCCCCCGCTGGGGCGGCAAGCTCTTTGTCCTGGCCCTCCTGGGATTCGCCGCCACGGACTTCATGATCACCATCACGCTCTCAGCTGCCGACGCCACAGCACACTTGATCGAGAACCCCTTCGCGCCGCACTTCCTGGAAGGCCAGCACGTTGTCATTACACTGGCTTTGATCGCCGGGCTGGGTGTGGTCTTCCTTCGCGGATTCAAGGAAGCCATCAATGTGGCAGTGGTACTGGTGGCAGCGTTCCTGGCACTGAACCTTGTGGTCATCGTCGTATCCATGACCCACCTCTTCACCGAAGCCGGAGTCATTACCGACTGGTGGACCGCACTCACCACCTCCCACGGCGACCCCATCATGATGATCGCCCTGGCCCTTCTGGTCTTCCCACGCCTGGCACTGGGACTCTCCGGTTTTGAAACCGGCGTGGCCGTCATGCCCCAGATCAAGGGGCACGCCACAGACACCGAAGCAAACCCCGCAGGCCGGATCAAGGGCGCCCACAAGCTCCTCACCACGGCCGCCATCATCATGAGCTCGTTCCTCATCACCTCCAGCTTCACCACCGTCATGCTGATTCCAGCCGCCGAGTTCCAGGACGGTGGCAAAGCAGAGGGCCGCGCGCTCGCCTACCTTGCCCACAAGTTCCTCGGCGACGGCTTCGGCACCGTCTACGACGTCAGCACCATCGCCATCCTCTGGTTCGCCGGAGCGTCCGCCATGGCCGGGCTGCTGAACCTCGTTCCCCGATACCTGCCCCGCTACGGCATGGCCCCCGCCTGGGCCCGGGCACTGCGCCCGTTGGTCCTGGTGTTCACCGTGATCGCCTTCATCGTCACCATCATCTTCCAGGCCGACGTCAACGCCCAGGGTGGCGCGTATGCCACCGGCGTACTGGTCCTGATCACCTCGGCTTCCATCGCAGTCACCCTGTCCGCACGCCGAAAGAAGCAACGTGGCCAGTTCATCGGCTTCGGAATCATCTCCCTCGTCTTCATCTACACCACAGTGGTCAACTCGATCGAGCGTCCTGACGGCCTGAAGATCGCGGCACTCTTCATCCTGGGCATCATGGTGGTCAGCTTCATCTCCCGCATGCGGCGCGCCTTCGAGCTCCGGGCCACCCACATCAAAATGGACGAGAAAGCCCTGGAATTCACCGCCAATGCTTCCGAGGGGCCCGTCCGGATCATCGCGCATGAACCAAAACACCTCAGCGCCAGCAGGTACCGCGAGAAGCTACAGCACGCCCAGCAGGCCAGCCACCTGCCCGTCGACTGCGACGCCGTCTTCATCGAGGTCATTGTGGATGACAGCTCGGACTTCGAACAGGAACTCCAGGTTGTGGGCAAGATCCGGCACGGTTTCAAGATCCTTGAAGTACACAGCAACAACGTCCCCAACACTGTGGCGGCCGTGCTGCTCCACATCCGGGACGTCACTGGATTCATGCCCCACATCTACTTCCGTTGGACCGAGGGCAACCCGATTTCAAACCTCAGCAAGTTCCTCTTCTTCGGCGAAGGCGAGATCGCGCCGGTGACCCGGGAAGTGCTGAGGGAAGCCGAGCCGGACATCACCCGCCGGCCGTGGGTGCACGTGGGCTGACCGCCTGCTACCCCGCGCGCTCCTTCCCGGTTGGTTGCCGCCGGGGTGCCGCCGGCCCACGGATTTCCGGGGCTGGCGGACCTTGGGTGCTCAAGGAAGGGCCAGCAACCGGGGAGGAGCGCGCTGCCAACTTACCCACATACCGGAGATCGAGCCTTCCGGGAGTTGCCCCATTCCGCTGGACTGGAGGCATGGACGCTTTGAAGTATCTGCAGGAAGCCGGCGGAGTAGCCCGCACGGGTCAACTTCTCAGGGCAGGGTTCTCCCGCTCGGACGTGGAGTCACTGACGTCCCGGGGAGCGATTCGTCCCCGCCGGGGCGTGTTGATGCTCAGTGACCACCGGCCGGAGTTCGCTGCGGCCATCCGCAATAACGCTCTTGTCTCCTGCGCCAGCGCCGCATCGCACTATGGCCTCTGGCTCAGGACCGCCCCCAGCCAACATCATCTGACCTGCGACCACGGGCACGGCAGCGGGTTCATCAGGCACAGAACGGCGCGCTTCGACCCCCACGCCTCACTCCCTGTTGCAGCGATTGAGGACGTGGTGCTTCACGCGATGACATGCCTGGAAGCTCCGGCGTCAACAGCCATGGCAACATCGGCAATTCGGCTGCACGGCGTGCCCCTGGCACTGCTTAAGGAGCAGCTTCGCGGGGACAGGTCGAGGCCGGCCCTGAAGGCTCTGCACGAGCTCGACCTACGTGCGGAATCCATTATTGAGGTGGATGCGCAGCACTTGTTCCGCGCCCACGGAATTGCCTTCGACGCGCAGGTGGCAATACCTGGAGTGGGGCGCGTGGACTTTCTTCTCCAGGAATTCCTCATTGTCGAAGTGGATGGCTTCGCGTACCACTCCAGTAGACAGGACCTGCGGAATGACCTGTCACGGAACAACGCCTCCACCGTCAACGGATATGCAGTGCTGAGGTATCCACCGGAGGTGATCTGGTTCGAGCCGGACCGCGTTGTTGCAGAAGTCAGGGCAGTCCTTGCACGAAGGCCCGGTACGCTCCCTCCCGGTTAGCAGCCCACTCCCTTCCGCCGGCCCCCGGATTCCCGAGGCTCAGCGCACCACCCGGCCCCCAGAACGGGAGGTAACTGGGAAGGAGCGCAGCAGCAGCTGAAAGGGCAGGGCAGGAAAACCTAGCGGCTCGCCGCCGGCACCAACACCCAGAGCACCTCGACGGTCTCGTCCGTGGGGTTGATCCACGTGTGCGGTTCGCGGCCGGGGAAGGAGAGCGTGTCCCCTTCTTCGAGGTCGTATGCCTCGTTGGTCAGAATGAGCTTGATCCTGCCCTTGATCACGTGCAGGACATCGACGTCGCAGTCCACGGCGTAGAGCTCGTTCTCCCCGCGGCCCCGCGGCTCAATGGTGGCCTGCAAAATCTGGAGCCTGCGCTCGGAGCGGGCCGTCAGCAACCGCTCCACGATGCCTTGGCCACCCAGGGAGATACGGGGGCCGTCGTCGCGCTTGGTCAGGTGCGTCTCCGGGGCGGCGAACAAGTCACCCACAGAGACCGACAACACCTGGCACAGGGTGACCAGTGAAGCGACCGACGGCGACGTCAGGTCACGCTCCACGCGGCTGAGGAAGCCCTTGGTCAGCCCGGTGGCATCAGCCACCTGCTCAATGGTGAGGCGCTGCGCCTGCCGGGCTGCGCGGATTCTGGAACCGATGGCAACGGGAACATTGCTCGGTTCAACGGGGAGAGCCTTCATTCACGAACCTTTCAGGCCTGTCATCTGGCCCTGTCATTGGAGCAATAGTAGCCGGGAGACGAGCCAACAGGACCAGAACCGGCGGAACCGTGACTAAAGCATCTTGACTGTTACTCCGATCACAACATATCCTCATAGGCAACAAGTGTTGTCTGTGAGGCACACAACACCCTTCCCCAATCTCCAACCATCAGCACAGAGACTTCGACGCTTCGCAGGAGTATCGTCGAAAACCCCAACCTCCGTGCATCAGCTCCAAGGACCGCTCATGGAATCTTCGGCTATAAACATCGCAATCGTGGTGGTGTACCTGCTCGCCATGCTGGCATTCGGCTGGTGGGGCAAGTCCCGCACCAAGAACAACAGCGACTTCCTGGTGGCTGGCCGCCGCCTGGGACCGTTCCTTTACACCGGCACCATGGCCGCTGTGGTCCTCGGTGGCGCTTCCACCGTGGGCGGCGTCGGCCTCGGCTACAAGTTCGGCATCTCCGGCATGTGGCTGGTAGTGGCCATCGGCGCAGGCGTGCTGCTGCTCAGCCTCCTGTTCGCCGGCACCATCCAGCGCCTGAAGATCTACACGGTCTCCCAGATGCTGAGCCTTCGCTACGGCAGCAGGGCCACGCAGACCTCCGGCATCGTCATGCTGGCGTACACGCTCATGCTCTGCGCTACTTCCACCGGCGCCTACGCCACCATCTTCGTGGTGCTCTTCGACTGGGAACGCTGGCTTGCCATCGCCGTTGGCGGCGCGATCGTCCTGGTTTACTCCACCATTGGCGGCATGTGGTCCATCACGCTGGCCGACCAGGTTCAGTTCATCATCAAGACCGTCGGTATCTTCTTCCTGATGCTCCCGTTCGTCCTGAACGCTGCCGGCGGCATGGACGGCATCCGTGAGCGCCTCGATGAGACCTTCTTCCAGATCGATGGCATCGGCGCCCAGACCATCATCACGTACTTCGTGGTCTACACACTGGGCCTCCTGATCGGTCAGGACATCTGGCAGCGCGTCTTCACTGCCAAGACCCCCGCCGTTGCCCGTTGGGGCGGCGCCACGGCCGGCGTCTACTGCATCCTCTACGGCATCGCCGGCGCCCTGATCGGCTTGGCCGCCCGGGTGGCACTGCCGGACATCGATGTCACCAACCTCGGCAAGGACGTTGTTTACGCCGAGGTGGCAACCCACATCCTGCCCGTCGGCATCGGCGGCCTGGTCATGGCCGCGGCTGTTGCGGCCATGATGTCCACCGCATCCGGCGCCCTGATCGCCGCAGCCACGGTGGCACGTGCGGACGTTGTCCCGTTCGTGGCCAGCTGGTTCGGCAAGAACATCAACACCGATGACAGCGAAAACCCCGAGCACGACGTCAAAGCCAACCGCTACTGGGTTCTTGGACTCGGCATCGTGGCAGTACTGATTTCCATGGCGGCTCAGGACGTGGTGATTGCCCTCACCATCGCCTACGACATCCTGGTGGGTGGCCTCCTGGTCGCAATCCTGGGCGGTTTGGTGTGGAAGCGCGGCACGGGCATCGCCGCTGCATGGTCCATGGCAGTTGGATCGGTGCTGACACTGACCCTGCTGATCCTCTTCGCCCTGGGTGTCATTCCGAGCGCGGACGGCGTCTACGCCAACGAACCGATCTACTACGGTCTCGCCGCTTCGTTCATCGCCTACGTAGTGATTTCACTGCTCACCCCGCCCACTGATCCCGCAGTCCGCGAGGCCTGGGACAAGCGCGTTGCCGGTGCCGTCTCTGAGGAACTCCCGCCTGAGGCCCACCCGGTCAGCAGCCACAAGTAGCGCTGCAAGCAACAGAGCAAAATTCGACGGCGGCGCCTCCCCTTTCCGGGGTGGCGCCGCCGTTGTTTTGTCCCCGGGAAGAGGGCGCCCCAACTTGCTGGACAGCCGTGCGGTAAGGTGGTCCCAGCTTCAAGAGATGTGGTGCCAAGCTCCGACTGGCCACACACCAACCCCATGTTCACGGGTGGTTCGGATGAGGAAGCGGCCCGTCCCGGACCAGAGACAACCGAGCGGGCAAGAGCACTCCCCCAAGGAGCAGTCCCTTGCCGTACCAAGGCGATACCACCCCGGCTACCAGTACCCCGGCAACAACAGCCACCCACACAGTCGCGGTGATTCCCGCCGTCGACCTCTTCCTGGGCACGGTGACCATCACTGCCAAGGCCGGAACCATGCGGTTCGGACATCCCCAACCGCACCTGATCGCGCAGGCGTTGGCCCGAGCGGTCCGGCCGACCCTTTGGTGTGATGCGTCGAGAACCCTAACCGTGACTGTTGCGGCGGCCGGCAAACGCGCCGGCGTGCAGCTTCACTACACACTCAGCCACGAGGAGCCCGCCTAGATTTCCTCGTCTGCTTCGCGGAATTCCTCGGTCTCGTCGATGGGGACCACACGTTCGTCGTCCTCGGGGGCGTCCACTTCTTCCACCCAGGCCTCGTCCACTTCCTGGTCCTCGGCGTAGTCGTAGGCCGGATCTGACTCAATGGTGGTCCGTTCCGGGTAGTTGGCGTGTGATTCGGTGGTGTTCATGGTGCAACCTCCGTCTCGTGGGCCGCTCAAGCCCTGTTGAACGTGTGCGGGGTGGGCCCCCGCCCCTGTCCTTCCATCTGAGCACCGGCTAAGTCGGGGGTCAAGGACGGCCGGAAATTACGGTGCGCCGAACATTCCAAGTGAGGAATACCAGCCAAAAAACCGCGCAGATAAGCGGTACAGTGGGGCGTGCAATGGGGCCGCAATTACCCCACCCAGCACAGGAGAGAAAGTGCAACAGCACCAGGAATCCCCCGGTTCGTCGAGCCCAGCTCCGGACCCCACCCCGGAATCGGCAGCCCTCGAGAACGTCGGAACGGAACCCGCGGCGCCCTCGCACGCCGACATCCGCCGGTGGCGTCAGTACCTCGCCGACGAGCGCGCCGAGGCCGCTGTCTACCGCGAACTCGCCCAGAGGCGCGACGGCGAAGAACGCCAAATCCTGCTGGCCCTGGCCGAGGCCGAAGGCCGGCACGAGGCCCACTGGCTCAAGCTCCTGGGTGAGCACGCCGGAATGCCCAAGGCCGCGTCAGCCCGCAGCCAGTTCCTGGGATTCCTGGCCCGCAACTTCGGGTCGGTCTTTGTACTGGCCCTGGCCCAACGCGCAGAAGGCCGCTCCCCCTACGGCTCCGAACCCGCGGCAACACCCGCCATGGTGGCTGACGAACAGATCCACGAAGAGGTGGTCAGGGGCCTGGCTACCCGTGGTCGGAACCGGCTCTCCGGGACCTTCCGTGCCGCGGTCTTCGGCGCCAACGACGGCCTGGTGAGCAACCTTTCGCTGGTCATGGGCATGGCCGCCACCGGCGTACCCAGTCCGGTGGTGCTGATGAGCGGTGTGGCAGGTCTTTTGGCGGGCGCACTGTCCATGGGCGCCGGCGAGTACGTCTCTGTACGCTCCCAGCGGGAACTGCTCAACGCGACGCTGCCCACCCAAGCCACTCTCACGGCAGCACCGTCGTTGGACATCGAACACAACGAATTGGTGCTGGTCTACCTTGCCCGCGGCATGACGCGCGAGGCCGCTGAGCATCGCGCCGCAGAGCGAATGGGCCTGTTCAGCTGCGACTGCGATCCCAGCCTCTCCTTGCAGCCCGAGAAACCTGCCACCGACGAGCACGAATCCGTCGGTTCGGCATGGGGCGCAGCGATGTCCAGCTTCTGCTTCTTCGCGTCCGGTGCCATCGTTCCCATCCTGCCCTTCATCTTCGGCATGACGGGCTTTGCCGCCTTGATGGTGGCCGGTGTGCTGGTGGGCATCGCGCTCTTGGCGACCGGCGCCGTCGTGGGCTTGCTGTCCGGGACCTCGCCGCTGAGCCGCGGGCTGCGCCAGCTCGCGATCGGCCTTGCAGCGGCTGCCGCCACGTATGGGCTGGGCCTGGTGTTCGGGGCAACCATCGTCTAGTTTGGACGGTTCCCCCCGCAGCCCGTAATGTTGGTTCGTCCTCCGCGCTGCCCCGCGTGACCAGGGCGTGAGGAATGGAGAACCGTGGACTCGGAGCGGGAAACGCGTGCGCCAAAGCACCGGCGTACCGGCACGGCCTGGCACATTCTCCGTGGCGTGCTCATGGCCGGAATTGCCGCTGTGGTGGCAGTGTTGGTCAGCGGATTCCTGCATGGAGACCCGCGGATCACCGCCCTTTTCCCGGGTGTGAGCGTCCCTGGTGCCGCGCACGACGGGACACCCGGGCAGAAGCAGACGGCGCCAGCACGTGCAGCAGACGCCCCGCCGCCCGGATTTGAGGAGGCGGACGCCCCGCTGGCCTCGCCGAAGGTGCCGGAGACTACCAACGAGTCGTATAAGTTCCTGGCTACCAACGACGACGGCACTCCGGTGGGGTACTCGCCATGCCGCCCGCTGCACTACGTGGTGAACGAAGGGTCCGCGCCGGAAGGTTCCGATGCACTGCTGGAGGCAGCGATCGCGAACGTCTCCGCAGCTTCAGGAATCCAGTTCGTCAACGACGGGACCACCGACGAGTTGCCGGTAGACCGACGGGAGCCATACCAGCCGGCCAAGTACGGCGACCGATGGGCGCCCCTGCTGATTTCGTGGACCACTCCGGAGGCAGCACCGGCTTTGGCGGAAAAAGTCATTGGTACGGGCGGCAGCACCATGTACTCGCTGAACAATGGACCCAAAAGCTACATCACGGGCAGCCTGGAGCTGGACACCCCGCAGGTCGCCGAACTCCTTGCTGATCCCGAAGGCGCCGACTACGTCCTCGCCGTCATGCAGCACGAGTTGGGGCACGTCATGGGCCTGGACCATGTTGATGACCCGGTCCAACTCATGTACCCGGAAATCGGCGCCCCTGACGGCCTTGCGGCCGGCGACCTGACCGGACTGCACCTCCTTGCCTCGGCCCCCTGCCGCAAGGACATCTGACAGCCGGTTCGGGGGGCCATGGACTCCCGGCGTGTCCGGACTTATGCTGGCGGCTACGGTCGACGGCGGCGCCCCACCTCCCGTCGCGGCCTCCACGTCAGGGGGTTCCATGGAACCTAACGGGTCGCCCCAGTGGCAGGACCCCGATCCCCTTCGCCCGCATGATCCTCCGCATGGCCCCTACCGACCCGGGGCCACGCTGCCACCGGCACCGGCACCGCCGGTCAAGCACAGCAGCATCGCCGCGATCCTGTTATTCCTGGGCATCCTCGGACTGGTGTGCGCGGGGGCGTATTTCAGCGGCGACCTGCAGCGGTTCCTGTACGGCTCCTCCGCCTCGCAAAGCCAGGCACCCCGGCCCGGGTTGGTCCCGTTCGGGCAGCGCCAAGAGCCTGTGCCCGGCCTGGAAGAAGCCGATGCGCCACTGGGAACTCCGGCACCGGTGAACCGGACCAGTACCTCGTACAAGTTCCTTGCCGTCAAGGAGGACGGCACTCCCCTGGCCTACTCCCCGTGCAGGCCCATCCACTACGTGGTGAACGCCGATCTCGGGGATCCGTCCTGGCAACCACTGGTGGAAGAGGCCATTCGCCAAGCCAGCGTGGCCACCGGATTGAAGTTCGTCTACGACGGCCCCAGTTCCGAGGTCCCCTCCACCAACAGGCAGGGATACCAGCCCGCCAGATACGGTGACCGATGGGCGCCCGTCCTGATTGCGTGGAGCACTCCGGAGCAGGTGCCGCGCCTGACCGGCCAAACCGTGGGCCTGGGAGGGAGTTCCTCGATTGGCCTGAGCGACGGCTACAAGGCCTATGTCACCGGTACGGTGTCCCTGGACGCCCCGCAGTTCGCCGGCATCGTGGACACCTCCGAGGGCAAGGAGATCGGCGTAGCGGTGATCATGCATGAGCTGGGACACCTGCTGGGCCTTGACCACGTGGACGATCCCCGGCAACTGATGTTCGACCAGGCTTCCTGGGTCCGCCAGTACGCTGCCGGTGACAGGACCGGCCTGGCCCAACTCGGCTCGGGTCCCTGCAGCAAGGACTTCTAGCCGCGCCTCACGCCTGGCCGGCCACCACTGCGAGCGCTTCTTCCACGGTGTCCACCAGGAAGATCTTCTCCTCCATGGGTTTTCCCGCGGCCAGGCTCTGCAGCATGGGCCAGGCCGGGAGTGTCCGTTCCCAGTGTTCACGTCCCACCAGCACCATGGGGCTGATGGTTTCGGGCGCTCCGTAGTAGTTCTCGCAGGCGTCCTGGAAGATCTCCTGCACCGTTCCAGCGGCGCCCGGAAGGAAGACGATCCCGCCGGTGCACAGCTCCAGCAGGATGGCTTCCCTGACGGCATTGGCGAAGTACTTGGCAACATGTGTGGCGAACAGGTTGGGAGGCTCGTGGCCGTAGAACCAGGTGGGAATCCCCAGGGTCGGTGTGCCTTCCGGATGACGTTCGACGACGGCGGCTGCTTGCCGTGCCCAAGCCGTCACCGAGGGTCTGAACCCCGGCACTCCGGCGAGGCTTTCCAGCGCGGCCTCAGCATCGGCGTCGGACGTTCCACTCATGTAGGCACCCAGGTTGGCCGCCTCCATGGCCCCGGGTCCCCCGCCGGTGGCGACGGCAAATCCTGATTGGGCGAGCAGGCGGCCCAGCCGGGCGGCGTCGGCGAAGTCGCTGGTGCCGCGCTGGGCGGCGTGTCCACCCATGACACCCACCACTTGGGTCCCGGAAAGTGCCCCGTGGTCCAGGAGTTCGTCCAGGGCATCGCCGATTGCGTGGTCGTGCAGGGCCGCGGCCAGGGTGGCGTCCAGGCTTCCCCGCTGCCCGGGGAGGATACTCCACTGGTAGACCAGGGCGTCGAGGGTTGACTCGTACTCAGTGGCGGAGATGTCCTGGTAGAGCTCCCCTGCCGTGTAGAGGCTGTTCCGGTAGGGATCGAACGGTACGCCGTGAAGCTTGGGAAAGATCAGCGCGCCACGGCGACGCAGGCTCTCTTCCACGCCGTCGTCGAAGGTGCACCCCAAAAAGATCGCGCCCTGGGGATCCATGGACTTGAGCTCCCGTGCGTGGCCACGCAGGTCCAGCGACTGCGCGTGCCAGCCATTCATGGTCCCGGCTCCTGCGGTTACCAGATGGCGGAACTGGACCACGCTTTCTATGTCGAGTGTCCGCGGGCTCGGGTTCAGGGCTCCGGTGCGATTCATGGTTTCAGCGTAGTATCGACGGACCGTGACGCGGGCGTTTGCGCCCCGGGCGGCTGTCCAGTGCATCATGAAACATGAAGAGTTCAGAAGTTGCCCGTCCGCGTATCGGTGTTCCGATCCGTCTTAGCAGTTCGGACACCCCCGATGCCCGGGTGGGTGAAGCCAATCGACTTTTCACCTTCATCGTGGACCTGTTGCGCGAGGCCGGTGCGCAGCCAGTGCTGCTGACGCCGGTGTCGGCAGACAGCGCCGGCCGCCTGGCTGCCGAAATGCAGATGCTCGACGGCGTGCTGCTGCCGGGAGGCGGCGACATTGATCCCCGCTTGTACGGCCAGGATCCCGAGGATTCGCTGTACGACGTGAACCAGGAGCAGGACCATTTGGACGTGGATGTTGCCCGGGCAACCATCGACGCCGGCCTGCCGCTGCTAGGTGTCTGCCGCGGCCACCAGTTGTTGAACGTGCTGTACGGCGGA
The DNA here is from genome assembly GCF_037402035.1 of Paenarthrobacter sp. CCNWLY172. Classification (NCBI taxonomy): domain Bacteria; kingdom Bacillati; phylum Actinomycetota; class Actinomycetes; order Micrococcales; family Micrococcaceae; genus Paenarthrobacter; species Paenarthrobacter sp. CCNWLY172. The sequence continues at coordinate 85,919 of NZ_JBBEGB010000011.1, forward strand.
ACGCTGATTCAGGACATGGCCCCTACCTCGGTAACCCACAGTGGCCTGGATCCACACGATCCCGCGGCCGGCGAGTGGGCTTGGCATGACGTTCGCCTCACGGCTGGATCCAAAGCGGCGGCACTCTATGGAGCTCCCGGGGGGACCACCATCAAGATTGCTTCCGGGCACCACCAGGCGGTGGACAGGGTGGGCGAGGGCCTGGTGGTCACGGCCATCGCCGAAGACGGGACGGTGGAGGCCTTGGAGGATCCCACCCGGTGGGTAGCCTCCGTGCAGTGGCATCCCGAGGCGTCCGTCATTCCCGATGCGGAGCGGTTGCTGCCCTTCAAGAAGTTCGTGGACGTTTGCCGGCACTCTATTCACGCTCCCACAGTTGGGCTACAGTAACTCTCACTGCATCGCTTTCAGTTCCGTCGGAAGTTCAGCCAGTACCAACTTCATTCATAGACGTCCGGGGGGCGTCGTAAGTTTGCCGGCTGGGGGGCCCAACATCTGCTCAAAGGAGCATGGTTGTGGACCGTACAAAATACGCCAGTCGTCCTCTCCCTCAGATTAGCCGCCCTTCTCTCACCCAACGCCTTCTGGGCCTTCTCCTGGGGCCCGCGTTGGTCGTAGGCGGATTCGCCCTCACCACCGCAGCTCCCGCCGCTGCTGCTGAACCGCCGTGCGCGGGCACCGGCGGTGCCATGCAGATCGTGGCGCACACTGACGATGACCTGCTCTTCCTCAGCCCGGACTTTATGCGCGACATTCAGGCGAAGCGCTGCGTCCAAACGGTGTTCGCCACCGCCGGCGAGGCCGGAGAAGGAGCCACCTACTGGCGCAGCCTCGAATCAGGAATCCAGGCCAGCTACGCCAAGATGGCCGGGGTCTCCAACAGTTGGACTACCTCCGATGCCGGCGTCCCGGGACGCCCTCTGACCCTGCGGACCCTCAACGGCGCCCCCAACATCTCCGTGGTGTACATGCGGCTCCCGGACGGCTTCCCCAATGGCTTGGGCAGCGCAGCATACAACAGCCAGAGCATCCTCAAACTCTGGGACGGCCGGCTGTCCTCCATACGCCCGGTGGACAACGCCGCAACCTTCACCAAGTCCCAGTTCCAGTCAGCGTTGAACCGCCTCGTGGCGAACTTCCAGCCCACCACCTTCCGCACCCAGGACTGGACCGGGAACTTCACCAGCCCGTACGACCACAGCGACCACTGGGCCACCGCAAAATTTGCCCAGCTTGCCACCCGCAGCTACACCGGACCGCACACGTCCATGGCCTACGACGCCTATGTCATTGATGAATACGCCCAGAACGTGACCGGGGCTGAGCTCACCGCCAAGGTGGACACCTTTGTGCGGTTCGCTGATTTCGACATGTACGTCTGCAGCAGTCCCGGCGAGGGCTGTCCGGATTCCCCTTACGACGAGTGGCTGAAACGGCAGTACATTACGGCCATCGAGTGGGTGGGCAACGCCGCTAAATCGGCAGGTACCACCGTCACGGCGTCGTCGCAGAAGGCTGCAGCGCAGAGCCCCGAAAAGGTCCGTGACGGTTACCACTGGGGCACTCCAATGGATGCCACGCGTGAATGGGTCTCCGCCGGGGAGAAGGCCGGCAGCTGGATCCAATACAATTTCACCCCCACCCGGACCATCAATGCGGTCACCCTGTCCGATCGCCCCCTCCTGACGGATCAGATCACCGGCGGGAACCTGCAGTTCTCGGATGGAAGCACTGTGGCGGTCCCGTCCCTGCCCAATAACGGATCGGGGCTCACCATCAAGTTTCCTGCCAAGACAGTGAGCTCGGTACGGCTCAACATCACCTCAGTCAGTACCGGCACCACCAACGCCGGGTTGGCCGAATTTGAGGCCTACCTTGGCGCGGACACCGTGGCCCCCGTCGTCACCGCGGCACCCCCGGGTGGAACCTACGCGGTGGGCCAGTCCATCACCCTGACCGCCAATGAAACATCCACCATTTACTACACCACCAATGGAAGCACTCCCACGACGGCCAGCAGCAAGTACACCGCTCCACTGACGTTGAGCGGCCCGCTGACCCTGAAGTACTTCGCCGTGGACAGCGCGAACAACGCCTCCGCTGTGGTCACGCAGACCTACTCCACGGGTCCGGATGTCATCAAGCCGGTGGTGACCGCCAACCCGGTGGGTGGCCAGTATGCTCCGGGCACCACCATCACACTGTCCGCGAACGAGCCCGCCGATATCCGATACACCACAGACGGTACCGATCCGCTGACGGCCGGGCTCCCCTACACCACGGCGATCCCCTTCAACGGTCCCGGCCCGATGACGTTGAAGTACTTCGCCAGGGATACCGCGGGCAACGTTTCCGAGGTGGCCACCCAGACTTACACCGTGCCACCGGACACTGCGGCCCCCACTGTGACGGCCAACCCCACCGGCCGAGCCTTGGCCAGTGGAGCCACCATCGCACTGTCCGCCAATGAGCCTGCCGCCATCTACTACACCACTAATGGCAGTACGCCCACGGCCACGGAGTCAGCCACCAACATCAAGTACAACGCCGCCAATCCGATCGTCATGGGCAGCTCCACACTGGTGCTCAAGTACATCGGCGTAGATACCGCCGGCAACACCTCGGCTGTGGGGACGCAGACCTACACCGTGCCTGCAGCGGGACCGCCGTCGGCCCATGACTACGACGGTGACGGCCGCGCTGACGTACTGGCCGCCGATACTGCCGGAAACCTGTATCTCTACCCCGGCAACGGATCCGGCGGACTGGACCCCAGGAAGATCGCGCTGGCCGCACCAGCCTGGTCCACCATCACGGACACCGTCACCCCCGGCGACTTCAACAAGGACGGCAAGCCCGACCTCCTGGCACGGGCGGGTGACATCCTCTGGTTCTACCCCGGCGACGGTGCAGGCAGCTTCGGGGCACGTACCCAGGTCAGCACGGGCTGGAGCACCATGACGCAGCTCTTCTCCCCCGGCGACTTCAGCGGCGATGGCATCCCTGATTTCATCGGCCGTCGAAGCAACGGCGAGCTCCGCTTGTACGAAGGAAACGGCACCGGAGGACAGCGGACGCCCTACACGGTCGGCTGGGGCTGGGACGTCATGAATGCCATCTTCAGCACCGGTGATTTCAACGGCGACGGCAAGGGAGATGTACTGGCGCGGCGGACCGACACAGGCGCATTATGGCTGTATCCGGGAAATGGTTCCGGGGGCTGGCTGCAGTGGACGCAGATCGGCACGGGCTGGGGAACCCGCACTGCGATGGCCGGGCCGCGGGACCTTGACGGCGACGGCAAGAACGACGTCGTAGGCCGCATCGGAGACACCTTGTGGCTGTATCCCGGATCGGGAGGCGGAACGTTCAGCAGCGTACCGCCGATCAGCCTCGGCACCGGCTGGCAGGCCATGAAAGTCATCGCCTAGCCGGCCCCATGAACCTGGCGCGGGTCGGAGTTTTCCCCCAGACTCTTCGGCCCGCGTCAGCCATGTCCAGCACGTGGAAAGACCATCGCTTAAAGCACGACGACGGCCCGGTACCTTCCGTGGGGAAGGCGCCGGGCCGTCGTCGTACTTCAGGTGCCTTTCGGCGATAAAACTAGAGCGTTGCGAAAACTTCGCGCAGCAGCTTGGCGGTCTCGGACGGCGTCTTGCCGACCTTCACGCCGGCAGCTTCGAGAGCTTCCTTCTTGGCCTGTGCGGTGCCAGCGGAGCCGGACACGATGGCGCCTGCGTGGCCCATGGTCTTGCCCTCGGGAGCCGTGAAGCCGGCAACGTAGCCCACAACCGGCTTGGTGACGTTGGCCTTGATGAAGTCGGCTGCCCGCTCTTCAGCGTCGCCACCGATTTCGCCGATCATGACGATTGCCTTGGTCTCGGGGTCAGCTTCGAACGCAGCCAGGGCGTCGATGTGCGTGGTGCCGATGATGGGGTCGCCACCGATACCAATCGCGGTGGAGAAGCCGAGGTCGCGGAGTTCATACATCATCTGGTAGGTCAAGGTACCGGACTTGGACACGAGGCCGATGGGGCCCTTGCCCGTGATGTTCGCCGGGGTGATGCCCACCAGGGCTTCGCCCGGGGTGATGATGCCGGGGCAGTTCGGCCCGATGATGCGGGTGATCTGCTTGCCGTCAGCGTCAACCTTGGACTGGGCCAGTGCCCAAAATTCGGCGGAATCCTGAACCGGAACGCCTTCTGTGATGACCACAACGAGGCCGATGCCGGCTTCGATGGCTTCAACAACGGCGTCCTTGGTGAATGCCGGCGGGACGAAGACGATGGAGACGTCTGCGCCGGTTTCAGCGATGGCTTCCTTGACGGTGCCGAAGACGTTGATTTCCTTGTCGCCGTGCAGGACCGTGGTGCCGGCCTTGCGGGCGTTGACGCCACCAACAATGTTGGTGCCCGCCTTGAGCATCAGGGCGGTGTGCTTGGTGCCTTCGCCGCCGGTGATGCCCTGAACGATGACCTTGGAGTCTTTGTTGAGGTAGATAGACATTGTCGCGTCCCTTTACTTAGCTGCGTTGGCGAGCTCGGCAGCCTTGTCGGCGCCCTCGTCCATGGTGGCGGCCAGGGTTACCAGCGGGTGGTTGGCCTCGGTCAGGATGCGGCGGCCTTCCTCAACGTTGTTGCCGTCGAGGCGGACTACCAGCGGCTTGTTCGCGGAGGAACCAAGCTCAGCAAGTGCACCCACGATGCCCTTTGCCACGGCGTCACACGCAGTGATGCCACCGAAGACGTTCACGAACACGCTCTTGACCTGGGAATCGCCAAGGATGACGTCCAGACCGTTGGCCATGACCTCGGCGGAAGCTCCACCGCCGATGTCCAGGAAGTTGGCGGGCTTGACGTTGCCGTGGTTCTCACCTGCGTAAGCGACGACGTCGAGGGTGGACATCACGAGACCGGCGCCGTTGCCGATGATGCCTACTTCGCCGTCCAGCTTGACGTAGTTGAGGTCCTGGGCCTTGGCCTTGGCCTCGAGCGGGTCAGCGGCGTCCTTGTCTTCCAGCGTGGCGTGGTGCACGTGGCGGAAGTCAGCGTTCTCGTCCAGGGAGACCTTGCCGTCGAGGGCGACGATCTCGCCTGCGCCGGTGCGGACCAGCGGGTTGACCTCAACCAGGGTTGCGTCTTCCTTCTTGAAGACGTCCCACAGCTTCAGAATGACGTCGGCGACTTTGCCGCGCAGTTCTTCAGCGAAACCTGCAGCTGCGACGATCTCGTCAGCCTTTGCCTGGTCGATGCCCACAGCGGGGTCGATGGCGATCTTGGCCAGGGCCTCGGGACGCTCGACAGCAAGCTGCTCGATTTCCATGCCGCCCTCTACCGAGCACATGGCCAGGTAGTTGCGGTTGGCGCGGTCCAGGAGGACCGAGAAGTAGAATTCCTCGGCGATGTCAGCACCCTGGGCGATCATCACCTTGTTGACGGTGTGGCCCTTGATGTCCATGCCCAGGATGTTGGTGGAGTGCTCAAGTGCCTCTTCGGCAGTCTTGGCAACCTTGACGCCGCCAGCCTTGCCGCGGCCACCAACCTTAACCTGTGCCTTGACGACAGTTACGCCGCCGATCTTCTCGGCAGCTGCCTTTGCTTCTTCAGGAGTGTGCGCCACGATGCCGGCGAGCACGGGTACACCGTGCGCTTCGAACATATCGCGCGCCTGATATTCAAACAGGTCCACGGTTTAGTGTCCTTCTACGTCGAAGTAGTTTTCTGTTCAGCCGGGAACCGCGATGACCGCGATAGCCAGCTGCGGAAAGTACGCGGTAACAACCAGGATTGAAGCCGGTCACATTGCGTAAGGTCCTCTCGGAACTTTAGCCCTATGAGGAGTCCCGCCAGCTACACACTACCTGTTAAGTGAGTAACCTTACACTTCTATCTCCTGTAGAAAAACCGCAGAATGGCGCGGTTTTTGGGCCTTTCGCCGCCCGTCCGTCCGGCCTCAGCCGGCCTGTTTCAGGTTCCCCGTGACTGTTTTGCCGCCGTCGGAAATCAGTTGGTACCCCTCGGGAGTCACGAAGAAAGCCACGCCACCGGAGACGTTTCCGCAGGCAACACCGCTGTTGTAGGCAGAGCAGCGCAGCCCGTTGCGCTCGATGTTCTGCCCATCGGCCAACTCCCGCAGCTTGGAGATGGGCCCGTTGCGGCTGCCTTTGGGCCCAAACTCCGACTCCATTTGTGTTACGCCGGAACGACATGAGCCGTAGACGGCTTTGTCCGGCGAGAGGAGGGCCGTGCCGCCGAGGTAGCCCAGGCCCGTTCCGGCGCAGTCATCGGCGATGTCGGCCAGGTCCGGCTTGGCATACTTGGCCAGTTCGCAATGAGCCACAGGGACTACGGCGAACTTGTTGTTGGCGGCGTCCGAGTAGGAATTGGCCTCGTAGGGCAAGTTCAGGTGGCCACCCCTGGCGGATGTCAGGGCGCACACGATGGTGCGGTCCTTGGTGACGAAGGCGGTGACATCCTCGCCTGCGGAAAGGGTGGTCTGCTCGGTGACGGGAACCTGTTTCAGTTGCTCCAGGGGCGCCAACGGGGCCGGAGGGACGTAGTCCGGATCCTCCGTGGCGAAGGAACACCCTGTGGTCAAGACCAAGAGCGCGGCAGCAAGAATCCCCAAAACAGTCCGTCGCATGCCACCAATTATGCCGGTTGCCTCACACCGGGCTGCTTCGCCGGCGCCTGAGGCTGTTGATCGCCGTCAGGGCAGCGCCCGCAGCCAGCAGACCCACGGCAGCCCACAGCGTGGCGTTCAGGCGTCCGGACTCCAAGCCGGTCGCCGCGAGTTCAACGCCGGTAAGGTCAGCGTTGGTAAGTTCAGCGCCCGACGCCGGGACCTCCGCTCCTGCCGGTGTCACAGCCGCCGGAGGTGCTGGAACTGCCGGCGCCGGCGGGTTCTCCGCGGGTGGCCGGGTGGCCAGGACCGTCACGGTCGTCCAGAAAATGCGCTGCTTCAGCTGATCGGAGTCGCGGACCCACACAGCGATACTGAAACTGCCAACGCGGGTGGGTATCCCCGTAAGGAATCCGTTCGCATCCACCTCCAAACCCTCTGGCCCGGGATCGCTCGACGACAGACCACCGGCAAAGTGCCTCCGCGTGGAATAGCCGAAGACGTAGGGGGCTACTCCCCCGGTTGCCTCTGCGATCTTGGCCGAGTAGGGCTCGCCCAAGACAGCCGGCGGAACGTCGAATCCAGTGGTCTGCATTCCCAAGGCGTGGACGATGATGCTGGACGTCCTGTCCGAGGAACCGAAACGGTCTTGGACACGGAGGATAAATCATAGGTACCCGCAGTGGTCGGCACTCCGGAAACCGATGCTTCGCGGAGCTCAAGGCCCGGGGGAAGTTGCCCCGAGACCAATGAGATCCGGGCGTGCTCACGGTCTACCCCGGAGTACTGAAGGAACTCGTCGTAGTGCCACCCCACCACACCGTCGTCGAACGTGCCCATGCCCGGCAGCAGCTCGGCATCCGACACGTAGACGCTCGGCGGGTAGTAGCTTTTGACGTCGATGTTTATCTGTTCAGTCAGTGTTTGTTGGGGATCCGATGAGTCTGAAACAGTGACCGACGGCGATGGGCTGTACAGCTCTGTAGGTGTTCCTGTGAAGCTCAGGGTCGCGGAGTTGAAAACCAAACCTGCCGGGACATCGGTCGCCACAACGGTGTACGGGGCGGTCCCGCCGACAACCTGGAGCTGAGCCTCAAACGGTTTGCCCACGAAAGCGAGGTCCTCGCTGATCATGACCGACAACGGGGCTGTCGCCTCGATGACGGCCTTTTCGACGGCGGGTGCCTGGGCTTCTGCAGGGCTGGCGGTTGGTGACGGGGTCGCCAGCGAAGCGTCGGGAGCTGAGGGGCTCGCGGTTGCTGTCGGCGTCGGACTGGCCGTCGGGCTCGCTGTGGGGCTGGGAGTGGCACTGCCGGTAGACGTCGGACTGGCAGTTGCTGCCGGCTCGCTGGACGACGCTGACGGCTCCGTATCGGCTGTCCCAGGAGGAGCGAACTGGAGCGCCATGGCGCTCACCACGGCCCCAGCCAGCAGCAGCCTCCCGGCCTTAGCCAATAATCGACGTTCCCCAGCAAAAGCGCCCAGGCGCGTCCTCCCCCACAGGAATACAACTTTTTTGCGTTGCAAGATGGGGCAGCAAACAGACGGTGGCCCCAGTGCAACGCCCGGTCAGTCTAGGCCGGGAAGGAGATCAGGACAATGGGTACGGCACCCTGCGAAGCTTAAGCATCCAGTTTGGTCAGCGGCGCGTAGCGCAACAGCAGGCGCTTCTCGCCGACGTCGAACTTCACCTTGGCCACTGTCTTATCGCCGGCACCTTCGACGCCCAACACCACACCATTGCCGAAGCTCGTGTGGTTGACCTTGTCCCCCACCACCACGGAAATGACTTCCTTTTGCGGCTGGACCCTGTTGCGTGCGACGGCGGCAGGAACGTCGGCGTCGAACCCTGCAGTGGGGCTGGCGGCAGCACCGCGTGAGGTGCCCGCTCCCCAGAACGATCCGCCATAACGATTGGAGCCGATGGGGGCGCTGCCCCAACCGCCCGCCTGGCGGCTCATGCCTTCGCGCTTCCACTCCACCAGTTCGGAGGGTATTTCTTCGAGGAACTGGCTGGCAGGGTTGTACTGGCTTTGGCCCCACATGCTGCGGACTTCGGATCGCGTGACGTAGAGCCGCTTGCGGGCGCGGGTGAGGCCCACGTAGGCGAGCCTGCGTTCTTCCGCGAGTTCCTTGGGGTCCGTGGCTGAGCGCTGGTGCGGGAAGATCCCGTGCTCCATGCCGGTCAGGAAGACCACCGGGAACTCCAAGCCCTTGGCGGTGTGCAGGGTCATCAAAGTGACCACGCCCATGCGCTTGGCCTCGGCCACGGCGGCATCGATGTCAGCGCCGGGAGCATCGGGAATCTGGTCGGCGTCCGCTACCAGGGACACCTGCTCCAGGAACTCCCCCAGGGAACCTTCCGGGTTGTCGCGTTCGTACTCGCGGACCACGGCCACGAGTTCGGCGAGGTTCTCCACCCGGGATTCATCCTGCGGATCAGTGCTGGCGCGCAGCCCTGCAAGATAGCCGGTTTGTTCCAGGACAGCTTCCAGCGCGGCAGCGGCACCGGAACCTGACGCGACCTCGGCGAGGTCATCCATCAGCTTCACGAAACCGAGGACCAGGTTGACCGAACGGCTGGCCATTCCGGGCGCTTGGTCTGCGCGGCGGGCTGCCGCCATGAAGGAGGACCGCTCGCGTTCCGCCAGGGCAGCAACGGCGCCTTCGGCCCGGTCACCGATCCCGCGCTTGGGTTCGTTGAGGATACGGCGCAGGTTGACGTCGTCGTCCGGGTTCACCAGGACGCGCAAGTAGGCAAGGGCGTCCTTGATTTCCTTGCGCTCATAGAAACGGGTGCCGCCCACCACTTTGTACGGCAAGCCCACCCGGACCAACACGTCTTCTATGGAGCGTGACTGGGCATTGGTCCGGTAGAAGATGGCGACGTCGCCGGGCCGCAGGTTTTCCTCGTCCTGCAGGCGGTCGATTTCCTTAGCGATGAACTGGGCTTCATCGTGTTCGTTCTCGCCCACATAGCCAACGATCTTCTCGCCATCGCCCTCGGCGGTCCACAAGCGCTTTTCCTGGCGGTTGGGGTTCCGCGAGATCACCGAGTTGGCGGCGCTGAGGATGTTCTGGGTGGAGCGGTAGTTTTGCTCAAGCTTGATGGTCCGGGCATTGGGATAATCGGCCTCGAACTCCACGATATTGCGGATATCCGCACCGCGGAAAGCATAGATGGACTGGTCGGAGTCGCCCACCACGGTCAACTCGCTGGGCTCGACGTTGGTATCTGTGCCTACGCCCACGATTTCCCTGACAAGGGCGTACTGGGCATGGTTGGTGTCCTGGTACTCATCCACCAGGACATGCCGGAATCGGCGCCGGTAGGACTCAGCGAGCGCAGGGAAAGCGCGGAACATGTAGACGGTCTCGGCAATGAGGTCGTCGAAGTCCATGGCGTTGGCTTGGCGGAGGCGCTGCGTGTACCCCTTGAAGACTTCCGCCACGGCGGTGTCGAAAGGGTCGTTGTAGTTCGCCGACGACGCGTAGGAATCAGCGTCGATCAGCTCATTTTTGAGTGCTGAGATCTTGTGTTGGATGGCCTTGGGCGCGAACTTCTTGGGATCAAGGTCCAGGTTCTTGGCTACCAGGGTGATCAGGCGCAGGGAGTCCGCGGAGTCATAGATGGAGAAGTTCGAGTTCAGACCCACCGTGGTGGCTTCCCTGCGCAGGATGCGGACACAGGAGGAGTGGAACGTGGAGATCCACATGGCCTTGGCCCTGCCGCCAACCAAGGCTTCGATGCGTTCCCGCATTTCCGCTGCCGCTTTGTTGGTGAAGGTGATGGCCAGGATTTCCCCGTGGTGGGCGCGCTTGGTGGCGATCAGGTAGGCGATCCTGTTACTGAGGACACGTGTTTTGCCGGATCCCGCACCGGCCACAATCAGCAAGGGGCTGCCGGCGTGCTTGACGGCTTCTTCCTGCTGCGGGTTCAGCCCCTGCAGGAGTGCATCGGCAGACGGAAGTCCCGCCCCTCCGGTGTTGCCCCATCCTCCCGACGCCGGCCCGTCAGCAGTGTCCGACGACCCGCTGCTGCCCCCTTGGAGGCGGGCACCGGCAGCGCCTCCCCCTGAGTGGGAAAGCTCCGGGGCAGCCTTGACTGCGGCTTTGGTGCCTGCTTTGAAGGGTCCGTCTGCGTAGGGGTCAAACAACATATCCATGGTGCCTACCAGTCTAGGCGGTGGCCCCGACACAATAAGGCGCCGGGTAGTCGGCCCTCGCCAAGCGACGCTGCAAACGCCTCAGCGACTAAGCAAACTGGGGAACCGAGGCCAGCGCGGCGCTCAACCCGCGCACCGCCGTCGGGCCTCCAGCGACGAACCAGTTCAGTCCGTTGACCTTCACGACGGCGGTGTCCCCGCCTGCTGCGCGGACGATCGCTTTTCCGGGCAACCAGTCCCATTCCGGGCAGCTGTGTTGGAACCAACAGCCGAGTTCGCCGTCGGCTACGCGGCCGAGGTCGCACGAACCCGAGCCGAACATGCGCAGGGACGCCGCGGTGACCGCAGCGGCGTGCCAAGGCATTGCCGCGCGGGGATCTGCCAGCCAGGTGGGATGAATATAGGTGGCAGCGCTGATTTCACCCACGGCACGGTCACCCGAGCCGGAGATCGGTTCGCCGTTCAACGTGGCGGGGTGTTCTTCCCCGCCGAGCCACAGCTTGTCCAGTTCGGGCTGGTAAATGGCGCCGAGCAGCACGTCCGGATCTGCAACGGGGTTGGTTCCATGGTCGGAGCCGTCCCGCTTGAGGGCGATCGCCGAGCACCAATAGGTGGATCCATGCAGGAAGTTATAGGTGCCGTCCACGGGGTCAATCACCCAGGTTCGGCCGCTCGTTCCCGCCACGGACGCACCTTCTTCGCCGAGGATGCCATCCTCAGGCCGGCAGCGCCGCAACTGTTCCAGAACATACGCCTCGGCTGCGTGATCGGCTGCAGTGACGACGTCGGACACCGAGGTCTTGCGTTCGCCCTGCAGGCCTCCCATCCGCATGAGCAGCGCCAACTGGCCTGCCTCACGGACCAGCGCGCTGGCCAGTTGGTAGTCATTCAGTGTTGGATCGAGTTCAGTTGCTGTGTGCCTGCCGGTGGTCATGGTTCCAGCTTATGTGGCGGGATAATGAATGACATGGCCAAGACACCAGCCCAGCGCATCAGGAAGCACGGAGCAAAGGCAGTGGTTCCTGATCACACCCTGCCTCCCGTGATCAACACCACCACCCAACGCACCCCGCAGAAGGCGCAGAGCAACTCCAAGCTCATTGTGATCGCGGGCGTGGTGGCCAGCTTGTTCCTGTTCTGGTACCTGCACCTGCTGACGTTGAACCAGATGTCCCAGCTCTCAGGCGGCTTGGCCATGCCGGATTCATTGATCGGCGGATTCTCGCAGGAATACGTCAGTCAGCTCCGCGCGGCCATGGACGAATCCGCGCGCGGCCAGCTGAACTACGTACACAAGACCGCAGGCACTTTGTTTCCCCTGATTTTCGGCTTCAGCTGGCTCCTGCTCATCGGCACCAACGTGGCCCGGAAGTCATGGCGTTGGGCCATGTGGGCGGCTCCGATGCTGTTCGCCGTGGCCCATCTGTGGTCCAACGTCGCCATCGATTCGATGCTGGCTTCGGACGCGCCCGACGCCGGATCGGTGGCTTTGGCTTCCGGCCTCACCATCGCGTCGTGGGTACTGTTCCTGGTCAGCCTCGGGTGCGGCGTGCTGGCTGTCTTCCTGGGACGGAAGAGCGCACAGCCCTCCTGACAATCCGCCGGTGCTTGGTCCGCGCCCGGCGCATCCCTGGTTACCGCAACCGTGCCGCTTTCCGTTCCGTGTGCACCCGCTGCGCGATGACCAAACCGGCGGCAGCCAGCCCTATGGTCACCGGATACCCCATGAACCGTTCCAAGAGCCCGGGCAAGGGCACCTCCATCCCGGTGAGCCCGCCGATAATAAGCGCACCGATACAGATCAGGCCGCACGCCCCAAGGAACCAGCTCATCGGTGTCTGCCGGAACCACAGGATGCCCAACAGCAGCAGCGCGAAACCACCACCGATGAAGAACATCAGTGCACCCGCAAAATGCCAGGGCGAGCCGAGGTCTTCGGGCACCAGGCCGACAATGACGGTTCCGACGCCGGCCACTCCGGTGAGGACACGGATGGCCACAGCCAGGATCCACGGCACGGTCAGCACGCGGGCCGGAACGGACCCAGCGCCACCCGCCCCAGTCCTACCAACTCCGGCCCCACCCGCAACGGACCGGAATCGGCGGGCCGCCACACCCGGCTTTGCCGCGACGCACAGAAGCCCCGCGGTCAGGAACAACGCACCCAGCACCAGGGCCAGTCCCTGCACCACGAACGAGGCATTCATCAGCACATGCAACGGCGAGCACACGGCCCGGTCCTCGTACACACCGCAGGACACTGCTCCGAGGTCGCTGATGTATCCGGTGGCCCGGCTGTAGGGCTCGGGACCCGCCCACGCCTGGATCACGGCAGCCTCGGCCACGAAGTACTGGACGACGCTCAGCTGCGCCCACCCGCCGATGTTGGCCCGGATGTTACGGAGGTCGGGAAAGAACGATCCGGCCTGCGCCGGTGCAGTGGAAGGCCCTGTCATGCTCGCCAGCCTAGCGGTGTTCGGGCAGCGCCCCGGCAGCTTGTATGCTTGTAGTCGTGTCCGGGCCCCTGAGCTCCAGCAGTGGGATTCAGAGCCATGGACATACAGGCCCTCGTAGCTCAGTGGATAGAGCACGGCTCTCCTAAAGCCGGTGTCGTTGGTTCGATTCCAATCGAGGGCACTTGAATCACCAGCAACCCACCCAGGACTTGCAGGCCTACCTGGCCGGCAGCTGGAGTGTGGAGCGAACCCTCCTGGACCGCGCCTCAGGCACCAACGGTACCTTTACCGGCGTCGTGCGCTATTCCTTCAATCCCGACGGCGGACTGGACTACCGCGAAGACGGAACCATGCACTGGCCTTCGCATTCCGGCCCGGCTTTCCGCGAATATTTCCTCAAACCAGGCGCCACAGCGGATTCGATGGACGTGTTCTTTCCCGACGGCAGGCCATTCCACGTCATGAGCTTCTCTGAGCAGGGACATCAGGACAAGCACTGGTGCGATCCCGATGATTACCGCGTCAACTACATCTACCGGGGCCCGGATTCGTTCAGCTTCACGTGGGATGTCCATGGACCGGCGAAGGATCTCCTGTTGGAATCGCACCTGGTCCGCCTCGATGCGGGGAGGCCAGTGTGACCGGACCAGACCTGATCGTGGTGAGCGCCGTCTGCGTCTACAACCAGGATGGCCAACTGTTGACCGTCCGGAAGCGTGGCACAAACAAGTTCATGCATCCTGGCGGTAAGCCGGAGCCCGGCGAAACGGCGGCTGAAGCAGCGTCGCGGGAACTGCATGAAGAAGTGGGCATCGAGGTAGCACCGCACTTGCTCCAGCCGCTGGGCGTCTGGCTTGCGGTCGCTGCCAACGAAGCGGCGACCACCATCGAGGCCACCGTTTTCACAGCCCCTGGAACCTGGGAAGCGCACCCCTCAGCGGAGATCGCCGAGATCCGCTGGCTGGACCTCAACGGACCTTTGCCCAGCGATCTGGCGCCGCTGCTGACGGATCACATCATCCCGCTGCTCACGTAAAAAGCCCTACAGCTCCGGGACAGCTTCCTGCGCCACCGCCGTGGCCTCAGCGAACTGCGTTTGGTACAGCTCGGCGTAACGTCCGTCCGCGGCCAGCAGTTCGGTGTGCGTGCCACGCTCCACGATCCTGCCGTCTTCCACCACCAGAATGGCGTCGGCCGCACGGATGGTGGACAACCGGTGCGCAATCACGACGGCGGTACGCCCCTCGAGTGCCTCACCCAGGGCCGCCTGGACGGCGGCTTCGTTGGTGGAGTCCAGCGCTGCTGTGGCTTCATCGAGAATCACTACGCGGGGCTGCTTGATGAGCAGGCGGGCAATGGTGAGCCGTTGGCGTTCGCCGCCGGACAGCCGGTAGCCGCGCTCTCCCACCACAGTTTCGAGGCCATCGGGCAAGGACCGGATCATCGGCTCCAGGCGTGCCCGCCGGAGCACATCCCACATGTCCTCTTCGGTGGCATCGGGCCGGGCGAGGCGCAGGTTGGAGGCGATGGTTTCGTGGAACAGGTGCCCGTCCTGGGTCACCATGCCCATGGTGTCCCGGAGGGAATCGAAACTGAGGTCGCGAACGTCCACACCGGCTCCTGGCTGTTGTCCGCCCAGGCGCACCGCGCCGGAGTCGACGTCGTACAAGCGTGAGAGCAGTTGGGCCACGGTGGACTTGCCGGCGCCCGAGGAACCCACCAGGGCTACGGTCTGTCCGGGTTCAACCCGGAAGCTGACCCCGTGCAGGACTTCCTCCCCGCCGCGGGTATCCAAGGTGGCAACGTCCTCCAGGGAAGCCAGCGATACCTTTTCGGCGGAGGGGTAGGAGAACCGGACGTCGTCGAATTCCACAGCAACCGGCCCGGTCGGAACAGCCACTGCGTCGGGCTTCTGAGTGATCAGCGGCTTCAGGTCAAGGATTTCAAAGACCCGCTCGAAACTGACCAATGCGCTCATGATTTCCACCCGGGCATTGGACAGGGCTGTCAGTGGGGCGTAAAGCCGGGTGAGAAGGAGCGCCAGGACCACAACATCGCCCGGGGCAAGCTGCCCGCCGAGCGCCAGCCAACCGCCCAGCCCATAGACCAGGGCCAAGGCGAGCGCCGATACCAGCGTCAGGGCCGTGACAAACGTGAACTGGAGCATGGCGGTCCGGATTCCGATGTCCCGGACCCGGCCTGCCCGCTCAGCAAATTCACGGGACTCTTCATCCGGGCGGCCGAACAGCTTCACCAACGTGGCGCCCGGGGCAGAGAACCTTTCGGTCATTTGTGTGCCCATGGCGGCGTTGTGCGCGGCAGCTTCACGGCGGAGGTCGGCCAGTTTGGAGCCCATGCGCCGGGCCGGGATCAGGAAGATCGGCAGCAACACCATGGCCAGCACAGTGACCAGCCAGGAGGTGTTCAACATGACCACCAGGGTCAGGACCAAAGCCACCACGTTGCTGACGACGCCGGACAGCGTGCCGGCGAAGGCGGACTGCGCCCCGATGACATCGTTGTTGAGGCGGCTGACCAGCGCGCCCGTCCGGGTTCTCGTAAAGAAGGCGATAGGCATGCGCTGAACGTGGTCGAACACGCGGGTGCGGAGGTCCACAATGACGCCCTCGCCAATGATGGAGGACAGCCAGCGGGTCACCAGCCCCACACCGGCTTCACCTACGGCGACGATGGCGATCAGGACCGCAAGCCAAATGACCGTCCCCACCCCGGCGTTGGCGATGATGGCATCAACCACCTGGCCTGCCAGCACGGGCGTGGCGACAGCCAGGAAAGCACCTGCGATGGAAGCGATCACGAAGGCGATGAGCTTGCCCTTGTGCGGTGCGGCGAAGGCCATGACCCGCTTCAGGGTTTCCTTGGAGAACGGCTTGGATCCGCTCTTGGCAGTGGTGATGTTGTACAGCGAGCTCCAGGCCACGCGGTCCATGCTCATGGTTGCTTCTCCTGGCTGGGGGTGTGGTGCAGTTCCTGGACCTGTCCGTTGTTGAGGTGCCAGCGTGAATCGAGGCGCACGTTTTCCAGCAGCCGGCGATCGTGGGTGACCAGCAGGAGTGCGCCCTCGTAGTGTTCCAGCGCCTCTTCGAGTTGCTCGATCGCCGGGAGGTCCAGGTGGTTGGTGGGCTCGTCCAGTACCAGCAGGTTCACGCCACGGGCCTGCAGCAGCGCAAGGGCCGCACGTGTCCGCTCCCCTGGGGACAACGAATCCACCGTGCGCGAGGTGTGGTCGGCCTTCAGCCCGAACTTGGCCAGGAGCGTCCGGACATCGGCGCTGTTCCAGTCCACCAGCACGGCTTCGACGGCGTCACCAAGCGGCTGCCCGCCGTCGAGCAGTCCACGTGCTTGGTCAATCTCGCCGACGGCGACGGAGGCACCCATGGAGGCATCGCCGTCGTCCGGTTCCTGCGTTCCAAGCAACAGGCGCAGCAGTGTCGATTTACCGGCGCCGTTGGGTCCTGTGATGCCGATGCGTTCGCCGCCGTTGAGTTGGAGGTTCACCGGTCCCAACGTGAAGTCACCTTGGCGCGCGACGACGTCACGCAAGGTGGCGACGACGGCACTTGAGCGGGGTGCCTGGCCGATGCTGAACTGCAGCTGCCACTCCTTGCGCGGCTCCTCCACCTCGGTGAGGCGGGCAATGCGCGACTCCATCTGCCGGACCTTCTGGGCCTGCTTCTCGGACGACTCACTGCTTGCGGCGCGACGGATCTTGTCGTTGTCCGGGTTTTTCTTCATGGCGTTGCGGACGCCCTGGGAACTCCATTCGCGCTGGGTGCGTGCGCGGGAAATGAGGTCTGCTTTGGTGTTGGCGAATTCGTCGTAGCGTTCACGGGCGTGGCGCTTGGCCACGGCGCGCTCTTCGAGGAACGCCTCGTAGCCGCCGTCATACACGGCCACGGAGTTCTGCGCGAGGTCCAGTTCCACCACAGTGGTGACGCAGCGGGCCAGGAATTCGCGGTCGTGGGACACCAGGACAGCGCCGCCCCGAAGGCCCTGAACAAAAGCTTCAAGACGGGCAAGGCCGTCAAGGTCGAGATCGTTGGTGGGTTCGTCGAGGAGGACGACATCGAAGCGGCTGAGCAGCAGCGCGGCCAAAGCCACGCGTGCTGCCTGCCCACCGGAGAGCCCTGTCATGAGGGCGTCGGCGCCAAGTTCCAGACCGAGATCGGACAGCACAGCCGGAATGCGGTCCTCAAGGTCCGCTGCCCCGGAGGCCATCCAGCGGTCGAAGGCCAAGGAGTACGCGTCATCGGACCCCGGAGCCCCGGACCCGAGGGCCTCGGCGGTTGTTTCCATCTCCACGGTGGCCTGGGCGCACCCCGTCCGGCGCGCAATGTAGGCAGCGATGGTCTCGCCCGCAGTGCGCTCGTGCTCCTGGGGCAGCCAGCCCACAAACGCGTCCGACGGCGCCAGGCTGACGCTGCCCGCTTGCGACTGGTCCACGCCGGCCAGGATGCGAAGCAGCGTGGACTTTCCGGCGCCGTTCGCCCCCACGACGCCCACAACGTCGCCGGGCGCAACGGTCAGGGAAAGGTCGGAAAAAAGGGTGCGATGGCCGTGGCCACCGGCAAGATCCTTGGCCACCAAGGTTGCTGTCATGTGTCTATCCTCCAGCAGGGAAACGCAGGAACTCAGGCCGCGATTCCCGCAGGCATGGAAAAACCCGTTGGTCCGGACTTGGGGGGTGTACGGACCAACGGGTTCAAGCATCAAGCATAATTCAATGTGGCGTCGGCGTAAAATCGTTTCGTACTCCCACGTGCGGCTTTCTCATACCCTCCCCCGCGACCCGTCCCGGAAAGTTCCCCATGCCCTTACCGTCCAAGGCGTTCCAGCGCTGGCTTCACGGCGTCGCGCCCGATGCCAGCACGGCTGATGTCTGCAGGATCGCCGGCATCAAACGGACAACGCTGGCCCAGCAACTGGTCCGCGGAAAGGTTGCCGAGTCCACGCTGGTGAGCATCAGCCGCGGATTCCAGGTGGATCCGATGCAGGCCCTGTCGACGTTTGACCTTTACGCCGACCTCAGGGGTGGCCCGGTGCCCCCGACGCCCTGTGAACTGGTCAGCCAGGTCGCCACGATCGATCTGCTGCGGGCAGTGGTGGAACGCAGCGAGCCAAGCGCTGCCCCTGCGGCCCTGCTTTCCGAACCTCCGCACCCTACGTCGGTGCGGAACTGGGTAGACGCGATCGACGACGGCGAGTTGCGGCACCGCGTCAGCGAAGCCACCGGGATTGCGCCGCAGAACTTCTCGGCCCATCTGACGGCCAACAGGCTGCCGCCGGAACTGGCCATCGCCACTTCCCGGGCTGCCGGCGTCGGACCCGCCGGAGGACTGGTAGCTGGCGGGCTGATCACTGAGGCCGAGGCCGGGTGGCCACCGAATGCCCGCCGGGAAGCCCTGGACCGAATGACCCAAAGCTCGCTGGTTACCCTGGCCGGCGAACGGCTCCTGGCACTGGGCAAGACCTTGAAGCGCCAGGAACAAGACCACGAACGTACCGAAAGAATTTGGGAGAACCTAGGATGACGGCTGTCCTGCCATGGGTGACGCTGGTTGTATGCCTGGCTGTCACGGTCGCACGGATCCCCAGCGCATTGCGGGGCGAGAACCGTGTGGTGTTCTACATCTTCTCCCTGATCTCGTTGAGCATTTTCATCAGCATCGAAGCGCCCTACCTGGTCCTTGACGGCTGGCTTGGCGGAATAAACGTCGGGAACCTGATCCTGCGCTTCCTCCTGTATGCCACGTTCTTCCTCATGGGCATCAAGATCGCCACCGCGTTCGGTTCGCCCTCTGCCGTCCGTGCCATCCGGGGTCCCGTTGGTCTTTGTGTCGGGGCCATCGTGGCAATCCTTACCGTCTACTTCTTCGTCATCACGGACACGCGAGGGTCCTCAGCGGGCATGAGCGGACTGACCTGGGGGCCGTCCCTGGAGGCCTATGCGTTCATGGGGCGCTTCTACCCGGGATTCGTAGCGGCCTGCTTGGTGCCCGCGATCTGGCGGACCGTGGTGAGCGCGGCCCCTGTGCTGCTCCGGGTAGCTTCGGCGTTGCTGCTCCTGGGATTGAGCCTGCTCCTGCTGTCCCAACTTTTCCCGTTGATCCCCTTTTCCGAGGCATGGCTAAGGGTCCTCATCAACTACTCGGCAGCCATGTCCACGTGCATTGGCCTGGCCGGAATCTGGTTCTCCAAGGCCTATTCGCGAAGAAAACAACGTCTCGCAGCGTAAGACTTTCACAAAAGCATTAGATCGTGGCACAATCATGAATGTGTGAACACGGTTTGCAGCCTGACACCGGAATCAGAGAACGGGTTTCCGGTGGATGTGGCGCCCATGCGATCACAATTGGGGGGATGAGTGGTGGCGGGCTGTTGGGGACCGCCCCCACTCAGCCTTTTTAACGCCCTTGGTGCGGGCATCAGCGGTCCCACTCCCAGCAAGGCTCCTTACGGTGGCTAAGATGGCTCCATGAACAGCCTTCGCACCCGCCGCTCCGTCATTGCCGCCACTCTGGCCTCGGCCGCCCTAGCGCTCACAGCGTGCGGTGGGGGTTCAACTCCCGCTCAGTCAGGCGGAGACACCTCCCTTTCGGACGTCAAGTCCAAGGGTGAGTTGGTCATCGCCACCGAGGGCACCTACCGCCCCTTCAGCTTCCATGCAGAGGGCGCCGGGGACCTCACAGGTTTCGATGTCGAGATCGCACAGGCTGTGGCCGGAAAGCTCGGCGTGAAGGCAACGTTCCAGGAGACACAGTTTGATGGCATCTTTGCCGGCTTGGACTCCAAGCGCTTCGACACCATCGCCAACCAGATTTCCATCAACGACGAACGCAAGGCCAAGTACGAGTTCTCCACTCCGTACACCATCTCCACAGGCGTCGTGGTGACCAAGTCGGACAACACCGGCATCAACAGTTTCGCGGACCTCAAAGGCAAGACCACCGCCCAGTCGCTGACCAGCAACTTCTACAAAATGGCCGTGGAAGCCGGCGCCAATGTGCAGGCAGTGGAAGGGTGGGCACAGTCCGCCACGCTGGTCCAGCAGGGCCGCGTGGACGCGACCGTGAATGACAAGCTCACGTACCTCGACTACGCCAAGAACACCCCTGACTCCGGTCTGAAGGTCGCGGCCGAAGCGCCCGAGAAGACCGAAAGCGCGTTCGTCTTCCGCAAGGGTTCAACGGAACTCACGGCGGCCGTGGACAAGGCCCTGGCCGACCTCCAGGCAGATGGAACCATGGCAAAGATCTCCGAAAAGTACTTCGGCGCGGACGTCACCAAATAGATGAACTGGGACCTCATCTGGAGTTCCTTCGGGCCGATCATCACAGGCGCCGTGACGGGCACCATTCCCCTGACGCTCGCTTCATTCGCCTTCGGGCTGGTTCTGGCATTGGTTGTTGCCCTGTTGCGGCTGAGCCCCAACTGGCTGCTGTCCGGAATCGGCCGGTTCTACGTATCGGTCATCCGCGGCACTCCCCTGCTGGTGCAACTCTTCGTGATCTTCTTCGGCCTCCCCAGCATTGGCATCCGGCTTGATCCCTGGCCGAGTGCCATCATCGCGTTCTCGTTGAACGTGGGCGGTTACGCCGCCGAAATCATCCGGGCAGCCATTTTGTCCGTGCCCAAGGGCCAATGGGAAGCAGGCCACACCATCGGCATGTCCAGGCCGCAGACGCTGGTGCGCATCATCCTCCCCCAAGCTGCCAGGGTGTCAGTACCGCCGTTGTCCAACACCTTCATTTCGCTGGTGAAAGACACCTCCCTCGCGTCGCTGATCCTGGTCACCGAACTCTTCCGCAATGCCCAGCAGATCGCTGCTTTCAGCCAGGAGTTCATGACCCTGTACCTGCAGGCGGCCCTGGTCTACTGGGTCATTTGCCTGGTCCTTTCCACGGGGCAGTCCGCCGTGGAAAGGAGATTGGACCGCTATGTCGCCCACTAACGAACCACACTCCACATCAGTCCTGAAGGCCCGCAGCCTCGCCAAGGCATTCGGCAGCAACGTGGTGCTGCGCGACATCGATGTCGATATCCGCCGCGGCCAGGTGGTGGCCTTGATCGGGCCATCGGGATCCGGGAAGACCACCGTCCTGCGATCGCTTAACGGCCTTGAAATTCCCGACGGCGGCACGGTCACCTTCGGGGACAGCGACGGCGGAGGTGAACTCGCCATCGACTTCGGCGCGAAGGTTGGCAAGAAGGATCTTGCCGCCTTGCGTGACCGCAGCGCCATGGTCTTCCAGCACTACAACCTGTTCCCGCACATGACGGTCCTGAAGAACATCACCGAGGGCCCCATCCAGGTCCAGAAGAGGCCACGGGCCGAGGCCATCGCGGAGGCAGAACGGCTCTTGGAACGCGTGGGCCTGGCAGATAAACGCGACGCCTACCCTTTTGAACTCTCCGGTGGCCAGCAGCAACGTGTAGGCATCGTCAGGGCGCTGGCGCTTAAGCCCCAACTGCTGCTGTTCGACGAACCGACCTCTGCGTTGGACCCGGAACTGGTGGGGGAAGTCCTGGGTGTTATCAAGGAACTCGCCGAGGAAGGCTGGACCATGGTGATCGTGACCCACGAGCTCGCCTTCGCCCAACACGTAGCGGACGAGGTCATCTTCATGGACGGCGGTGTGGTGGTGGAACGAGGTCCTGCTGCCGAGGTCCTGCGTGCGCCCACGCAGGAACGGACCAAGCTTTTTGTGAAACGGCTCCAGCACGACGTCTAGGAGACTCAAGGAAAATGGGGGAAAAGACTTTGGATACAGCAGCCGAACCGGGGCGCAGGAAGTCCCGGCGTGCCGTCATCATTGCCGCAGTTGTTGCCGCCGCCGTTGTGGCTGGAGGGCTTGGCACGTGGTTTGTCCTCTCCCGCCCGGCAGGCGTTCAGCGCGCAGATGTTGTCCGCTTGGACAAGGAACGCGCCATTCTGGACAACTCGATGAACCTCTACGATCCACTGGTCACCCGCTTTTCGGTCCGGCTGACGAACGTGATGTCCGAAACTGCCGGGCAAGAGGCACAGGACACTGTCCTCAGCCAGGATGGTGACCTCCTGAAACGCGAGTCCGGGATAAACCGGGATCGCCTTGACCGGATGGGTTCATCACCAGCGGTGCAGGAGCAGGAAATCAGCGAGGCCTACAATCGTTTCAAGGAAAACTACGGGGCCGTCATCTCCTACAACGACCAATTGGCGGTCAACACCGCCAAGGTCACCCAATCCGTCGGTGGGCCATGCGCTCCACTGCATTCGTCCCTGAACGTTGGCAGCGAGACGTATTCCGAAGACTACGTCAAAGGCGCTGACGCCTGCCTTACCGCCGTTGGCGCTGCCAAAGACGGCACCGATGCCGATACCACCGAACTGCTGACATCAGTTGAAGGCATTATCCGCGGACAGCGGGACAAACAGCAGGAAGTCCTGGATGCCAAGGACGACTTCGAACGCACCGCCAAACGCACGCTGGCCGGACTCGCCATGCTGGAGATCAACGACGCCCTCAAAACCGCCGAAACGAAGTATGAGGGCACCGCGAAAGAGAAATACACCCAGCTCATCAACAATGCCAACGAGTCCAACAAGGCCTTTGAAAGTGCCCTCAGGAAACGCACGGACCAGTTTGATGCTTCAGGCAAGGACGGGGAATAGGCCATGACGATCGAACCCGGACCCACGCCTCAACCGGACCCCGCACAGCAGCCGGCGCCCAAGAAGCGCAAGCTGGCCCTCATCCTGGTCTCCAGTGTCGTTGTCCTGCTGCTGATGGCCGCAGCGGCTGTCGTGGCGGTGACCCAAATCTCCGGCCAACAACGCAAGGAAAGCCTGCAGACGCTGAAGGACCAGCATGTCTCCGCCCTGGTGGACGCCCGGAGCAAGCTTCAGCCTGCGGCCAATGCGTATCTCGCGGCGTACAAGAAGGCGCGGAATGCCCCGGCTTCGCAGGAGGAAGCTGAGAAGAATTCCTCCACGGAGCGCGAGGAGTTCCAACGCGCGGCGGAGGCTGCCCGGACAGCACTGAAGAACGTCCAGGATGCCCACTCATCGAAGGAAGACGGGGTCGGCATCGCCGTCGGGCAACTTGGCGGCTCGTACGGTGGCTTCGTTGACCATATGGAAGGCCTGGTGGAGTCCTACCCGGAGTTTGAAGGCCTTTTCCGGGCTGACGGCGCAGGATGCAACGGTTTGTTCGTCGGTTCCAAGGCCTCAACCTTGAGGGAACGCCAAACCTTGCTCAGCCAGGCCGCGGCCCCCTGCAGGGAAGCTGCGAACCAACTCAAGCAATCAAAGAATGTGGCCTATGTCGAATTTGCCCGCACCTTTGACAACAGCGTCGCGCAGCTCGAATCCAACGCGGAGATCACGGCGAAATCGGAAGAGAACTACAACGAATTCGTCCGGCTCAAGGATCAAATGGTCCAAAAGACCGATGATGCCACCGCACGCAACGCCTCCGACGAGGAATTCCTGAAGATTGCCGACGAACTGAAGGTCCTCAACGCAAGGATCAGGTACAACCGCTCGGAGTTCGATTTTGCCGCCAAACGGTACCTGTCCGGCGTCAAGGACATGCCCGTCTTGGTGGAGGAAGTCTTCTCAAAGAGGATCGCCGACGAAATCAAGAGCTACGACGCCGTGATCCCCTTGCGGGTTCAGATTCTGAAGGATGCAGTGGACGTCGAATTGGTCGAATAACCCACCGCGCCACCACCACAAACGCCGGCGGCCTTGCACGATTTCCCGTGCAAGGCCGCCGGCGTTCTACTGTATTCCGGGTCAGCGTGTGAAGCGCAGGGTCACCAGTTGGAACGGCCGAAGCACCAGCTCCACCTCCGAGCGTTCCCCCACCGTCACTCCAGGCGCCTCTGCAACGCGTTCCAGTAGGTCGGTGGCAGTGGCACCAACTACCTCAAATCCGGGCCGTACCGTGGCAGCTGAGCGCTCCCCCAGCGATTCGTAGAGCCGGACGATCACGTCGCCGGATCCGTCCTCGGCCAGCTTCACGGCTTCCACCACAATGGCCGGGTTCGAGACCGAAACCAGCGGCTCCACGGGGTGCCCACCGGTCACGAACCGTGGCTTCAGGTTGGTGCGGTAGCCCTCTTCCACGGCATCGGCGATTTCAGCGCCGGGCCGGATGGAAACCTCCAAGGTGTGTTCTCCCCTGTCGGCTTCAGGGTCCGGGAACCGGGCCGAGCGCAGCAGCGAGGTGCGGACCGTCGTCGTCGTTCCGCCATCGGTGCGGACCGCCCTGGTGACATCGTGTCCGTAGCTGGAGGAGTTGCTGACGGCAACTCCATAGCCTGGTTCTGCGACGTGGATCCAGCGGTGCGCGCAAATTTCGAACTTGGCGGCTTCCCAGGACGTGTTGGTGTGGGTCGGCCGGAAGACGTGGCCGAACTGTGTCTCGGACGCCGAACGATCCGCCCTGACGTCCAGCGGGAAGGCGATCTTCAGCATCTTTTCGCGTTCCTGCCAGTCCACCGTGGTAGAGATCCCCAGGGACTTGGCACCGGCGTCGAGCGTGATGCGCTGGGTGATGGTGGAGGCGCCCACCTTCCGTTGGACCACCACGACGGCGCCACGCGGCGTGCGCTCGAGGTCGATGGTGTCCGCTTGGGTCAGCTGGGTGACGTTCCGGCGATAGAACTCTTCGATGTCCCACGCGTCCCATTCATTGGGGGTATCCCGGAACAGCTCCAGCAGGTTGCCGGACTGCCCGGGTGCTATGGCGTCGCGGCCGCCGGCATGGTCCACCAAGGAGGTGAGCAGGCCGTTGCCGTCCAGAACCGCACGGATGATGCCGTTGTCCAGCACGAAGCCGCCGCCGTATTCCTCCACCTGTACATCGTCGCCGGGTCCATCGGCTTCGGCTATTGCCAGAGCCTGCACACCGCTGCGCGGATGCGGGGCTGCGTTGAGCAGGAAGCTCGTGCTGCCGGTCCCCACCAGAGCCTGGGCGGCATGGCTGATGATGGCCTCAAGGTCACGGGAAATGGCCTCATAGTTGCGCTCGGCGTCCTGGTGGACCCAGGCGATGGAGCTGCCCGGCAGGATGTCGTGGAACTGCTGCAGGAGCACCAGTTGCCAGAGCCGCTTCAGCTCGGCTTGGGGATATGTGTAGTCCGCACCGAGACGGACGGCGGCGGTGGAGCACCACAGCTCGGCCTCGCGCAGCAGGTGTTCGCTGCGGCGGTTGCCTCGCTTGGTCTTGGCTTGGCTGGTGTAAGTTCCGCGGTGCATTTCCAGGTACATCTCGCCCACCCAGACCGGAAGGTTGGTGTACTCCGCCTCGGCCTTGGTGAAGAAGTCCTTGGCAGTGCCCATCCGGACCTTCGGCGAACCTTCAAGGTCTGCAGTGCGGTGCGCGGCGGCCACCATTTCACGCGTGGGTCCGCCACCGCCGTCGCCATAACCGAACGGCACCAGTGACATGGTTCCGCGGCCGTGTTCGCGGTAGTTGCGTTCCGCGTGGGCCAGTTCGCGGCCGTGCAGTTCAGCGTTGTACGTATCCACCGGCGGGAAATGCGTGAACAGCCGGGTTCCGTCAATGCCCTCCCAGGTGAAGGTATGGTGCGGCATCCGGTTGACCTTGTTCCAGGAAATCTTCTGTGTCAGGAACCAACGGGAACCGGCCTCCTTCACGATCTGCGGGATGGCACCGGAGTAGCCGAAGGAGTCCGGCAGCCAGGCCTCCTGGCATTCGACGTCGAATTCCTTCAGGAAGAAGCTCTTGCCCTCCACGAACTGGCGGGCCATGGCCTCGCCTCCGGGCATGTTGGTATCCGATTCCACCCACATGCCGCCCACGGGGATGAACTGACCGGCCTGGACCTTCTCCCGGATCCGGACAAAGAGCTCAGGGAAGTACTCCTTGATCCACGCCATCTGCTGGGCCGAGGAGCAGGAGAACACAAAGTCAGGATCCTCGTCCATGAGTGCCACCACGTTGGAGAACGTCCGGGCACATTTACGGATGGTCTCGCGGACAGGCCACAACCATGCGGAGTCGATGTGGGCATGGCCCGTAGCCAGGAGCTGGTGGGCGGAAGCATAAGCGGGCCGGCCCAGCACTTCCTTCAGCGCTTCGCGACCGGCCGCAGCAGTTCCAGCGACGTCGTCCGGGTCCATGATGTCCAGCATCCGTTCCAGCGCCCGCAGGATTTCATGGCGGCGGGGAAGTTCCATGGGAAGTTCATGCATGAGTCCGCTCAGTGTCCAGATGTCCTGGTTGAGTTCCCACACCGTCTCGTTCAGCTCTGCCATGGCGATGCGGCCCAGGCGGTAGCGGGGCTCGTCGCCGGACGTCGCTTTGTCTCCCAGCGGAGTGGGAGCAAAGGACCACCCCTGGGCAACGTCCGGGTTCGCCGCTGCTTCAACATAAAAATCCACGGAGTGTCCGCCGCCAAGCAGTTTGACGGGGACGTGATAGTTCCGGGGCGAGATCGCCTTGATGATGCTGCCGTCGGCGCGCCAGGCGGTGCCCTCGCACTGGAACCCGGGGACGTCGCTGTTGAAGCCGAGGTCCACGATGATTTCCACCGACGTGGATTCAGCCATACCCCAGTCCTGCGGGACTTCACCCTGCAGGTGGAGCCACTTGGTGCTCCAGGCCTTTCCCCACGGGGCGCCGTGCTCCTGCGGGGTGAAGAGCTGGCGCACAGCCTCTGCCGCCGGCACGGGCTCGCCGGGAACATCCCAGCTGCTGAGCTGCAGCGGTAAGGCTCTCCCGTAAATGGCCGGAAGAATGCGTTCCCGAACGAATCGATCGAGGCGCTGTTCAGTGATCCGGCGGTCGTCGTGCAATTAATTCCCCTTTGGGCTTTAGCTGGATTTCACGCTTGGTACACGCACCAGGCGTGCAGGTTCAGACGGCGATTCTGGGCTCGCCGCGCTTCCAATCGATGGATAAAATCTACTTTGTTCCAGCCTAATAGCCAAGTGATTGACGGCTATCCCCTACGGGCAGCGCATCTGCCGGGGCCGGTTCTGCGAGGATTCTGTCCCGGCCGGCATAGACATTGAGACTATGCCCCCGGCTGAACCCTGCCAGCGTAATCCCCGTTTCTTCTGCGAGTTCAGCTGCGAGGCTTGACGGTGCGCTGACCGCGGAGAGCACGGGAATGCCCGCCATGGCAGCCTTCTGGACCAATTCAAAGGACGCCCTCCCGGAGACCTGGAGGACTGTCCCTCTCAGCGGCAGCATGCCCGCCCGCAAAGCCCAGCCCACTACCTTGTCCACCGCGTTGTGCCTGCCAACATCTTCGCGCAGGCAGAGCAGCTCGGTGGTTCCGTCGTCGTGAATCCGGAAGAGTCCGGCAGCGTGCACACCGCCCGTTTTGTCAAAGACCGCTTGCGCCTCCCGGAGACGGTCCGGCAGTGCGGCCAAGGCGCGGACCGGCACCGTGACGTTGTCCTCGCGCGGACTGTGATGGGAAGACTTGCGGACAGCTTCGATGGAGTCCGTCCCGCAGATTCCACAGGAACTGGAGGTGTAGACGTTCCGGCCGGTATCGGGCCGCACCACGTCAGGCCGGAGTTGTGCGTCCACCACGTTGAAGGTCTGCACACCGTCTTCGTTCTCCCCCGCGCAGAATCGCTCAGAGATCAGTTGGGCGGGCTCCCAGATGATCCCTTCCGAGACGAGGAATCCGGCCACGAGGTCGAAGTCGTCCCCGGGGGTCCGCATGGTCACGGAGAAGGACATCTCCCCCAAGCGGATCTCCAGGGGCTCCTCCACGGCCAGTACATCTTCCTTGTATCGGACAGGATGCTCCAGCGCCTGCGGTGAGCCGTCCAGGACAAACTTATGCACCTTGCGGCGCTGGGTCACGCGTCCCATATCAGGCTCCGTTCTCCACATGCTTGACGAAGTGAACCGTCATGGCCTTATAGCCGGGGGTGTTGGATTCCCTGGCCACCAGTTCGCGGTGGACCAGGGCGTTGGCCTCCGGGAAGTACGCAGCGGCACAGCCCTTGGCCGTGGGGTATCCGATGAGCCGGAACTTGTCGGCCCGCCGTTCCGTTCCCGCGAAGGTGGAGATGACATCCACCAGGTCCCGGTCCTCGAAGCCCAGCTCCTTCAGGTCATCCGGGTGGACCAGGATGACCCGCCGCCCCTCCGAAACGCCGCGATACCGGTCATCCAAACCGTAGAACGTGGTGTTGTATTGGTCGTGGCTGCGGACGGTCTGGAGGATCAAGTGGCCCGGCGGCGCTTCGAGGTACTCAAGTGGCCGCACGGAGAAACGTCCCTTGCCGATGTCCGTGGCGAAGGTCCGCGTGTCCCGGGGCGGGTTGGGCAGCACGAAGCCGTTCTTGGTCCGAACCCGGGCGTTGAAGTCCTCAAAACCGGGAATGACCCTGGAGATGTGGTCCCGGATCACGTCGTAGTCCTCGGCCATGGACCGCCAGTC
The DNA here is from genome assembly GCF_037402035.1 of Paenarthrobacter sp. CCNWLY172. NCBI lineage: Bacteria > Bacillati > Actinomycetota > Actinomycetes > Micrococcales > Micrococcaceae > Paenarthrobacter > Paenarthrobacter sp. CCNWLY172. Next base: position 114,603 of record NZ_JBBEGB010000011.1, read on the forward strand.
CACGCTGTGGTCATCACCCAGGGTGGCTTGCGCCATCCGGGCTACGATCACAGGCTCACTCAGGAGGTGCTCAGAGACCGGCTCCAGCCTCCCCTGCGTCTTGTGGATGACGGACATGGAGTCTTCCACGGACAGGAACTGCTTGCCTTTGGGGTGTTTGTCGTCGGTGTCCGTCCGGCCCAGGGTGGGCAGGATCAGGGAGGTCTTGCCGTGGACCACGTGGGCACGGTTGGGTTTGGTGGAGATGTGGACCGTCAGCCCTGCCCTCTTCAACCCTTCTTCCAAAGCTGCCGTGTCCGAGCCGGCCGCAGCGAAATTCCCACCCATGGAGACGAAAACATCCACTTCGCCCTTCTCCAGGGCGTGTTGGGTCTCCACGGAGTCATAGCCGTGGTCTCGCGGCATGTGGAAGCCGAATTCCTTGTCCAACGCAGCCAGGAACGGCTCCTTGGGTTTCTCCCAGATCCCCATCGTGCGGTCGCCCTGCACATTTGAGTGCCCGCGGACGGGGCAGGCTCCGGCACCGCGCTTGCCGAAGTTCCCTTGGAGCAGCAGCAGATTAATGATCTCGCGCAAGGTATCCACCGAGTGTGGCTGCTGGGTCAGTCCAAGGGCCCAACAGATGATGGTGGCCTTGGACGCGGCCATCATTTCCGCGGTCTTGGTGATCTCTGCACGCGTCAGGCCAGTGGCGCGCCCGGTCTCTTCCCAGTCCAGGACTGAACGTGCTTCCTTGTACGCGGCGAAGCCTTCGGTCTGCCCCTCAATAAAGGAATGGTCGACGACGGTGCCCGGGTTGCGCTGCTCTTCTTCCAGGAGCAGGTGGCCCAGCGCCTGGAACAGCGCGAGGTCGCCACCGACCTTGATCTGCAGGAATTCGTCCGCGATGGTGGTGCCACCGCCAATGACGCCGTTGAGGGACTGCGGGTCCTTGAAGTTCAGCAGGCCTGCCTCGGGAAGCGGGTTGACGGCGATGATCTTCCCGCCGTTGTTCTTGCAATCCCGCAGTGCGGACAGCATCCGGGGATGGTTGGTTCCCGGGTTCTGGCCCACCACCAGGACCAGTTCGGCGTGGTGGATATCCTCCAGCGAGACCGTGCCCTTGCCGATTCCAATGGTGGGGTTCAGTGCGCTGCCGGAGGATTCGTGGCACATGTTGGAGCAGTCGGGCAGGTTGTTGGTGCCCAGGCTCCGGGCGAACAACTGATACATGAAAGCGGTCTCGTTGGCCGTACGGCCGGAGGTGTAGAAAACGCATTTGTCCGGCGTGGTGGCGTTGATGTGCTCGCCGATCAGCGCGAAGGCCTCGGTCCAGCTGATGGGCGAATAGTGTGTATCCCCGGGCTTGATGACCACGGGCTCGGACAACCTTCCCTGGCTCCCCAGCCAGTATTCGGTCTTGTCTTCGAGGTCAGCCAGGGAGTGTTTCGCCCAAAATTCCGCGCCCACAGTGCGGGTGGTGCTTTCCTCGGCAATCGCCTTGGCGCCGTTCTCGCAGAACTCGGCGGGGCTGCGCCTGCCGGTAATGGATTCGGGCCAGGCGCATCCCGGGCAATCGAAGCCGTCGTGCTGGTTGACCCTGAGCATGGAACGGACCGTGCGGGCCACTCCGGCCTGGGCGTAACCGCGTTCAAGAGCCACCGTGACAGCCTTGAGGCCGGCAGCGGCTTGTTTGGGTGGGTGGATTTGCAGGTCATCTTCATTGATGTCCTGTTCGGGAGCATGCCTGTTCATAAGTCCATCATTGCACTTTGTTAGCACCCTCACCTGGTTCGCTGCAGTGCTCCGGAGTCCAGCACTCAGGCGTCCAGCGCGCTCCAGTCCACCGGGCCGGAGGGAGTCTTCTTTGCCTGCCGCGCCGGGGCCTTGCGGGGCTTGTCTTCCGCGGACTTGGGCGCGGGCAACGGTTTGCCCCACGGCAAGGCAAACGCCGGGACCAGCTCGCCCAGTTGGACTCCGTGGGGCGGTACCACCATGACCCCGTCCGCGCCGGCCAGGCCCCGCATCATCCCGGGACCCGTGTGCTGCGCCGGCGATGCCAGGCCATACACCAGCTTGAACGGCATCAGGCGGGTCCGGCCGGGATCCGCGTCGATCATGGCGCCGCAAGGAACTTCACCTACCCCGTCCAGCTGCCGATGACCCAAAGCCGCCAGCAACGGCGCACCCACCGTTAGCAGCGCCATCATCGCGGCAAGTGGATTTCCCGGCAGGCCCAGCACAAAACGGCCATCGGGCAGTTCAGCCAGCACAGCAGGATGACCGGGGCGCATGGCAATGCCGTCGATCAACAGCCGGCCGCCGAGTTCAGCCACGGCCCGCCTGAAGTGGTCAGTCCCGGACCGACCGGTCCCGCCGGTAGTGATGACGACGTCCGCCGGGGGCTCAGTTTCCTGGTAAGGGTCATCAGCTGTCAGCTCATCCAGGGCCGGTTCGGTGTCCTGGAGTGCGGAAATCCATTCTTCATAGTTGTCGCCCACCCTGAGCTGCTCTCCTGCGATGCCACCAAGGAGCTCCACCACAGCGCCCAATTGCGGGCCGAAAGTATCACGCACTTGTCCGGGCAGCGGAACCCCTTGTGCCACAACCTCGGAGCCCGTCAGCAGAAACCTGACCAGCGGCTTGCCGAGGACCTCCAGCTGGTCCAGACCGGCCAGCGCAGCCAAAGCGATGTGGGCCGGGTTGAGCACGGTTCCGGCAGTAAGCAAGACCTCCCCCGCCGCCGCCTCTTCTGCGGCTTTACGGATGTGCTGGCCGTTGCGGGGTTCGCCGGGTTTGGCGGTTCCGCCCAGCGCAAGGACCGGAAGGCCGTCGTCGTCGGTGGTTATGACGCCGCTCTCGCTGCGAAGTACTGCTTTAGCACCCGGCGGAATCAGCCCGCCCGTAACAATGGGACTTGCTTGGTGGGGAGCAAGCCTCTGGCCCGGTTCACTCAGGATCCACGGACCGCTTCCGTTGACGGCCCACCCATCCATGGCTGAGGAAGCGTAGTGCGGCATATCCTGCACCGCCCGGGCATCGGCAGCTAGGGTGCGGCCGAGGGCTGACCTGAGCGGGACAGGAGCCGGAGGGATGGGAGCGGCACAATCGAACGCCCGCTGCCGGGCCTCCTGCCAGGTGTGTGCCGCGTGATGGCCCTCGGCGGGGGCCTCCGTCATTCGGCGTCAGCCTCGGACTCCGAGTACTCCTTGGCAACTTTGCGGGCCAGTTCCAAGGCGGCATTCATGGACGCATCATCGCTTGCCTGGCCAATGCCGCGGGCCATGCCCGCCGCGTAGCCGGCTATGAAGGTGGTCAAGGGCGCTGCGGGGCGCACCACTGAGTGCGCCGCCACTCCGGCAACAGCGAGCACTTCATTGACGTCCACTTCAACGCCTTCAAGCTCGAATGCCTGCAGCAGTGTGCGGCACCATTCCTCGAGCGTCTCTTCCTGGCTCTTCACGTCCGCCTCCAACTTGTAGTCAATGCCCAGGGCCGCAGCGTCCTCCCATGTATCCACGTCATCCGTGGAGCCTGGGGGGACGGCTACGTCCAGCAGGTTCAGCCTAGCAAGCAGGCGGAACACTGAAGCGTTCGTTAACCCGGAACCTTCGGAAGCTTGAGCCACTTCCCGTTCGAGGGCACTGGTGCCGTAGGCACCAAGGAGGGGCTGCTTCCGGCCATCGGCAGAGACAGCCATGGCACCGTCCACCCCCGCATGGGCCTCCAGGGCTTTCCAGAGGAACGAAACGCCACGGGACACGTGCGGCATATCGCATGCCAGGACGAGCGTCCAGGGAGCGTTGTTTCCGTTGTCCTTCATCGCCGCCAACCCCGCAGCAATCGCTGCGGCGGGACCCGCAAATGCCGGTTCCTCCCGTGCCCGCAGCACCTCGACCGGTAACGGCTCACCGCCCGTTCCTGAAGCGTCAGGACCTACCACCACCACAGCTGACGCACCCCGGGCCGCCTGCAGGGCGCGTGAAAGGAGCGTCCCGCCGTCGTACATCAACGACGGCTTGGGCACGCCACCGAGGCGGGTGGCCCTGCCACCCGCCAGAATCACGGCATTGAACTCCATTCGCCCAGATTACCGGGGCGGCCGGAGTTCAGCAGAAATCGATCAGGCAGCGGATTCCGGCAACAGGAACGGGTCCCAGTCCGGCGCAGGTTTCTCGAGTTCTTTGATCTGCCACATGGTTCCCTGGGGCACTCCAGGCGTGAAACGGAGTTTCCAACCCATTTCAGCCAGCGTGTGGTCGCTCTTGGCGTTGTTGCATTTCAGACACGCCGCGACCAGGTTTTCCCAGGAATCCGCGCCGCCCCTGGATTTGGGGTGGACGTGGTCTATGGTGTGGGCTGTTTTCCCGCAGTAGGCGCAGCGATGGCCGTCGCGGCGAAGGACCCCGCGTCGGCTCACGGCGGTAATCCTGTTGTACCGGGGACGGATGTAGCGGTTAAGGAGGATCACGGAGGGGCGTCCGAGAATCTCCTGTGGCCCGACGACAGGCTCGTCGCCTTCGGCCACTACGCTAGCTTTCCCAGTCAACACAAGGACCAGCGCCCGGCGGAATGTTATTACCGCCAGCGGTTCATATCCAGCATTCAGAACGAGTGTGCGCATGCACGTACCTCTTCACGGCCGCACCCGTCAGGGGCACGAGGGCCGGCTGCCCTCTGCTTGTACGGGCTGTGGATCGACAAGATAAGGGTAAGCACTCATATGCCGTATCAACGAATTTTTCCGTCGTTTCCCGTGCAGTGTCGCCAAGAGTTCATGCGAGGTTAAGAGGCGTGGAGCCGAATCCGTCCCTTAAAAGCAGAACACCCCGCCGGCCTGAGCCTGCGGGGTGTTGCTGTCAAAACCAAAGGCTGGATCAGCCGTTCACGCGGATGAAAACCGGGCCGGAGCCTACGTTGACGCTGAACAGTGCCGTGGTGGATCCGTTCCATCCACCGTGGACTGCCTGGCCGTTGCCGACGTATACAGCGATGTGGGCCTGTCCGGCCAGACCGCCGTTGGCGTAGTAGGCGAGGTCGCCCGGCTTCGCTTCCGCTGCGCTGACCGTGCGGCCGAGGGAGAGGTAGCCGGCCGGCCAGTCGTGGAAGTTGATGCCAACAGCTGCCAGGGAGTTGGTTACCAGCATGGTGCAGTCCTGGGTGACGCCGAGCTGCGCATAGGCGGCAGCGGCAATTGCAGCACCCAGGCCACTTGCAGCGGCCGGAGCCTTTGCCTCAGGAGCCGCGGTGTTGACGGCCAACGTGGCGTTGCCGGCAGTTGCCGTGCTTTCTGCTGCCTTCTTGGTTTCTGCCTTCGCAGGAGCCTTCTTCTCTACGGGGGCCGGAGCCTGCACCGTGGTGACCACGGGGCGCTCGTAGGAGATGGCAACGGTGGAGTCCGCAGCGATGGTGGCCTGGACTACCGACTGGACGTCAAGGGTGGACGTCGCGGTGGACTCACGGTCCACGGTGGTGTCGGCCGCGTTGGCAGCAACACTGCCGGTCAGGACCAGGCCTGAAGCTGCGGCAATAACAGCCGCCTGGCGGCCGACGCCGCCGGCGTTTTCACTGACGGCCTTGGCGATCACGGCAAGCGAGCTGGTCTTGGGGGCCTCAGCGCGATGCCGTGCAACCTTGGATGCACTGGTCATGGTTTTCTCTTTTCGTATCCGCGTGCAGTTGGGGTACACGCGGCTCATTGGCGCGCCAGCACTTGGGGGCATGCTGGCGAACCCCGAACCGGATTGTTTCTAGCGGAGGGTAAAGAAGGAGGACGTGCCCGTGGAGGCAGCCGAGTGCAGGAGCGTGCCCTGTCCCGGGTTCAATGCGCTGATCATCATGCCGTTGCCAACGTAGATGCCTACGTGTGCTCCGCCGTTCTGCATGACCAGGTCACCGGGGACAGGAGTGCTGGTGGGCTTCATGGCCGTCCAGGCGTTGACGCGCGGGATGCTGATGCCGGCCTGCGCGTAGACCCACTGGGTGAAGCCGGAGCAGTCCCATCCGTTGGGCGTGGTGCCGCCCCAAACGTAAGGGTGGCCGATTCCGGTGTAGGCGATCGCGGCGAGGCCGGAAGCGGCGGCGCTGGAAGCAGCATCCTTGGCTTCGGACGACTTCGCAGTCACGGCGCCTGCGGTGGCCTGGTTGCCGTTGGCCGCGGTGCGCTGGGTGGTCTGCGAAGCGCGCTGCACAACCTTGGGAGCTTCCTTGGTGGCCACTACGGGGCTCTCGAAGGAAACGGTGGCGGTGGGCTCTGCGGTGACTACCGCAGTGGTGACCATCTGCTGGGTGCTGGAGGCTTCCGACTTGGAAACGTCGGTGTCCGCTGCCTGGGCCGGCAGACCGACACTGAGGACGAGGCCTGAGGCTGCTGCCAGGACGACGGCCTGGCGGCCAACGGTACCGGCGTTGGATGAAACAGCCTTGGAAAGCGTGTTCAAGGGGTTCGTACGAACCGATTCGGCGCGGTGGCGCGCAGGGGTAGTGCGTGATGACACGAAGGTAGCCTCTCCCAATGCCTGCGAGGTGAGCTGTCGGATTCGGATGGGAGTCATCCGGCCACGCTGCTTCAAGGAAGCTTTGCGACTTAACCCCAAGGCCTTCTTGCGAAGACCAGAAGTGGTTCCCCCGCCCCTGCCAGACGATTTATGCGAACGGACCTCGAGTGGTGGCAGAGCTAGGCAATCCACTCAAGTGCACCGGCCCCCTAAAAAGCCGATGCGCTTTGTACGGTACAACAGTTGAACGCGAATGTCACATTCAGGTCACGGGGTGTGTCACGAATGCGAGAGACAACCATCAACTGGACTTAGAGCCAGCCCATGGGGTCAACAACTTCACCGTTGACCTGTACTTCGAAGTGGAGGTGGCAGCCGGTGGAGGCGCCCGTGGTGCCGCTCAGCGCTACAGTGTCGCCGCGGCTGACCGTCTGGCCTACTTTGACGGTGAAGGACGACAAGTGGTTGTACGTGGTCTCAAGGCCGTTGCCGTGGTCTACCACCACGCGGTTGCCTCCGCCGTACTCGTGCCATCCGGCAAAGGTGACCTTGCCACTGGCCGCAGCATGGACGGCCGTGCCGCACTGGGCCACGAAGTCCTGGCCGCGGTGGAAGTCACCGGCACCACCTGTGAGGGGGCTGATGCGGTAGCCGAACGGGGAAGCCGTGGTCAGGGTGTCCAGGGGGCTGGCCATGGTGCCCGTGGACGAGGCACGCTGGATGCTGTCGGCGGACTGCGCACTGAGCAGCTGCTTCAGCTTGCCGTCGGGGTCGGCGGCGGTAGCTACCGCAGCACGGCTGAAGTCGATCTTGGCTGATGCAGCGGCGGAAACCTCGGGCTGGCTGCCCCCGGTGACGGCCAGGGCCGACTCGGTCTGACCGGATTCCGAGGTTGCCATTACCGGGCTGGTGGCCGGCAGACCGACAGTCAGGGCAAGTCCGGTGGCGGCAAGCGCAACTCCGGCCTTTTGCCCTACACCACTGGCTGCGGCGAAATCGGCAACCTGGCGCAACGGGCTCTTACGGCGACGCACCTGGCGTTCGGTGTCGCGTGGCCGGATCTCCGATACGACGCGGGCTGGCCGCAGCTCAGCAGCGGGGCCGGACGCGCGGCGGCGGCCCCTGACGTTCTGCGTTGTCAAACTCTATTCCTCTCTAAAAAGCCTGCGAAGTTAGCTGTCGGATTCGGGTCAGAGAGTTCAAAGACCCGGTCCGCACGAAGCGCTCACGGCACACAGGTATCCCAAGAGGGACTTGCGTAATGGGCACTTCTGCTGCGGACTTCACCCCAAGGCTGCTTCTTTAGACAGCCGCTTGTGGTTCCCCCGCCTCTGCCAGTGGTGGATGGCACACCTGTTCCGCTGGCAGAGCTCGGCTCCGGAACAGGTAACGCTTTGGTATCAGCGCTAGTAGATAACTATAGGCGATTAAGGCTCGCAGTAATAAATTCGTTATCAACAGGAACAGGCGTGGCGCGGCTGCCCCTTATCACTAATCCTGAAAAACTGCAGGTCACACGCGCGCTTGGAGCTCAAAAGTGAGATATGACACCGGGTGAAGGGAAGGGTGCCTCAGCCGACGGAGACGAAGACGTGCGCCGCCACCTCGGGCGGAAGTTCCAGTGCACCCTCAATGCCGGGGACCCGGACTGAAATGTACTCGCCTACGCGCTCCAGCGAGACGGCCGCGCCGGGGCGGATACCACCCTCATCCAGCTGGGTAAGGAGTTCAGGCTCAACCTGGATGGGCTCCGCAAGGCGGGTAACTGCCACCCGGGAATCCGGTGCATAGCCGTCCATGGCCTGCAGGAGGTTGACGTCGAGGCGGGGGAACGGCTGGCTGGCAAGGCCACCGAGGGCTTCAAGGCCCGGGATGGGGTTGCCATATGGGGATTCGGTGGGGTGCTCCAGGAGTTCGTACAGCCGGCGCTCCACGCGCTCGCTCATCACGTGTTCCCAGCGGCAGGCTTCGTCATGGACATAGGCCCAGTCCAAGCCAATGACATCAGCCAGGAGACGCTCGGCGAGGCGGTGCTTTCGCATCACCTCGGTGGCGCGTTTCCGCCCCGCTTCGGTCAGTTCCAGGTGACGGTCATTGGAAACAATCACCAAGCCATCGCGCTCCATGCGTCCGATGGTCTGGGAAACAGTGGGTCCGGAGTGCCGCAGCCGCTCGGCGATGCGGGCCCTGAGAGCCACAATGTTCTCTTCTTCAAGCTCCAAAATGGTCCGAAGATACATCTCAGTGGTATCGATCAGATCCGTCATCCAGCTCAGCTCTCCTCGAACGCAGTTCCTTGCGTAATCTCCACCGTACCGCGTCCCTTGCCGGGTGGGCGGTGTACACCGCCGCCCCATGAACGCCAACCACCAGCCTAGCTTATTTGGAATTACTCTGGATAATTCCGGTCGCATATGGTGGGCCTGCGTTCCACGTGGCGGACTATGACGGCCACAGGTTCCCGCCTCCGCGCCGGGTCAGGCAGAATTGGGGTGTCGAAGGGGCACCTGATGCCACCTGCCACGACCCATCTCTAGCCGATACCCATTGGAGCCACACGTGAGCGACAACAGCATCACCATTCCCACCGATCTGCTGCCCAAGGACGGTCGCTTCGGCGCAGGACCGTCCAAGGTCCGTCCGGAACAGATCGAGGCCCTGTCTGCCGCGTCGTCCACCATCCTTGGCACGTCCCACCGCCAAGCTCCGGTCAAAAACCTTGTGGGTTCGGTCCGGGAGGGCCTCAGCCAGTTCTTCCGTGCACCCGAAGGATACGAAGTTGTCCTCGGCGTCGGCGGTTCCACCGCATTCTGGGATGTCGCCGCCTTCGGCCTGGTAGAGAAGAAAGCACAGCACCTCTCCTTCGGCGAGTTCGGCTCAAAGTTCGCCGCCGCCACCAACAAGGCACCGTTCCTTGATGCTTCCTCCATCATCAAGTCCGAACCCGGCACCCGCCCGGTGGCACAGGCCGAAGCCGGCGTTGACGTCTACGCCTGGCCCCAGAATGAAACGTCAACCGGCGTGGCCGCCCCCGTCAAGCGCGTCGAGGGGGCTGACGAAGGCGCCCTCGTCCTGGTGGACGCCACGTCTGCTGCCGGCGGGCTGGATGTCGACGTCGCAGAGTCTGACGTCTACTACTTCGCCCCGCAGAAGAACTTCGCCTCCGATGGTGGTCTCTGGCTGGGCCTCTTCTCCCCCGCCGCACTGGAGCGTGCGGCACGGATCAAGGCGAGCGACCGCTGGATCCCGGACTTCCTGGACCTGCAGACGGCTATCGACAACTCCAAGCTGAACCAGACGTACAACACGCCTTCCCTGTCCACGTTGGTCACCCTGGACGCCCAAGTGCAGTGGCTCAACAGCAACGGTGGCCTGGACTTCGCCAGCAAGCGCACGGCAGACTCCGCCAACCGCATCTACTCCTGGGCCGAGGCCTCGGAGTACGCGACGCCGTTCGTCACCAACGCCGAAGACCGCTCCAACGTCATCGCTACCATCGACTTCGACGACTCCATTGATGCCGCAGCCATCGCCAAGGTCCTGCGCGCCAACGGTGTGGTGGACACCGAGCCGTACCGCAAGCTTGGCCGCAACCAGCTGCGCATCGCGACGTTTGTCGCCATTGAACCGGACGACGTTTCCGCCCTGCTTGCCAGCATCGACTACGTGGTTGGCGAACTGAAGAAGTAGCACCACAGGCTGTCAGCCGGCGTCGTTCGGAATGTTCCGGACGGCGCCGCTGCAGTTTAACACCACGGCCCTTGAGGGCCTGACTAACGAACCTGCCCCGTGCCGCCGTCGTCGTCCTCGTCGGTGACCGGGCGGGCCAGCAACGACTCCACCCGGAAATGGCGCAGGCCACGGGCACGGCGGTCGAAACGCAGCCGCAGCTGCTTTGCCCGGATGATCCAGGCCAAGCCCACGACGGCGGCGCTGACGCCGGCCAACGCTGCAACGCCCACGGCCCACCGCGGCCCGCCAACATTGGCCACCCACCCCACCAGCGGCGCCCCGATGGGAGTGCCACCCATGAAGATGGCCATGTACAAGGACATGACCCGCCCGCGCATGACAGCTTCGGTGGTGGACTGCACGTAGCCGTTGGCGCTGGTGATCAGTGTCAGGGCGAACAGGCCACAGGGAACCAGGGCCAGTCCGAAGAGCATGGCGTTGGGGGCCAGTGCCGCCAACGCGCTGGCGACGCCGAATCCCCCGGCGGCAATGAAGATCAGCCGCAGGCGGGGCCGACCGCGTCGGGCAGCCAGCAGGGCACCCGTCACGGATCCGATGGCCATGACCGAATTCAGCAGTCCAAAAGCGCCGGCGTCCATCCCGAACTGGGTGCCCACCATCGCGGCAATGAAGAGGGGAAAGTTGAGCCCAAAGGTGCCCACAATGAAGACCGCTGCCAGGACCACCTGGATATCGGGTCTGTTGCGGACGTAGCGGAGGCCCTCGCGGATCCGCCCTTTGCCCGCCGCAGCCCGGGGCTGGACCCGGAGCGAAGACGCCGGAATGAGCTTCAGCGCCCAGAGCATGGCAACAAAAGACACAGTGTTGATAAGGAACACCCAGCCCGGCCCCACCACCACCGTCAGCACACCGGAGACGGCCGGCCCGATCATCCGGGCCACATTGAAGGAGGCACTGTTGAGGGCCACGGCGTTGGGCAGGTATTCGTCGGTAACCAGCTCGGAGACGAAAGTCTGGCGGACGGGAGCGTCCAGGGCCGTCACGATGCCCAGCAGCAACGCGAAGACATAGACGTGCCAAAGTTCAGCCACCCCCAACAACACCAGGATGCCCAGGCCCGTACTCAGGAGCGCCATGGCTATCAAGGTGATAAGGAGCAGTTTCCGCCGGCTGTAGCGGTCGGCCAGCAGCCCGGCCCAGGGGGCAAGGAACAGCTGCGGACCCAGTTGGAGGGCCAAGGTAATACCCATGGCTCCGGCGTCGTGCGCGGTCAGGTGGTCAAAGACCAACCAGTCCTGCGCGGTACGTTGCATCCACGTGCCGATGTTGGAGATCAGGGCACCGAAAAACCAGATGCGGTAGTTGAGGATTCCGAGTGACCTAAAGGTGGACATCAGCGTCCGCCCCTACTTTGGTCACCCCGGGTTTCCGCAATGCTTATTCAGCCCCGGCTTCGTCGTGGTCATCGTCAGGATCGTCGGACTCGTCCGCGTCGTCGGCATCCTCAGCGGGCTCAGTCGCCTCGTCTTCGTCCGCCTGCACGGACTCTTCCGTGACGTCCTCCACGGTTTCCTCCACCAACGGCGTCTCGTCCTCGGGACGGACACGCTTGGCCCACGGAACCCACTCGGGCGCCAGGATGGAGTCCTCGGAGGGCAGCAGGCCAAGCTCGCTCACTGTGACGATCTTGGACCGCGAGTTGCGGGTCACCACGGCGTACCACTGCCACCCGCCGTAACCGGCAAGCCTGGATTCAAACAGGTGGGTCACCACACGGTCACCCTCCGACTTGGCACCGAGGTGTGCCCCGACTTCGCCAGGGTTGGCAATGCCCTCCACTGCCTCACGGGCAACCTCGACGGCGGCAGCGAGGAAGGCATCCGGCTTGCCGGTGCGCCACACGGGCAACCCGGCGCGCGGCTTGTCCGCAACCGGCTTCCGCGCGGGGGCTTCCCCGATGCCAGGAGCCCGGGCAGCGTCAGGGCCGGCTGCAGGGTTTGCCTGGGCGCCCCTTCCGGCCTTTGTTTCCTGTGCGGATTCCGATGTCATGGCCGGTCCTAGGCTTCCAGCTCGTCGGCAACCTTGCGCAGCGCCAGGCTGATGGCCTTGGCCTTGTTGCCGTCCGGGTATTTGCCGGAGGACAACGAACCGGAAAGGTTGTCCAGAACCGTCACAAGGTCCTGCACCATAGGGGCGAGGTCCTTGGCGTTCATCCGCTTGGCCTTGGCAAGGGACGGCGTCTTTTCCAGGACGCGCAACCCCAGTGCCTGTGCTCCGCGGCGGCCATCGGCCACGCCGAACTCCACTCGGGTTCCAGCCTTGAGCTCCGTTACGCCCGCAGGCAGGGACGTCTTGGGCAGGAAAACTTCCTGGCCGTCCTCAGCCGCGAGGAATCCGAAGCCTTTTTCCTTGTCATACCACTTGACCTTGCCGGTAGGCACGTAATCAACCTTCTTCGTTTCTTGCTGTGGGAGACACGTCGGGCCAGACACCGCATCCGCAGGGTTCTGCGGGATCGAGGGTGACAGCCCGGTCCGTGTTGGTCTGTTCCTTCAAGGTTATCCTGCCCGGCCCGCTATTCCCGCCTTGCCGCGGTCACGCCGCGATCACAGAGGGCAGGAGCTGCACCCAAAGGGCGGCAATGACGCAGCAATACCTCCCGTTCCGGCGCTGCTGCTAGCGTTGGGGACATGACTTCCCCGGGTTACCGCCGCCCCCTCATGATCATCGCCGCCGTGATCGCTGTGGCCTCCTTGGCCGCCGTCGGTGCCGTCATGGCAATCGCTTATAACAGCGGAACGGCCCCGGTATGGATTACGTCGACTGCCCTTTACGGCTTGCCCGCAGCATTCATGCTGGCAGTGGTCCTGGTATTGGACGCTGTCCGCCAGCGCCGCCGGCAATAACCATCTGAGCTGCCGGCAGGCACCAGCGGCCCAGGGGCGGTAACGTTGGATTGATGTCCCTCATTCGCGCGCTCAGCAAGGAACTGGAAGCGCGCAGCGACGATTCGCTGCGGGCCTTGTTTGCTGCGCGACCGGACTTGATCTCCCCCATGGCGCCGGACTTCGCGGCCCTGGCAGCAAGGGCAAGCGCCCGTGTCAGTGTGCAACGGGCCCTGGAACGGCTGAACAAGCCCGAAATGCAGGTCCTGGAGACACTGCATCTGTGCACCAACGCCGATACAGGCCACAGCATTTCAGCAGCCGGCTTGAAGAAAGTCATTGCCGGCTCCACTCTTTCGGCGCTGGACCCGATCCTTGCCAAGCTGCAGGAGCTGGCCCTCATCCACCGTGCCGATCCACCCGCCGGATCACCGGCCACCTCCTCCCGGCAGCGTTTCTACCTTCCTGTGGGCAGCCTGAAGGATGTCATCGGCATCTACCCGGCAGGCCTTGGCAGGAGTTACACGGAACTGGTTCGGCTGCAGCCGGCCTTTGCCCAGCGGGTAGTGCAGTTGGTAGCCGAACTCCATCAAAGCGGCGCCGGCATCCACCCCGCCAGCACTCCCATGGATGCCGCGCTCGCCCTGCAGCGCTGGACGTCAACACCGGAGAACCTGCGAGCCATCCTGGCCACCGCGCCGGACCGGACCGTCGGCCTGCTGGATAAATTCGGCAGTTGGGCCATGGGCGCAGTACCCCAGGCACAGCGGCGGGCGTCGGTCACCCACGAAAGCCACGACGTCGGGCCCATCGACTGGCTGTTGGCGCGTGGCTTGCTGGTCCCCTTGGACGCAGGCCACGTGGAACTGCCCCACAGTGTAGGCCTTGCGCTTCGCGGCGGCGCCATTGTGGATGACTTCACACTCTCGCCACCGGTTCCCGAGTTGGGCCACACCAGTGCTGCCCTGCGCCGCAACGCTGCCATGGGGGCCATCGCGGAGATTCTGCGGCTGACCGGCGAGCTGCTGTTCGCTGTGCGGGAACAACCCCTGGCTACCCTCCGGAGCGGTGGTGTGGGTGTGCGCGAACTGCGGCGCCTTGCCGAGTCCATCCGCATGGGCGTCCATGAAACCGCCGTCCTCTTGGAGTTGTGCGCCATGGCCGGGCTGCTCCGCCTGGACGTGGACAGCTCCACGTGGGTGCAGCCGCCGTCGCTGGAGTGGCTCAACCTCCCCCGGCAGGAACAGTGGCTTTGGCTGGTCAATGCCTGGCTGGCCAGCGAGCGTGCACCTTCTCTGGTGGGCCAGCCCCTTACCGGTCCCGCGTCGTCGGCCTCCCATCAGGGCGCCGCCGGGACCACCATCAATGCCTTGTCCGCGGAAGCGCAGCGGCCTGATGCCCCGGTGGTCCGACGACGCGTCCTCGAGATCCTGCACGAACTCACGGCCGAAGCCGCCGCTCCGGATGGGAAAGCGCCCGTCCTTGACGCCAGGGCCGTCCTGCAGCGGGCTGAATGGTCGCAGCCGCGGATGTCCCGGCGGTTCAGTTCGCTGGTCCGCGGCATTCTTGAGGAAGCCACGCTCCTGGGCCTGATGGGCTCCGGTGCGTTGACGCAGTTGGGTGCGGCCATTGCCGACGGCCAACCCGAACAGGCCATGACCATCCTCGGCGAGCATTTGCCCGCCGCAGTGAACCACATCCTCCTGCAGGCCGACCTCACCGCCGTGGCCCCCGGCTACCTGGCTCCGGAACTGAGTGAGACACTGCTGTTGATGGCAGACGCCGAGGGCCAGGGCCCAGCGTCCATCTACCGTTTCTCTGCTGCCACCATCCGCAGGGCGCTCGACGCCGGACAGGATGCGGAATCGCTGTTGGCATTCCTTCGGGAGCACTCGGCCACGGACGTGCCGCAGCCCTTGGCGTACCTTGTCCAGGACACGGCGTCCCGGCATGGCCGCTTGCGGATCGGCACCAGTGCCAGCTTCATCCAAAGCGATGACGAAACTGCCATCACCGATTTGCTGCGCGAGGCCCGTACATCGGCATTGAGCCTGGTACGCATCGCACCGACTGTCCTGACATCCTCAGCCAGCCCCCGGGAAACCGCACGAGTGCTGCGCGAGCTGGGACTTTCCCCGGCCGTGCAAGAGGCCGAGCCCGCCGTCGTGCGTTTCAAACGGACAACAGCGGTGCCGGGCAGTGCCCGCCCTGTCTACACCGCGCCGCGGACGGCTCCCCCGGACGACGACGTTGATGCACAGTTGTCGGTCCTTCGGCAGCACCGCGGAGTGCGGTCCGAAGCGGCGGGCGAAGCGTCCACGCAGCTTGGCCTGGAGACCCTGCAAACGGCCATCCGGCTCAAACAGGCTGTCACCATGAATGTGGTGGACAGCCTGGGGAATGCCAACACTGAAACCGTTGTTCCTGTATCCGTCTCCGGTGGACGTGTCAGGGTGTTCGACCCCGCGAAGGACACCGAACGGGTATTGTCCATCCACCGGATCATCGATGTGGAACCCGCAGGCGAACTGCGTTCATGAAAACCGCGCCGTGATGCTGCGCAAGTGAGGATTCAACAGTGACCGACGGTCCGCTGATCGTACAAAGTGACAAGACCATCCTGCTGGAAGTGGACCACGAGCTCGCTACCGAGGCCCGGCACGCGATCGCGGCCTTTGCAGAGTTGGAACGCGCCCCCGAGCACATGCACAGCTACCGGCTGACACCATTGGGCCTCTGGAACGCGCGGGCCGCGGGGCTGGACGCCGAGCAGGTGCTGGACACCTTGCTGAAGTACTCCCGCTTCCCCGTGCCACACGCCCTGCTGATCGACATCGCAGAGACCATGTCCCGCTACGGGCGGCTGCGCCTGGAGAAAGATGCCCAGCACGGGCTGGTGATGCGCACCGACGACTACCCCGTGCTTGAGGAAGTCATCCGTGCCAAGAAGATCGCTCCCCTGCTGGGGCCCAGAATCGATGGCGAAACCGTGGTGGTGCACTCCTCGCAGCGGGGCCAATTGAAGCAGCTGCTGCTCAAACTCGGCTGGCCGGCCGAGGACCTGGCCGGGTACGTGGATGGGCAGCCCCACCTGATCATGCTGGACGAGAGTGGCTGGCAGCTGCGCCCGTACCAAAAGCTGGCTACGGAGAACTTCTGGGCCGGCGGCAGCGGCGTCGTCGTACTCCCCTGTGGTGCCGGTAAGACGCTGGTGGGTGCGGCCGCAATGGCGACGTCCTCCACCACCACACTGATCTTGGTCACCAACACCGTCTCTGCCCGCCAGTGGAAGGATGAGCTGCTCAAGCGGACCTCCCTGACCGAAGACGAGATCGGCGAATATTCCGGAGCCGTCAAGGAAGTCCGCCCTGTCACCATCGCAACCTACCAGGTCCTCACCACCAAGCGCGGCGGGCTGTATCCGCACCTGGAGCTCGTGGACGGGCACGACTGGGGACTCATCATTTACGACGAAGTCCACCTTCTGCCCGCCCCGATCTTCCGCATGACCGCCGACCTCCAGGCCCGGCGCCGCCTTGGCCTCACGGCCACCTTGGTTCGGGAAGACGGCCGTGAGGGTGAGGTCTTCAGCCTCATTGGGCCCAAGCGGTATGACGCACCGTGGAAGGACATCGAAGCGCAGGGCTACATCGCACCTGCAGACTGCGTGGAAGTCCGCGTGGATCTGCCCCGCGACGAACGGGTGGCCTACGCCATGGCCGATGACGCGGACAAGTACAGGCTCTGCGCAACCTCGGAAACCAAGACCAAGTTGGTGGAAGACCTCGTAGCGGTCCACAAAGGCGAACAGCTGCTGGTGATCGGCCAGTACATCGACCAGTTGGATGAGATCGCCGAGCGCTTGGACGCTCCCCTGATCAAGGGCGAAACCACCGTCAAAGCACGGCAGAAACTTTTTGACGCCTTCCGCAAGGGTGAGATCCACACGTTGGTGGTGTCCAAGGTGGCCAACTTCTCCATCGACCTTCCGGAAGCGTCAGTGGCCATCCAGGTGTCGGGCTCGTTCGGCTCACGCCAGGAAGAGGCACAGCGGCTGGGCCGGCTCCTGCGGCCCAAGCAGGACGGCCGCGCTGCCCGCTTCTATTCGTTGGTGGCCCGTGACACCCTGGACCAGGATTTCGCTGCCAAACGGCAGCGTTTCCTGGCCGAACAGGGCTACGCCTACCGGATCATGGATGCCAAGGATGTGGGCAAGGATGTGGGGCAGGAACAGTAAAAGCGCTGGCGTGAAGCGGCAAACCCTTGCTATTCATCTCCAGCAACTTTACGATTCCAAGTGAAGCTCTCCGCCCTTAATGGTTGCCCCCGGTCCAGGCATCCAGGCGGCCAGCCGTCGGCGGTGGGGGAAGCCCGCAGCCAGGGAGCCGGCGGTTCGAAGGCCTAGAAGAATCTGAGAAATTCCACCAGAGGATTCCCCATGCGCAAAGCCCTCTTGGTCCTCTCCGCGATCGTCCTGCTGTCAGCACTCGCACAGCTGTTCTTCGCCGGATACTTCCATTTCCAGAACACCATCGAAGCCCAGCGTGAAGCGGGCGTCTACCACGCGGTGAACGGGCAGTACGTACTCCGCTATTCAGCACTGCTGGCCGCCATCGTCGCTGCCATTGCCCGGATGGGATCCCGGACGATCTGGTTGGCTGCAGGCATTTTCCTGCTGACGTGGCTCCAGTTGTTCATTTTCATCATCGGCGGCATGCTGACCGGTTCTTCGCCGGAATTCATCACCCCGGCGGGCTCGTGGGTGGTCTCAATCCACCCCATCGTCGGCGTGATGATGATCTTCATGTCGTATTGGCTGTTCAACCGCGCCCGGGCGGCAGCCCTCAACCCACAACCGCTGCCTCCCAAAGCTGCATCCCCGGATGCTTCAACGTCGCCCACCACAGCCTGACCAGCGGCAGCTGTGACCACCTCACAGCTGCTGGCGGTTGACCTGGTGTTGTCCGTCCTCTCGGCCGGCGCCTGGATCACCGCTGTTTGGTTGACTGTTTGGTTGACTGCTTCCTCAACCAGGTCCACCACCAACCGCGATATGGCCACGTCACGGGCAGCCGGCTTGGGCGTGCTGGTGGTGGTTGCCGCCGTCGCACTGACAGTGGCGCGTTATGCCTTACTTCCTGCTTTGGTGGCCGGGAGTTGGTGGTTTGCCAGCGAACGCACAACCATCAACCTGCCTCTGACCGCCATCCCCGCGGCTTGGGCCGCGCTGGCCGGTGTTCCGTACTTGCTGAGGAGGCGGAACACCGGCTCCTCACTTGATGGGACAAAACCGGCACGCCCGGGCCGGGGAAAAACGGCCTGGTCCCGGGAGTGGACGGTCCTGGCCATGGTGGCAGCAGCGGCATCGGCTGTGGCTTCCCTCGCCCTGACGTTCATCCTCGGCCCCTTCCCGGCACCGTGGAGCCTCGCGGTGCTGCTGTCGCTGATGGCTTTGACGGTGCTGCTGGCCAAGCTCGCGCTGTTCACGCCCCACCGCCCCAGCCCCCGCCGTCTGAACCCCCGCGGCCTCAACCGGTCAAAAAGGGGAGTTGAGGGCGGCATTGCGCCAGGACCTGAGGATCGAACCAGCGGCCCTCCCCCATGGGGCAGGCGTCCGACGGCGGCTGCCGCGGTAGCCGGGCTCATGGCGTGTACCGCTTTGGGCTCCGGAGTCTTTGCTTGGCTGGGGAGCCGGTCAGCGGACGGTGCGGTGATCGCGGCCGCCGTTGGGCATCATGAGGGTGGCAACGCCACCCTTGCGGATCCGACGCCCGTGACCAGCCTTCTGGGCGAGTCCCCTGCCAATCCCGTGCTGCGGCGCTATGAACTCACGGCCCGGGTGGAGCAGGTGACGCTGCCGTCCGGCCAGCGCACGGAAGCCTGGACGTTCGGCAGCCTTCCGGGCCCCGCATTGGAAGCCACGTTGGGCGAGGTGATGGAGGTGGAGCTCAAAAATCGTGATGTGGCTGCCGGTGTCACCCTGCACTGGCACGGGTACGACGTCCCCAATGCCATGGACGGAGTAGCCGGTGCAACCCAGGATGCGGTGATGCCCGGGCAGTCCATGACCTATCGCTTTACGGCCGCCCAAGCCGGCACCTACTGGTATCACACCCACCAGGACTCAGCCGAGGGGGTCCGCAAGGGCCTCTACGGCGCCTTCGTCGTGCACGATCCCACAGTGTCCCGCGCAGAAATGGACATCGTGGTGGCCGGTCACGACCTCAGCGGTCTGGGGTTGCTGGGCTCCTCAGACCGCAAGAGCATGTACTCGGCCGCGCCGGGATCGAGCGTCAGGATGCGGCTCATCAACACCGATTCCCTGCCGCAGCGCTACCTCGTGGAGGGGACGTCCTTCAGGGCGGTGGCGGTGGACGGGACCGAGGTGAACCAACCTGGCGAGGTGTCCGGCAAGCTGGTGCGCCTGGGGGCGGGTGGCAGGGTGGACATCGCCTTCACCATGACGGACCGGCCCGTGGCTCTTCGCTCCGACTCCGCGTCCAGCGCTGTTGTTGTGATAGCTCCATCGGGTGTCCCGGGGTCGGGCGCGGCTGAGATGAGCGTTCCTGGGAAAGCCCCGACGGGTGTCTTCAACACCACCCCTGTGCTCGACCTGCTGGAATATGGCAAACCATTGGTTGGCAAGAAGGCTGGTTCAGATGGCGTGGCCATCACCCGGGAAGAGGTGGTTGTGCTGGATCGGCAGTTCCGCTTTGTCAACGGCATCCCGCGCTACGCCTTTACGGTCAACGGGGCGGCGTACCCGCTGGTTCCGTCCATCGATGTGGCTCTGGGTGACACCGTGAAAGTGACGGTGGTGAACCGCACCGCGGACCCCCACCCGATGCATCCCCACGGCCACCATGTCCAAGTGCTCAGCAGGAACGGTGTAGTACCGACGGGGTCGCCACTTGTCCTGGACACCGTCGATGTACTGCCAGGCGAAGTGTGGGAGCTGCTGCTGCACGCCGATAACCCCGGGATCTGGATGGACCACTGCCACAATCTGGATCATGCAGCTGAAGGAATGATGATGCTGCTGAAGTACCAAGGCGTGTCATCGCCGTTTGTCCATGGCGGCCATTCGGGGAACCGGCCTGAATAATGCAGGCGTGCCGCGCCTAAGCAACCATCCGGCGGGTGTGCTGGACGGTGACGCGGTCCACCACTGCCCAGCAATTCTCGTCACGAAGCTGGGCACTGGCGAAGCGCTCGGCGGCTGTGAGGTCGTGGAAGTCCTCACGCCTGACCCTGCCCGTCTCGCTGTCGAGGTAGGTCACGTGGAACTCGATGTCCGCCGTGTCCTGATGCTGGTGGATGCTGACTGGAGCTGCTGTGTTTGCCATGTTTTAAGTGTGGAACGGGGCACTGACATTTTTGGAAGCATCCTTGGGCGTGTTCGGATTTCGCCTCGTTCAGGCGGGGCTGAGGTACCGCGCGGATACTTCACGCACCGTATCGCTGAGAACGTCCAATACCCTGGAAGCCGTCTTCCAGCGCTGCCAATAGAGTGGGACATCAAAAGGTCTCTCCGGGGCAAGTTCAATGAGGCGGCCGTCGGCAATATCGGGGCCGCATTGGACCTCCGGGATCAGACCCCAACCCAGGCCAAGCCGGATCGCGTCACCGAAATCGTGGGAGGCCGGAACATAGTGGCGGGGCCCGCGCCCTTCCGTCACTGGTTTTCCGGCTGCCCCCGGCCACGACTGCACAAAGGCCCACTGGTAGGTGTCCTTACGGTCGAAATCCACCGTAGGGGCTGCATTGAGGGCTTCTCCGTCCAGTCCTCGGGGGAAATCAGGGAACCACCGGTCCACGTAGTCCGGCGCTGCGACGGCGCGGTAGCGCATGATACCCAGGCTTTCCACACGGCACCCCTGCACGGGCTCGGGGGTCGCCGTCACCGCAGCCATGACCGTACCGGAGCGCAGCAGGGACGTTGAATGCTGTTCATCATCCCGGTGGAGGTCGAACGTGACGTTGAGAATGTCGGGGACGCCCGCCAGCGCCTGCAGGAACCACACCGCCAGCGAGTCCGCGTTGACCACAATGGGCACGGCGAGCTGCGCCCCGTCCGCACCCAGCCCGAGTTCCCTTCCTGCATCCGCTTCGAGCTGCGCCACCTGTCGGGCCAAGCGGAGAACCACCTCGCCCGCTTCGGTAGCTTTGGCCGGGTTGCTCCGCTGCAGCAGGACACGACCCGCAGATTGCTCCAGGGCCTTCAATCTCTGGGACACCGCTGAGGGCGTGATGTGCAGGAGTCGCGCTGCTGCATCGAGCGTCCCTTCGGAAAGGACGGTGGCAAAGGTCAGCAACTGTTCGGAAGGAAACTGGGGCATAAGGGAATCTTACGTGGCATCAGAATCATTAGCTGGTCTAAACATGGGCCGAACCGTAGTTTCGAAGAGTGACCTTTATCGACTTCTTCCACTCCGCAGGCCTCGGCCTGGCCACCGGCCTTGCCCTTATTGTCGCCATCGGCGCGCAGAATGCGTTCGTGCTGCGACAAGGTATCCGCGGCGAGCACATCGTCCCCATCGTGGCCGTCTGCGCATTGTCCGACGCCATACTGATCGCTGCCGGCGTCCTTGGCACCGGTGCCCTTATTACGGCAGCCCCTGCCGCCGTCGTCGTCCTCCGCTATGTGGGTGCCGCATTCCTGGTGACGTATGGCCTGATGGCCGCCAAGCGTGCATTGCATCCGCAATCGCTGACTGCAAGCGAGGGATCAGCCCACGACGGCGGCGCGAAACGCGGCCTCGCGGCAGCCGTCACCACCGTCCTGGCGCTGACCTGGCTCAACCCGCACGTCTACCTGGACATCGCCCTGTTGGGTTCAATAGCCAGCGCGCAGGGCACGCCCCAGCAATGGTGGTTTGGGGCCGGTGCCATGCTGGGCAGCATCCTCTGGTTCTGCTCCCTGGGTTTCGGTGCCCGCTTTCTCCGCGGCTTCTTTGCAAAGCCCCTGTCGTGGCGGTTCCTGGACGGCGGCATCGCCGTGACCATGGTGGCGCTGGGGGCGGGCTTGGCACTGGGGGCGTAACCAGCCACGCAGTCCGCTCACATGCAGCGTCCAGATAACTCCCAGTTTCTGGGAGCATCATGGATGTCATGAAAAAGAACGGCCCCGAAGCCAAGCTCCTTGTCGTCGATGACGAACCCAACATCCGCGAGCTGCTCTCCACGTCCCTGCGTTTTGCAGGTTTCGAGGTCGTTGCCGCGTCCAATGGCCGAGAAGCCCTCGCCGCGGCCGACCTCCACGCACCGGACCTCGCCGTCCTGGACGTCATGCTCCCTGACATGGATGGCTTCACGGTAACGCGTCGCCTCCGCGGCGCAGGCAAGCACTTCCCCGTCCTGTTCCTCACCGCGAAGGACGACACCGAGGACAAAGTCACAGGCCTGACCGTCGGCGGCGATGACTATGTCACCAAACCCTTCAGCCTCGACGAAGTAGTGGCGCGAATCCGGGCAGTCCTCCGCCGCACCCAACCGCTGGAAGATGACGACGCCGTAATCCGCGTCGACGATCTTGAACTCGACGACGACGCCCACGAGGTCCGCCGCGGCGGCACCGTGATCGAGTTGTCCCCCACCGAGTTCAAGCTCCTGCGCTACCTCATGCTGAACCCCAACCGTGTGCTTTCCAAGGCCCAGATCCTGGACCACGTCTGGGAATACGACTTCAACGGTGACGCGTCGATCGTTGAGTCCTATATTTCCTACCTGCGCCGCAAAGTGGACATCGATCCCGATGCCGCCGCCCTGATCCAGACCAAGCGCGGCGTGGGCTACGTGCTGCGAACGGCAGAGAAGCGCTGACCTTGCTGCAACGCTGGAAATCGGCGTCCCTGCGGTCGCAGCTCGTCGCCATCATCATGGGCCTGCTCCTGTTGGCCCTGGCGGCAACAGGCGCGGGAACGCTGACGCTCGTCAAGAGCTACCTGCAAGGCCAGGTGGATGACAAACTCAAGGCCGCGGTAGCGCTGGCGCAGGACCAGCAGTCCTTTGACAAGTTGTCCCAGCCCAACCCCACCGCGCCCAACGACTCCGCCGTGCCCACGGACTACTCGCTGACGCTGTATGTCCCCGGGCTTGATCCGTACCCGTTCGGCGGCAGCCAGACTGACCGTCCCGCAATCTCCAACATCACCTCGACCGAGGCCAAACAGCGTGGCAATACCCCCTTCCAGGTCAGGGGCACAGCAGGCACCAACTGGCGTGTAGTAGCTGTAGGTGTGGTGGCCAATGGACAAAACGGCGTGGTCATCATCGGGCTGCCGCTCACCCCGGTGGACAAAGTGATGGAGCACGCTGTCCTGGTAGTGGTAGGCGTAGGTCTGTTGACGCTGGTACTGGCCTTCTTCATCGCCACCTGGACTGTGGCCCGGTCCTTCCGCCCCTTGGCCAAGGTGGAAAAGACGGCTGCTGCCATCGCTGCGGGAGATCTCTCCCGGCGTGTGGACATCGACAATCCCCACACCGAAGTCGGCAGGCTCGGCGGTTCGCTGAACGCCATGCTCGCGCACATTGAGGCCTCCTTTGCGGCCCGTGCGGCTTCCGAGGGGCGGATGCGTCGCTTCGCGGCGGATGCTTCCCATGAACTGCGCACGCCCTTGGTGACCATCCGTGGCTTCTCGGAGCTCTACCGCCACGGCGCCCTGACGTCGCAGGAAGACATCGCGATGGCCATGGGCAGAATCGAAAGCGAAGCCAAGCGCATGGGCTCCATGGTGGAAGACCTGTTGATGCTGGCCCGCTTGGACGAGCAGCGGCCGCTTCAACTCAAGCCCGTGGACCTGCAACTCCTCGCCCACGACGCCATGGTGGACACCAAGGCCTCCTCCGGGGACCGGAGCATCACGCTCACAGGACTCGACGGCGCCTCCCCCACTGCTGCTCCTGTCCAAGGCGACGAAGCCAAACTGCGCCAAGTCATTGGGAACCTGGTGGGCAACGCGTTGAGGTACACACCGGACGGAAGCCCCATCGAACTTGCCGTCGGCGTTCGAACTACGCCTGAGGGATCGTTCTCTGTGATAGAGATCCGCGACCACGGGCCGGGTATTCCTGATGCGGAAACCAACAAGATCTTCGAACGGTTCTACCGCGCGGATACGTCGCGCACCCGGGAGACCGGTGGCAGCGGACTGGGTCTGGCGATTGTTGCCGCCATCGTGGGCTCCCACGGCGGTACCGTGCGGGTCACGGAGACCGACGGCGGCGGGGCCACTATGGTGGTCAGCCTTCCGTTCCATGAGGAGCCGGCCGAGCTGGTATCCAGCTAGTGCCGTCCCGGGTTCACAGTCGTCTGATGTGCGCTGTTTGTCCACATAACTGTGTCATCCGGGAGTTGTCCACATAGCGGCAAAGCTGTGTTCCGGGGCTGCAGGCGGGTGCCTAGGCTCAATGGTGTGGCCCACGCATCCCACCGCATCCTGCGGAACATCTTCGTCGAAAGGCACCACCCATGAGCGTCATTTCCGTCGATACCGAGCTGCTTCAGCTCAAGTCGGCCACTGTCAAAGGAACCGTGGATCGCATCAGCTCTGATGTGCTGGCCATGAAACGGGGACTGGACGAACTCGAGGCAACGTGGCGCGGATCTGCCGCCACCAACTTCCAGTCATTGGTCCTTGAATGGTCCATCACCCAGGGCAAAGTTGAAGCCTCGCTGGCATCCATCAACCTGGCACTGTCCTCGGCCGCAGCGAGTTACTCCGAGGTGGAGCAGGGAAACACCCAGCGCTTCGCCTACTAACGATCCCACCCATGAGCTCCTGCGGGGCCGGCTGTCTTCCCCCTGTGCATGCCGGCCCTGCAGGTCATGAGTTGGCGGGTCAGAGTCCTTGGCTCTCCGGAGTCCCTAGCTCTCTAAGGTCCCCTGGTGGAACCGGAGCCGCCATTGGCCACGGTCCAACATCCAAACGGAGCTCCGCAGCGCTGAACCCGTGTGGGCGAGGCTGCGATAGTTCAGCAGGATAGTGTTCTCGCTGAGACGGTCCGCACTGAGCAGCTCCAGGTCAGTGGGTTCGCCGGGTTCCTCTTCCAAAGCCATCATCATGGCGTCCCGGGTCCAGAACCGTCCCGAACTGCCAATCTCGGCGAAGTCGGGGTGGAGCAGCACGCCGATCCTGCCAATGTCAGCACGAACGTCGGGCCGCAGGAGTTCCCGTTCCAAGGCCAGCACCGTCTCCTCGGCGGAGAGCTCCTGGGTGGAAGCATCCTCGAGTTCGCTGAAGAGATCAGGCTGGCCAAAGATCCCGGCCTCGCCAAAGAGCGTTGGCTCAAAATGGGGGCGGGTGCTGCGTTCGGCCTTCGATGGAGCGGAACCAACTGTTGCTCCGGGAACGTTCGCCGACCCCGAAGAGGCAGCCGCTGCCCGTGCAACCACGGGCTCTGCAGCCCGGCTGCGTGTTTGTTCCAGAGGGGCCGACTGCAGCTGCGCCTGGTCCCGCCCTTTCGCGTCTCCCAGCCCCGGGGCGCCAGGGAACCCAGGGCCGCTGCGGTGCGCGACACCCTGCTGGTAGGCCGTCGCTGCGGCGCGTGCACGCTCATCGGCAGCCTCGTTGAGGTCATGTCCGGCGTGCCCTTTGACCCATTCGAATTTGTACTTTCGGCCAACTATCGCTTGGTCGATGTCCTTGAGGAGGTCCACGTTCAGCACAGGCTTGCCGTCGGCTTTACGCCAGCCTTTGCGCTTCCATCCCGGCATCCACTTGCTGATGCAGTTGATGACGTACTGGCTGTCGCAGAGGATCAGCAAGTCCTCCTCCGGCACATGTGCCGTGGAACGGAACAGATCCAGGACGGCCATGAGTTCACCCTGGTTGTTGGTGCCGTGCGGCCAACCTCCTGCGCGCCAACAGGAGTCATCAACGTACCAGGCCCAACCGGCCGGCCCAGGATTGCCGAGGGCGGACCCATCGGCGGCAGCAATAATCGTCATGATCTTAATCCTGCCAGACCCCACCGACACTGAATCCGTGATAGGAGCCCCACCACACAGCAAAACGGCGGCCCCCACCAGGTGGGGACCGCCGTCGCTTGCTCTAAAGCGTGACGCTTGGGCGCTGTATTGCTACAGCGTGGGGGCTTAGAAGCCGCCCATGCCGCCCATGTCGTCGCCGCCGGCGGCCGGAGCTTTCTTCTCAGGCTTGTCGGCAACTACAGCCTCGGTGGTCAGGAACAGACCAGCGATGGAAGCAGCGTTCTGGAGAGCCGAGCGGGTGACCTTTACGGGGTCGTTCACACCGGCAGCCAGAAGGTCTTCGTAGACGCCCGTGGCAGCGTTCAGGCCGTGGCCGGAAGGCAGGCCGCGAACCTTGTCCACCACAACGCCGGGCTCGAGGCCGGCGTTGAAGGCGATCTGCTTCAGCGGAGCGTCGATGGCAACCTTGACGATGTTGGCACCCGTTGCCTCGTCACCCTGGAGGGTGAGGTTGGCGAATGCCTTGGCGCCGGCCTGGATGAGGGCTACGCCACCACCGGCAACGATGCCTTCTTCAACAGCAGCCTTGGCGTTGCGGACTGCGTCCTCAATGCGGTGCTTGCGTTCCTTGAGCTCAACTTCGGTTGCGGCACCGGCCTTGATGACTGCAACGCCGCCGGCCAGCTTGGCCAGGCGCTCCTGCAGCTTCTCGCGGTCGTAGTCGGAGTCGGAGTTCTCGATCTCGGCGCGGATCTGGGCCACACGGCCTGCGATCTGCTCGGCGTCGCCGGCACCTTCAACGATGGTGGTCTCGTCCTTGGTGACAACAACCTTGCGGGCGGTGCCGAGGAGTTCCAGGCCGGCGTTTTCGAGCTTGAGGCCAACTTCTTCGGAGATGACCTGGCCACCGGTGAGGATGGCGATGTCGGCCAGCTGCGCCTTGCGGCGGTCACCGAAGCCCGGAGCCTTGACGGCGACAGACTTGAACGTGCCACGGATCTTGTTGACGATCAGGGTGGCCAGGGCTTCGCCCTCGATGTCTTCGGCAATGATCAGCAGCGGCTTGTTGGACTGCATGACCTTCTCCAGAACCGTGACGAGTTCCTTCACGTTGGAGATCTTGGAGTTGACGATCAGGATGTACGGGTCTTCGAGGACCGTTTCCTGGCGCTCTGCGTCGGTGACGAAGTAAGCGGAGATGTAGCCCTTGTCGAAGCGCATGCCCTCGGTGAGCTCGAGCTCCAGGCCGAAGGTGTTGGATTCCTCGACCGTGATGACGCCTTCCTTGCCCACCTTGTCCAGGGCTTCGGCGATGAGGCTGCCGATTTCCGGGTCACCGGCGGAGATGGAAGCCGTAGCGGCGATCTCTTCCTTGGTTTCGATCTCCTTGGCGGAGGCCAGCAGTTCGCTGATGACTGCCTCAACAGCCTTCTCGATGCCGCGCTTGAGGGACAGCGGGTCGGCGCCGGCGGCAACGTTGCGCAGGCCTTCCTTCACCAGTGCCTGGGCGAGGACGGTTGCAGTGGTAGTACCGTCGCCAGCGACGTCATCCGTCTTCTTGGCAACTTCCTTGACCAGTTCTGCACCGATCTTCTCGTAAGGGTCGTCCAGTTCGATCTCCTTGGCGATGGAAACACCATCGTTGGTGATCGTGGGGGCGCCCCACTTCTTTTCGAGGACGACGTTGCGTCCACGCGGGCCGAGGGTGACCTTGACGGCGTCTGCGAGGATGTTCAGGCCCCGCTCGAGGCCGCGGCGTGCCTCTTCATCAAATGCAATGATCTTGGCCATAACGGCGGTAGTCCTTTCGGGACAGTCGTTAAGAAGGTACCTGTCAGATGGGGTGCCCGCGACGGACGGTCTTTCGCTCGCAGCCTCTGTATGCCCCGCGCTCCGGACCTCACCCCACCAAGGTGTTTCTTGATCCTCCGCTGGAACGAATGCCGCCCAACGCCGGGGTAACCCGGCCTGGACTTAGCAGTCGAACCATAGGAGTGCTAAATCAATAATTAGCACTCGACCGGGGAGAGTGCAAGCAGAGATGCCACTTTGCTCTATAAACAAAGGGCTTTCAGCCGAGGGCTGACGGAGAGGGAGCGAAATCCTGCAAGAAGCTATGCGACGCGCACACCTTCGGCTTGCGGACCCTTTTGCCCCTCCCCCAGTTCAAACTCAACCCGCTGGCCCTCTTCAAGGGCGCGGAAGCCGTCCATTTGGATGGCGGACCAGTGTACAAAGACGTCGTCACCCGACTCATCCACAGTGATGAATCCGTAGCCTTTTTCGGCGTTGAACCATTTGACGGTTCCCAATGCCATGATGCCCACACTTTCGCAGTAGCCAAGACCGGTTGCCGGGATCTCCGTACCGGAATCAATCCACTGTAACCACAGTCACTCTGCCGGCGCTCCCGTGGAGGCCCGGGGCATCACTTTTGTTATTGAGGCTTAACCGGGTTGGGGCTCAAGACCCACCGGGAAGGCCGAGGGTTTACTGGTAGCCAGGTCCTGCTACAACCACCAACTGCTGCTGCACCTCGGGCGACTCAAGGATCGTCTGGATGCCCAACAAGGTGCCCAACGCCTCGGCGTTGACCTTCTGCTCAGGCGCGTTGTAGAAGATCACGGATGTCTGCTGCGGCAGGCCGCCCCAGTTGCCCACGGTGCTGAGTGTCCAACCGTCGGCTTCCACCAGACCGGCCACGCGGCCAGCCAAGCCAGCGGTGCCGGCACCGTTGTACACGGCAACCGGGGTGGACTTGTCCACCGGTGCGGAGGACGGCGTTGCGGACGGGCTCCCTGACGGTGTCGGCTCGCTGGAAGCGGACGGTGCACTGCTGGATTCGCCCGGTGCCGCCGACGGCGACGAATCAGTCTGCTGCGGCGCCGGCGTCGAGACGCTGGGCGCGGCATTGGGAGCCACCACGCCGAGGTTCGGAAGGACCAGGAAGGCCACCAACCCCAAAACCAGGGCCACAGCCCCAACAGTCAGGACCGGCCACAACGTGGGGCGTGTGGTTTCCTGGGCGTCCCGGTGAACGCCCTGCCGCGAGGTGTTCTGCGGGACCTGGTCGAATTCGTCCTTGGCATATTTGGTCATGGTGAAGCGTTGTCCTTGCTGGTTGCTGCTGACAGATCAGCCTGGCGATTTACGCGTCGGACCCCAAGCGACGTGCCGTCCGCGCACGCTGGCGGGACGTACGTAGTCTACGCAATCTCTTGACGAGCATGGGATCGTGGGCCAACGCGTCTTCGGTATCTATCAGCGCGTTGAGGATCTGGTAATAGTGTGTTGCCGAGAGATCGAACAGCTCACGGATGGCCTGTTCCTTGGCCCCTGAGTACTTCCACCACTGCCGTTCCAGGGCCAGCATCTGCTGGTCCCGTTCGCTGAGCGGAGAGTCACTGCGGATCCCGGCCGCAAGGTCTGCAAGGGCAAACCCTGTTGACTGCGGCGCCATCGGTTCCGGTGCTGGTTCTGCCACGGCACACTCCTTCGACGCGTGTTGGGGGAAAATGTCCTACCCCTATGTTACGGGCGAATAACAACGCTGTCATTCGCCGGTCCGGGATTGCGCGGGAGACAATGGCGTGGTGAATGGCGAGGATGCACTCTTTGACCTTGAGCCGGACAACCTGGACCAGACAGGTTTTGCCGAGCTCCCTGACCGCCCACTGGAACACCTGATGGCCCCCGACTGGGCCGATGCCCTGCGGCCCGTGGAAGGTGAGCTGCGAAGCGCCTTGGACTTCGTCGCGACCCAAGCCAAGAACGGTACCCACGTCCTCCCGTCGGCCGGCCACCTACTGCGCGCCTTCCAGCAGCCGCTGGCAGAGGTCAAAGTACTGATCCTGGGCCAAGACCCCTACCCCACGCCGGGACACGCCGTAGGGCTCTCCTTTGCAGTCTCCGCACAGACGCGGCCCATCCCGCGCAGCCTCGCCAATATCTACCGGGAACTGCACGACGACCTCGGGTTACCTCCCCGGGTCCATGGCGACCTCAGCGCCTGGACGGGCCAAGGCGTCCTCCTGCTGAACCGTGTCCTCAGCGTCACCGCCGGAGCTGCCGGCTCGCATCGCGGCAAAGGCTGGGAGGCCATCACGACGGCGGCAGTCACCGCCGTCGCCCGCCGTACGGACGGTGCGGGTCGGCGCAGCCCGTTGGTTGCCATCCTCTGGGGCAAAGACGCCGAGGGCGTCCTGCCGCTGCTGGATGGAGCACCATCCATCGTGTCGGTCCATCCCAGTCCCCTCTCGGCCTCCCGGGGATTCTTCGGCTCCAAGCCCTTCAGCCGCAGCAACGAGCTGCTGGCGGAACAGGGCGCTGAACCCATCAACTGGGAACTGCCTGTCCTGTAACCTTTGACTCATCCCCAGCGGACGTGCAGGAAATTAGCTTAGGCTTACCTACATGTCTGCTCTCCCCGTGACTTCGTCCGCCACCCGTACAACCCGCCCGCAGGTCAACCTGACAGTCCTGCGGAATGAACGCCTTTCACCGCATATGGTGCGGATCGTGGCCGGCGGACCAGGGTTCAGTGACTACACGAACAACCAGTACGTGGACCGCTACGTCAAGATCGTCTTCCCCCAGCCGGGCGTCGAGTACGAGCTTCCGCTGGACCTGTGGGCCATCCGCGAGACCATGCCACGGGAGCTGTGGCCGCACACCAGGACCTACACCATCCGCTGGGTGGACCTTGAAGCCCAGGAACTGGCCATCGACTTCGTGGTGCACGGCGACGAAGGGCTGGCCGGCCCTTGGGCGGCCGCAGCAGAACCCGGCGACTCGTTGGTCTTCACAGGACCTGGCGGTGCCTACAACCCGGCCCCCGACGCCGACTGGTACTTGTTCGCCGGCGACGACGCCGCGATCCCGGCCATTGCAGCATGCGTGGAGGCTCTTGCCCCTGATGCCCGCGGAACGGTGTTCCTGGAAGTGGACAATGAGGCCGACATCCTGCCGATCTCCGCCCCCGCCGGCGTGAACCTGCACTGGCTGCAGCGCAACGGGGTACCCGCGGGCTCCAGCGACTTGCTGCTCGAAGCCCTGCGCACCACTGAATGGCTGCCCGGCCGGGTGGACGTTTTCGCCCATGGTGAGCGGGGTTACATGAAGGGCCTCCGTGAGATCTTTTTCGTCCAGCGGGGATTGGAGCGTTCCCAGGTGTCACTGTCCGGCTACTGGGCACAGGGTCGCGTCGAAGAAGTGTTCCAAGCGGAGAAGAAGCTTCCGGTCGGACAGATCTAGGTTCGGCGCAGGTACAACTTCAGCACTTAAAACACGAACGGCGCCGCCTCATGGCAGCGCCGTTCGTAGTGTTCCACTTATCGCCTGCGGACCCTGCGCCGCTCGTTGCTGGACAGGCCCTTGGTCAATGGCCGGGCGAGGTTGTCGCCGAGCACGATGCCCGCAGCCACGCCAAGGACAATCGCCCCGGCGTTCAGCATGCCACCCGCACCGAGCAGAATGTCTCCCTCTTCGACGGTCAAAACATACATTGACCGGAATATGGTGAGGCCGGGAAGCAGGATCAACGCGGCCGGAACCGCAACCACCAGCTGCGGTGCTCCGAGTTTGAGCGCCACCACACGTCCCAGCAGGCCAATGACCACCGCGGCGACCGCGGGTGACAGGCGATCGCCGAGCCCGGCGGCCCCAGCCCCCCACAGAACGAAGAAGCCCACGATGCCCACTGCCGCCGTCGGGAACAACAGGCGCAGTTGCGTTTGTTCGGTGACACCGATGGCCACCACCGCGATCGCGATCAGGATCGCCTGACCCCACAAGGGATACGCATCGGGGAAGGTGTCCGTGACGTCCAGGACCTCGCTGCCAATCAGTGTTCCGACCACCACGGCGACGCCGATCCCTGCCACGATGGCACCGAACGTCAGCGCCGTGGAAAGGAATCGGCCGGCCGCCGTCACCGGGAAGCCGTTGATCGCATCTTGGACAGACGAGACAAGTCGACCCGTTGGCAGCAACAGCAGGATTCCGCCGGCAACCACAATGGACGGAGCAATGTCCACACCCGCCCACCGCAGCATCAGCGCGATAAAGGTGACCAGGAACGCGCACGCCATGGTGTTGAAGAAGTCCGCTGTCCGCCACCGTGCAAGCTGGCGTGAGAGCAGGCTGATCAGGATATTGGAGCAGAAGGCCACCGCGGATGCGCCCAGGCCACCTCCCAGGACGCCCACGAAAACTGCGGAGAAGATGCCGAAGGCAATCGTGACCATCCAGCGCGGGAAAGGCTTGGCGCTGCGGATGATTTCGTTCAAGCGGCGTACGGCTTCATCGCGGCCCACTCCCCCGGCAACTATGTCAGTCACCAGCTGGTGCACCTGCGCCAAGCCGGCGTAGTTGTTGGTCCAGGATCGAACAACACGCAGCAGCGTGATGGGCGTCTGGTCCTTGGGAGCGTAGTTGATGGCCACCGACTGGTTGGTGATGTCCACTTCGACGTTCTTCAGGCCCAGGGCAGCCGTCACCGCGATCATGCTCGTCTCAACTTCAAGGGCGCCCGCTCCATAACGGAACATGACCTCCGCCAGATGCAGGGCGAAGTCGATGGTTTTGCGGGCCGAAGCATCCACTCCCACTACCTGGATGGTGGGGTTGGCATAAGGGCTTCCCGCCAAACGGTCCACGATGTTCATGGGCGCCGTGGGCGGGCTGTCACCTTGGACAAGGCGCATGAGCATACGCTTGGCGTTGACGTTTTGCCGGACCTGGGATGGCCTGAGCGGCTGGGTTTTGGGCAACCCGTCAGTATGGGGCCTGCTGGCGGACCCGTCGGGGCGTTCAGTCACGCGGTGATCCTCCCTTGGCTTGTGTGATTAGCGGTTCCTCCGAAATTTTCCTACTACCGGCAATTTCTCCAGTGGCAATCGTCCCAGTACTGTCTGGGCAGCCCCTGCAAGCTTCCTGACCACGCGGTAGGCGTTGAAGATGAGCGGGTTCACCGGTGCAACGAAGTCCCCCACCAGCTGGACCACCTCGCCCCCGAATCCCTTCTTGAATTCGTAACCGCCGTGCCCGGTCTCGTCCTGGCCTTGGATGCCGAACGTGCCGTAGAAGTTGTAGCGCGAGTATCCGTTGTTGAGCGCGTGGAGCATCATGCCCCAGTACAGGGACGTAGCGCCATTGAAGTAGATATAGTCCTGCACGGTGCCGCCAATGACGCACACCAGTTCGTCGCCCGAGCATGCGAAGTGGATGGCAGCCACAGTGGCCACGCCTACGGAGTCAGGGAAGCGTTCGATGTCCTTGAGGCTGCGCTCGTAGCTGTCCACGAGGTCCTGGACTACCTTGACGCGGTTGGCCTTTTTCTTGCTGCCAGTCTCTTCGACTTCGCGCTTGAGGTCTGCGAGGGTCTTTGATTCAGCCTCCAGCCGTTCCGTGATGGACGCCCGGTACTCAGGGATGTTGATCTTGGCCATCATGAGCTTGGTGAACTCGTCCGAAGTGTTGCGGAGCAGTTGCTCGTAGTACTCGCGTTCGCGGTACGTGAAGCCCTTCTCATCTCCAGCGGTACTCAGCGCGTTGTAGAACTCATCCAGCGTTTCCAGCGTGGCCTGTTCCAGGTACACACCGTTCTTCTCGGCTTTACGGATGGCCTTGCGGGTGCGGTAGTTCATGCCCATGATGAGCTCTTCGGAATCAGCAATCCCGTTGAGCTGTTTGACGAACATCCAGTTGATGTTGGCGAAGTTCATGTCGAAGCCTTGGTGCTTGAAGCCCAAACCCTCGAATTCCTTCAGCAGGGGACGGTTGTCCTCCACCTCGGGGTGCTCTGCGCCCTCTTCGTCGCGCGCGATGTACCGGATGTTGGGTGAGATCCGCAGTTCAGCGGCCTTCTTTGAGGCTGCATGCTTTTTCAACTGCTCGACGACGAAGCGCACCACTGTGGGGTCGCTGTAGTCCATCAGTGGTCCCTTGGCGCAGTCTGCGATCTTGTAGCCCAGGCGGTTGGACGAGTAGACGAGTTTTCCCGCAGCGATCAGGCTGCCGCCCTGCATGACCCCGAAGAGTTCCACTTCCTGGCCACGGGCACGCTGGAATCGCGTGAGGTCCATGGACTGGATGAAGCTTCCCTGTGGGTGTCCCTTGGCAAAGGTCTCGAAATCAGCGTCACTGAGAATCACGAATTCCATGGCGGTTCCAGCCTCAATCGGAGTCAAAGAAATTTCCTCACCTAAATGTAGATTTGCACC
This sequence comes from Paenarthrobacter sp. CCNWLY172, assembly GCF_037402035.1. Taxonomy (NCBI): domain Bacteria; kingdom Bacillati; phylum Actinomycetota; class Actinomycetes; order Micrococcales; family Micrococcaceae; genus Paenarthrobacter; species Paenarthrobacter sp. CCNWLY172. The sequence goes on from NZ_JBBEGB010000011.1 coordinate 148,810, forward strand.
CGTTGGTGGCAGGGGCGGGCCTGAAGTTGCTTGGCTTGCGGGCTGCGGTGGCCGTCAGTAGAACTGGCCGCCGGTGCGCATGGTCTCGAGTCGGCGGAAGATGCGTTCCGCACCCTTGAGCCAAAGTTTGTAGCGGACAGGTCCCAGGACGAGGTCGTAGCAGCCCACAAAGTCCGTGACGGTTTTGGTGAAGCTTGTCTTGAACGATCCAAGGCCGTAGAGCGGGTGGCTCTTGTCCTTGATCCTTGCGGCAGGCGGCGTACCGCAGAAGTCGTACTCCACGCAGCCGAGCTCCTGCATGCGCTGGATCGCTGCCCACTGGACCAGATGTGAGTCGCCGTACTGCTTGCGGTTCTGGGTGGATCCGCCGTCCTTGTAGGTGGCCTTGGAGCCGTAGTTGATGACGAAAGCCCCCACGCTCGGTGCCCCATCTTCGTAGACGAAGAAGAAGTGACCCTGGCCCCGGCTGCAGAACTCTTCCCAAAACTTTGCGTAGTACTCGTAGCTCCGCAGTGGCATGGCGCCTTTAGCGTCCATGGTGTTCCGCATGAGGGCGTAAAGCTTGCGATAGCTGTCCTCGCCGGGCTCTCCCTGCACAACCTCGCAGCCTTCGCGCTGCGCCCTGCGGACCGCATTCCGGGCGCGCGAGGAAATGCTGCGGAGGACCTCGTTGGCCGGCGCCGAGATGTCCAGCAGCGCGGTGGAATCGTTGGACTGGATGTTGGGCGCCTTGACCAGTCCTGCGGCCTTGAGTTGTGCTGCAACCACTGGCGATTCAACGATGTCCGGCTCGATCTTGATGGTGAAGACGTTCATCTTCTGCTCCTTGGCCAAGGCGGAGATGGCCTTGAGCAGGGGGCTGATGTCATCCACGGCGGCAGCGTCCGGCCCCTTGATCAGGTACCAAAGCCGGCCCAGGACCGGGAACTTCTTCTCCAGGAGCAGGTTGTAGCTGGTGTAATCGGCGGTCTCCACCACCAGGCGGCGGACCAGCCAGCCGTTGCCGTCCTTGACGGCGGCGTAGGCGTCCGACTGCAGCATGTTGCCGCCGTTCGGATTGGCCGTGACGTGCTTGTCCCAGTTGTCGATTTCCTCGGCGGTGGCAAAGCGGGCGGTAAATTCTCGCAAGGTGGCCGTGTCCAATCTCAGGGGTTTGGTGCAGTGTTCAAAAGCGTGGTGCGCATGCGGACATGCAGCCCCAAGTCTATCGGGCCGGGAAAAATCTGCTGGTTGACGGGCAAACCCACAGTCCTGAGGTTGCCTACAACCTGATCTGGTCCGCGCTATCCAGCTGGATCGCTTTCGGCTGCCTGCCCAGTTCCCGCTGGCCGCTGACGAGCCGGTCCGCGTTGGTGAGCCTGCTGAGGCTCAGTCCTGTCAGGTCTGCTATCTGACCAATAGGAACCTGGAAGGTCCGGAACGGTCCCAGTGGAGGTGGCTCCCCCTCCAGAAGCTTCTGGTTGATGGCCCTCTTCAGTTCCACTTTGCCCAGCAGCGGCGACTGGTCAAGGACGAACCCCACGGCGGCCAGCTTGGCGTCGTTGGTCCAGGCCGCGATCTTCCAGAACTTTCGCGGGATCTGAACGCCCCGGTAGGGCTGGTCATCGTCAAGGAAGACGGGCCCGGTGAAAACACTGAGCTTGGCGTCGTGGGCATCGGCATGGCTCAGCACGTGATCCTCGAGCCCCACCCACAGCTCTTTGCCTTGGTTGAAGTCATCCACCTGCGGCGCAGCGTTGGTGAAGGCAAACGTGTCCTGGTTGGCTTTCTTGGCCGTGGCCGCATCTCCCCACACCGGGTCCAGGCGTCTCACCAGGTGGCCGCGGTCGAACGCGTTGTTCTTGTAGACGTCCGGGCCTGCCTGCTGTTCCCTGGGAATCCTGTCGTCGAAATGCCAGGTGCCCTCACGGGCCAGTGGGTTCAGTTCCTTGCCGTGAATGTTGACCCCCACGATCGCCGCGAGTTTCCGGGCAGCCCGGAAACGCACGGAGAAGTGGACGTAGTCCAAAAGAATCGTCGTTGCCGACGGACTGGGCAGCTCGAGACGTGCCCGCAAAAAATCCCTGTCGTATCCCCCGCTCATGGATACAGCATGGCACTAGGCACTGACAGTAAACAGACTCAGCATTCGACGACGTTGACGGCGAGGCCGCCCATCGCGGTTTCCTTGTACTTATGGGACATGTCCTTGCCCGTTT
>NZ_JBBEGB010000012.1:0-106168 GCF_037402035.1 Paenarthrobacter sp. CCNWLY172
TCTTCACACACAGTGTGCAGGCCTTCCTTCTTCACCAGGTTCTTGAGCTGGACGAACTCAGGACCCATCTGGACCTTGGCCTTGATCCACTCAGGCTTACGTTCAACCGGGACCGCCGAGTTACGCTGCTCAACGCGCAGCAACTTACGGCCTTCAGGTGCCAGGGTCACTGGAGTGCTCCTTCGTGGGTGGAAATGAGTGCTTCTTCATGCTTGCGGAATTCTTCCACGAAGCGGTCAACGATGTCGGCCGGGTTGATGGTCCGGCCGGCTTCCAGCGACATGGTGGTGACACTGGCGTCGGTAATTCCACAGGCAATGATCTGTGCGTAAGGCGCCAAGTCATTGCTGCAGTTGATGGCGACACCATGCATGGTGACGCCGTCCAGGACGCGGATACCGATAGCGGCAATTTTGCGGTCCGGACCTTTGTCATCGGCAAGCAGCCAGACGCCGGCCCGGCCTTTCACAGTCACGGCGTTGATGCCGTAGTCCGACATCACGGCAATCATGATGGCTTCGAGCCGTTCCACATAGTCGCGGATACCGGCGCGGTTCTTGAGTTTGAGGATGGGATAGGCGATCAGCTGTCCTGGACCATGCCAGGTCAACTTTCCACCGCGGTCCACGGGAACGACGGGCGTCCCGTCAAAGGGTCGTTCGTGATCTTCCGTGAGTTTGCCAGCCGTATAGACGGCAGCGTGCTCCAGGAGCAAAACGGTGCTGTTCTTCTCGCCCGCAACAACTTTGTTGTGGATCTCGCGCTGCAGGTCCCAGCCCTGCATGTAGTCAACGAAATCAGGGGCAAGACCCAGTTGTGAAAACTCAAGAGTCATGGGTTCAAGCTTAGACCCAGCGGCAGACTGTCCATGATTTTGTGGCGAACCTCTCAGTCGCATCACGTGCTGTTGGTGCCAGGGAGTGATCTGTTTGCGACCTGTGGATAACTTCTGCGGAAAATTCCGTATTCCGGTAGATCTTGTCTATGGAAACTCTGGATCCGCCCGCCGCCGTCACGCCGTCCGCTCCGGGCTATGTGACATCCCGCATGTTGGGCCAAGGCAGTACTTCTACTGTATGGCTGGTCACCAGGAGCAGCGATGGGGCGCGGTTCGCTATTAAGTGCGCCAGTCCCGGAGCCCAGATGGCGCAATCCAAGGTTCTTGAGGAAGCCTCGAGGGAGGTCAAGGTCCTGTCCGGCCTGAAACACCAGCACCTGGTTCGGGTTCACGACGTCGTTCCGCTTGAAGGCGACTGCGTGGGGACACTGGGCATCGTCATGGACTACGCGGCGGGCGGCTCGCTGGCCAACCTGATGGCAGGGCGGGGAAGGCTCCATGTAGGCGAAGCTGTCACCATTCTGACCCCTCTTGCCCAGGCCTTGGACTACCTCCATGCCAATGGCACCGTGCATGGTGACGTGGCGCCTGGAAATATCCTCTTCACTGCCGAGGGGAAGCCACTGCTCGCGGACCTGGGCATTGCCTCCGTGGTGGGAGGTGGCCGGCCAAACCTTGAGGCTGGAACACCCGGCTTCACGTCGCCAGGTGGCGCAGTTGCCGGCAGTGGGACCGACGCATTGCAGGAACTCCAGCCGGCGCGTGATGTCTATTCCCTTGCCGCCGTCGGGTGGTACTGCCTGACGGGGGCGGCACCGGAGACCACTCAACACCGGCCGCCGTTGTCTGTGCTGGTTCCGGATGTTCCGAGGTCGTTGGTGGCCGCCTTGGAGGCTGCGCTGGATGTCGATGCGTCGGTGCGGCCTGCTGCCAGGGAACTGGCCATGGCGATCTTCAGGAGCGCGGCGCCGGAGCCGGTGGACTTGTCCGGCGCCGTACATTCCTCCGTCATTCCTGACCTGCTGACCCGCCGCCAGGCCTTGGGGCGTCCCGCACGGCGCATGCCCCGATGGTTTGGATCATGGCGGAGTTTCCTTCCGCTTGGACTACAGCCTGGATTTCGTCCGGAGGGCCGGCGGCCCCAACGTCGTGGCCTCTGGGCCAGGGTCAGGGTCCTTGCGGCCGTACTGACTACCGGGTTGCTGCTCGGCATCGCGGCATGGATACTGTGGCCGCAGAACCCGCAGCATCAAAGCCTGGAGTTATCTGCGCAGCCGCAGCAAGCAGCGGCGGAGACCTTGAATCCGGCCCCAGGGCCAGGAACCACGGTGTCCGCCGCTCTGCCGGAAGAACTGGCCGAAGGACTCCACGCCGAAGATCCGGCAGTGGCCGTTGCCACGCTGGCATCCGTGCGCGACATTGCACTGGGGCAGGGAAGACCTGAGTTATTGGCTTTGGTCAATGCCGCTGGATCACCCGCGGAAGCCTCTGACCAGCTGCTGGCGGACCACCTGCGGAAAACCGGAACGATGTACGCCGGATTCTCGACGACGTTATCCGCGGATGGCGTGTCCGAACCCGGGGAGGCCGGCGACGCCGTGGTCACGGTGACTGTCGCGACATCCGGCTATCAAGAACGTGATGCCTCAGGAGCCAAAGCCCGGCCACAGCCTGCCGGCCCGCCGCAGAAGCTTCGCGTTCACGTCGTTCGCGCTGACGGGCGATGGTGGATTTCAGAAATCCTCGCTCCAAGCACCGGCAAGGAAAGCGACACGCTGGACCACACTGGTCCAGCGACCAATGGCTGACGGCCAACCGCCCGGTCAGCGTGCCCTGTCCTTGGTCAACCAGGCCATGGCGTCAGATAAGGATGGGTGCTCCCACGTGAAACCAGCGTCCGACAGCCGGGCAGGCTCCATTCTCTGGTTGGCTAGAACCAGCTCATCGGCAAGCCGCCCCAGCACCAACCGCAAAGCGGGACGGGGGACACGTAAGAAGGCTGGCCGGTGGAAGGCTTTGGCCAGGGCGGCGACGATCGTGTTGACGTCTGCGCTTTCCGGGGCGCAAACATTCACCGCGCCATCAATGTCAGTTCTCAGAAGATGCGCCAATGCAGCCACTTCATCGGCCAATGTGATCCAAGGCCAGTACTGCCGCCCGTTTCCAAACGGCCCGCCCAGCCCGATCCTCAGCAAAGGGAAGAGGGGTCCAAGCGCGCCCCCTGAGGTGCTGAGTACTACGCCGGTCCGTGGAGTCACTACCCGCACACCAGATGGTGCGGTCCGGGCTGTTCGTTCCCATTCGACGCACAAGTTTCCCAGCACGCCATGGCCGGGCCCCGAATCCTCCCGCAGAAGGCCCTCGCGTGAGGCACCGTAGTATCCGGAGGCGGATTGGCTGATGAAGGTGGCCGGTGGTGTGCCGAGCCTTCCCATGGCGTCGGTCAGGGTCCTGGTAGCTTCGAGCCGGGAATCCCGGAGTTCCTGGATGCGCTTCTTGGTCCACGGGCGGTCCCCGATTCCGGCTCCGGAAAGGTTGATGACGGCCTCGGCCGTGTCCAGGACGGCTTCGTCGAGTTGCCCCGCGGCCGGGTTCCACGTCCATTCACCGGGGTCCTTGGCGGGCCTCCGCACCAACCGGATGACCTCATGGCCGTGGCCGGCCAGGTGCTCCGATAAAGCCGTTCCGATCATTCCTGACGCTCCGGACATCACGATTCTCATGACCCATCTCACCATGGGAAACGTGTATGGCGGAAACGCCTGTCGGTGCCGCTGAGGCTGGGCGCCTCTTGACTATGATCGAACAATGACCTCCTCCAGCTACCTCCGTTTCCCGCATGTGCACGGCGATCTGGTCACTTTCGTGGCCGAAGACGATATCTGGGTGGCCCCCCTTTCCGGCGGGCGTGCCTGGCGGGTTTCGTCCCAGCAACTGCCGGCAAGGAACCCCCGCTTCACTCCGGACGGAAAACGACTCGTGTGGACGGTGATTGTGGGAACGTCTCCGGAGGTTGTCACGGCCAACGTCGACGGCGGTGGCTACAGGCAGCTGACGTACTTCGGCCACAGCACCACTAAAGTCAAGGGCTTCACACCGTCAGGAAACGTGGTGGTGACCAGCGCCTTCCAGCAGTCCGAAAGCCGCCACACGCATGCCTACAGTGTCCCCCTTGACGGGGGTGCCGCCGTCGAACTTCCCTTTGGACCCGTCGAGGCAGTTGCCTTTGGTCCCGAAATCGGTGACGAGAAGCCCGTGGTGTTGGCCAGTGTCCTTTCCCGGGAACCTGCTTGGTGGAAGCGGTACCGGGGCGGCACGGCGGGCAAACTGTGGATCGACGCCGACGGTAACGGTGAGTTCGAGCGCCTGGTTCCGGAGATCGAAGGGAACCTCACTGACCCCCTGTGGGTGAAAGGACGCATCGCCTTCCTTTCGGACCATGAGGGGTACGGCAACCTCTACTCCGTACTTCCGGACGGGTCGGGGCTGCGCCGCCACACCGATCACGAAGACTTCTACGTCCGGCATGCGGGCACCGACGGTGACCGGGTGATCTTTGAATCAGCCGGCGAGCTGTGGATGCTTCCTTCACTCGATGCCGACGCCGAGGCAAGCAAACTGGATATTACGCTGGGTTCGGCCTCGCCGGCCCGCCGTCCAGCGCCCCTAAAAGTCGCTGCGCACCTCGGCGACGTCGCTCCCAACGCGTCGGGTACAGCCAGTGCCGTGGAGTCGCACGGAACGCTCCACTGGCTCCGGCATAAGGACGGACCATCGCGTGTAGTCGAGGCGACACCCGGGGTGCGGGCCCGCCTGCCGCGTCCGCTGACCGGCGGCCGGATTGCCTACGTCGCTGACCATGAGTCCGTTGAAGCCCTGTACATCAAGCGCATCGCCTCGCGATTGTCGGCAGTCGTGGACGTGCCCGACGCGGTTGTTCCGACGCCGGCTCCGGACAATGAATCTGATCCACTGCCCAAACCGGTGTCCGCGTCCAACGTGTTGGGGCAGGCAAGTACTGCGGCGCGGGCAACAGTCCCTGTCACGCCGCCAACCGGCGCGGGATCCGGCACGCCGGCCGAACCGTCCGCTGACACTGTGAGTGCCACGGACGCGCCGCCAGTCCCTGAAACGGCGGAGGACGCGGTGGACGTCCGGATTGAATTCCCGTCGCCGACGCGCACAAGTGCACTCGAGGCGAGCCCGGATGGACGATGGCTCGCAGTGGGGACCTCCTTTGGGGACGTCTACGTTGCAGACACGGCCCAGGGAACGTTGAGCCTTGTTGTCAGCGTGGGTGAGGGGAGCATCGAACAACTGGCGTGGTCCGGGGATTCGCAGTGGCTGGTGTGGTCAGAGCCCGTCACATCTTTCGGTTCGCGGAGTAAGCTCCGCATCACCCGCCCAAGTGACGCTGAGGCGGGCATCATCGATGTCACCGACGGCCGTTTCTGCGACGAATCACCTCGGTTCACCCCTGACGGGAAGTTCCTCGCTTTCCTGTCGAACCGAAGTTTCGACCCCGTCTATGACGGCCACTCCTTCGACCTGTCCTTCCCGAGCCCCATCAAGCCGTATCTTGTGGCCTTGGCTGCGGACACGCCTTCACCTTTTGGCCCGTCCGTTGATGCGCTGGAGGACGGGGCGGCTGCCTCGGTGGAGTCCGACGACGGCGGCGCACCTTCCGTGCGTGTCGACCCGGAGGGACTGGCTCACCGCGTCATCAGTGTGCCCGTGCCGCAAGGGAACTACTCGCAGCTGTCTGTCGCAGACGGTGCCTTGTTGTGGCTTGATACTGAACTCTCCGGCGTGACGGGCGAAGGCAAGGGCACCCTCGCAGATAAGAAGACCGCACCGGCCTTGGTGCGGTACGAGCTCGCAAAGCGCAAAAAAACCACCTTGGTTGCTGCAGTGGACAGCTACAGGTTGTCCGGTGACCTCAAGCGGGTTGTTTACATCCTGGACCAGCAGGTGACCTCGGTACCTTCGGACACCAAGGTGGACGAGGAATCCGGAGACCTGGTGAAGGTGGAGCTGAACAGGATCCGGGTCATTCTTGACCCTGTGGCTGCCTGGGGGCAGGCCTTTGAGGAGGCTTGGCGTCTTCAGCGTGACTTCTTCTGGACCGCAGACATGGCTGGCCAGGATTGGGACTCCGTCTTCAAACGATACCGGCCGATAGTGGACCGTTTGGGCTCGCATGACGACTTGGTGGACCTGCTGTGGGAGATGCACGGTGAGCTGGGAACGTCGCACGCCTACGTCAAGCCTGCCGCTGTGAGCGAGCCAGGGCGTAACGGCCAGGGCCGCCTGGGTGCTGAGCTTCACTTCGGCAGCAAAGGCTGGGAAATCACGCGGATCCTGGCGGGGGAGTCCTCGGACCCGCTGGCGACTTCGCCCTTGACGCGACCGGGTGCCGACGCGAAGGCCGGTGACGTCCTCCTGGCGATTGACGGCGTCGAACTTTCGGCGGCTTTGACGCCAGCAATGCAGTTGGTGGGAGCAGCCGGCCGGACAGTGGAGCTGACCCTGCTGAACGGCGAAGGACACGGTGGGGCCGCCGGGGCTCAACGTCGTGTGGCTGTTGTCCCTGTCCGTGATGAAGAGAGGCTTCGCTACCAGGACTGGGTCAGGGCCAACCGCCGCACCGTGCGGGAGGCCTCGGACGGTAAGTTCGGTTACCTGCACGTCCCGGACATGATGGCCAACGGCTGGGCGCAGCTCCACCGCGATCTGGATACCGAAACCGCCCTGGACGGCCTGATTGTGGACGTACGCCGCAACCGTGGCGGGCACACCTCACAGCTGGTCGCCGAACTCATCGGCCGGAAGGTCACTGGCTGGAGCATGCCGCGCGGGGAGAAGCCGCGGACTTACCCGGACCACGCCCCCCGCGGTCCTGTGATCATCCTCGCCGACGAATTTGCGGGGTCGGATGGCGACATCATCACCCAGGTTTCCAAACTGAGGGGCATTGGCCCTGTGATCGGTACGCGGACATGGGGAGGGGTGGTGGGCATCGACAACCGCTTTGCCCTGGCGGATGGCACCGGCGTGACGCAACCCCGGTACGCCACGTGGTTCAGCGGTGGGATCGGCTGGGATGTTGAAAACCGCGGAGTGGAGCCGGACATCGAAGTACTGTTTCCGCCCCACGCCTATGCCGCCGGTACTGATCCCCAGCTGGAGTACGGCATTGGTGCACTCAAGGAAATGATCCAGGAACTGCCCACGGACAGGCCTCCCCTCCGCGAGGGCTACCGCAAGGTCCGTCCGGAACCGTTGCCCTCACGTCCGCAGAAGGGCTAAGGGCAGAAGGTTCAACAGCGAAGAGCCCCGCCGTTTCCGTGAAGGAACGGCGGGGCTCTTCTTGTGGTTCAGTGGTGCTGTTCAGTACAAGGTGGAGCTAGACGGAGAGCGTGGCATCCAGGGTGATCTCGATGCTGGCCAGTGCACCCGAAACGGGGCAGCCTGTCTTCGCGTCTTCGGAGATCCGGCGGAAGTCCTCTTCGGACAGGCCAGGAACCTTTGCGGTCATGGTCAGGTGGCTCCCGGTGATGCCGGTTCCGGGAACGAAGGTGACATCTGCCTTGGTGTTGACTTCCTCAGCAGTGAAACCTTCACCGGCGAGGGCGTGGCTGAAAGCCATGGAGAAGCATGCGGAGTGGGCCGCGGCGATCAGTTCTTCAGGGCTGGTCTTGCCGCCGGACTGTTCGGTACGTGCCTTCCAGGTGACATCGAACGTGCCCAGGCCTGAGCTGTCCAGCGTCGTGTTGCCGGCGCCCTCGATCAGGTTGCCGTTCCAAACCGTGTGTGCGGTGCGTGTTGCTGCCATTTCCACTCCTTGAAGTCGTTGTGAGTCGGCAACCAGCCTGAGGCAGGTGCCACCGGTTTCCATCCTAGGGATTTGCCCGTGGGACCGCACGGACATTCCGCTGTCAGTGGATTGTGACCCCTTGACTGGCGGGATGAAGACGGGAAAACATACCCCTGCGCGGACAAGCCGGGGCCTTGGAATCGCGTCCATTATGATCAACGCGGTTGACGCTGCCCGGCGTCAGTATGGTGCCGGGTCAGTTCCAGAGCGTGGCGATGGCGATGTTCACCAGGGCAAGGCCGCCCACACCATGAGCCAGCCCGGTGGAGACAGGCTCGCCCTTCTTGACCTTGCGCGAGCCAATGACGGCAAGGACAGCCACAGCGACCCCAATGGCGAACTTAACCCCGAGTTTGAAGTAGTTGGGATCGGCATCAGGCAGCAAGGGGAACAAACCCATCATGGCGATGCCGGTCAGGAGCTGGAGGAAGGCGCCATCGCGCTGGCGCGGGTGGATGGTTGGCTCCTTGATGGTGGCGATCCAGTAGCCCACAATCATGGCCGCGCCGACGATGTGCAAGAACACCAGAATGCTGAAGAGGATACTCATGGACCCAGCTTATCGAGTTGGTTCTACGTCCCGTAGCAAAGCCACGCGGAGCGGATACAGCAAAGGGGCAGGCCACCGGATTTCCGGTGACCTGCCCCTTTTACGTCACAGCAGGACGTTGTGTCGCTAAGCCCTAGAGGCCAAGGTCGGCTTCGAACGCACCTTCCTCAAGGCGGGCCTTGAGGGTCTGCAGGAAGCGGCCGGCGTCTGCGCCGTCCACCAAACGGTGGTCGTACGTCAGGGAAAGGTACATCATGGAGCGGATGGCAATCGAGTCGTCGCCATTTTCGTCAGCAACCACCACGGCACGCTTGACAATCGCACCGGTTCCGAGAATACCCACCTGCGGCTGGTTGATGATCGGCGTGTCGAACAGTGCGCCAACAGAACCGATGTTGGTGATGCTGAACGTACCGCCGGACAGCTCGTCCGGGCCGATCTTGCCGTCGCGGGTGCGGCCTGCGACATCGGCGATCTTGCCAGCGAGGCCCGCAAGGTTCAGGTTGCCGGCGTCGGAGATGACCGGAACCAGAAGGCCCTTGTCGGTGTCGACGGCGATCGCCAGGTGCTCGGCGTTGTGGTAGGTGATTTCCTGCTTGGACTCGTCGTAAGCAGCGTTCAGCTTGGGGTGCTGCTTCAGGGCTTCGGCTACAGCCTTGGCAATGAACGGCAGGAAGGTGAGCTTGACGCCATTCTGGGCCAGGAACTGGTTCTTGGCCTTGAGGCGGAGCTTGGCAATCTTGGTCATGTCGACCTCGTGCACCTGCGTCAGCTGGGTGGAGACCTCAAGGGACTCGCGCATGCGGCGGGCGATGACCTGGCGGATACGTGGTGCCTTTTCCGTGGTGCCGCGCAGGGACGATGCTGCTACCGGAGCAGCGGTCTTGGCAGCGGGGGCTGCGGCTGCGGGAGCCGATGCTGCGGGGGCAGCGGCGGCCTGCTTGGCTTCGGCAGCGGCCAGGACATCCTGCTTGCGGATACGGCCACCGACGCCGGTACCGGAGACGGAAGCAATGTCCACACCGTGCTGGTTGGCAAGTTTGCGGACCAAGGGAGTGACGTAACCGGATTCCGAAGAACCTTCAGCAGCAGGTGCGGCCGGAGCGGCAGCAGGTGCGGCCGGAGCGGCAGCAGGTGCGGCCGGAGCGGCAGCAGGTGCGGCCGGAGCGGCAGCGGGAGCGGCCGGAGCGGCAGGTGCCGCGGGTGCAGCGGCAGGTGCCGCGGGTGCGGGAGCGGCGGCCGGTGCCGCTGCGCCGGAACCGATGACGGCAAGGACGGAGCCAACCTCAGCGGTCTCGTCCTCGTTGACGCGGATTTCCTGCAGGGTGCCCGCAACCGGCGACGGGATTTCGGTGTCGACCTTGTCGGTGGAAACTTCCAGAAGGGGCTCATCCACCTCCACAGTGTCGCCTATAGCCTTGAGCCACCGGGTCACGGTACCTTCGGTAACGCTTTCACCCAACGCGGGGAGGGTTACTTCATGGCCTTCGCCGCCGGAAGCGGCGGGTGCCTCGGCAGCAGGAGCTTCCTCTGCTGCTGGTGCAGCCGGAGCCTCCTGGGCGGCTGCCGGCTGCTCTGCGGGAGCAGCCGGTGCCTCCTCGGCCGGAGCAGCCTCGGCAGCAGGAGCACCTGAGCCGGAGCCGTCGCCGATGCGGACCAAGGGGGCGCCAACTTCAGCGGTCTCGTCTTCAGCGACGAGGATTTCTTCGATGACGCCTGAGATCGGAGAAGGGATTTCGGTGTCTACTTTGTCGGTTGAAACCTCGAGCAGCGGCTCGTCGATCTCTACCCGGTCACCAACCTGCTTGAGCCAGCGGGTGACGGTTCCTTCGGTGACACTCTCACCGAGGGCGGGCAAGTTAACGGATTCAGACATGTCGTCCCCGTTCTCCTTATTGATCTTTGTGCGGATGAATTCTGCTGGTCCGGTTCAGGCGCATGCGGCATTTTCCGCTGCATGCGCCTGAACCGTGGGTCTTGGTAAGACTTAGCCGTGGAGAGCTTTGCCCGCGAGGGCAAGGTGGGCTTCGCCCAGGCTTTCGTTCTGGGTGGGGTGGGCGTGGACCAGCTGGGCCACGTCCTCCGGGTAGGCTTCCCAGTTCACGATCAGCTGGGCCTCACCGATCTGCTCGCCCATACGGGAGCCGATCATGTGGATGCCCACCACGGGGCCGTCCTTCTGGCGTACGAGCTTGACGATGCCACCGGTGCCGAGGATTGAGCTCTTGCCGTTGCCGGCAAGGTTGTACTCCTGGGTCTGCACCTGGTCGTCGCCGAACTTCTCCTTGGCGGCCTTTTCGGTGTAGCCGACCGTGGCGATTTCGGGCTCGCAGTAGGTGACCTTGGGGATGTTGATGTCCTCGACGATTGCCGGGTTCAGGCCGGCGATTTCCTCGGCGACGAAGATGCCCTGCTGGTAGCCGCGGTGTGCGAGCTGGACGCCGGGGACGATGTCGCCCACGGCGTAGATGTTGCCGACGCCGGTGTGGAGACGTTCGTTGGTGATGACGAATCCGCGGTCAATGGTGAGGCCGGCTTCTTCGTAGCCCAGGTTGGCGGTCACAGGACCGCGCCCGACGGCCACGAGCAGGAGGTCGGCTTCGAAGGTCTGGCCGTCCACCAAGGTGACCTTGACGCCGTCGTCGTTCTGTTCGACGCCCTGGAAGAAGATGCCGGTGGTGAACTTGATGCCGCGCTTCTTGAAGGCACGCTCAAGGTTCTTGACGATCGAGGCGTCTTCGTTGGGAACCAGGGAGGGGAGGCCCTCGATGATGGTGACGTCTACGCCGAACGACTTCCATACGGAAGCGAATTCGACGCCGATGACGCCGCCGCCGAGGACGATTGCGCTCTTGGGGATGTAGTCCATGGTCAACGCCTGGTCGGAGGTGATGACCTTGCCGCCGATTTCCAGGCCAGGCAGGGAGCGTGAGTAGGAACCGGTGGCCAGGACAATGTTCTTGCCCGTGTAGGGGGTGCCGTTGACTACTACCGTGTTGTTGCCCTGAAGCTTGCCTTCACCCTCGATGACGGTGATGCCCTTGGACTTGATGAGTCCTTGGAGGCCCTTGTACTTACCGGCGATGATGCCGTCCTTGTAGGCGTTCACGGCCGGCATGTCGATGCTGTCCAGCGTGACATTCACACCATACTTGGCGGAATCGCGTGCATGGTCGGCCAGTTCGGCCGAGTGCAGGAGTGCCTTGGTGGGAATACAACCGTTGTGCAGGCAGGTTCCGCCGAGCTTTGCCTTTTCCACAAGGCCAACGGTGAACCCAAGCTGTACGGCCCGCAGGGCAGTGGCGTAGCCGCCGCTGCCGCCACCGAGTACCAGGATGTCGAATTCTTGCGCAGTTGCCTGATCGGCCACTAAAACGCTCCCTCGCGTGAATGATGACACGGGACTGCGTGCCATCTGGTCTTTGGAACTTGTTCTGCCGTGATTATGCCAGCACCTAAGTTCTCTTGCATTTGTGACTATCGAGTTCACCTTAGCGAACCACCTACCCATGCTCCACCCTCGGCGGGCGTTTTGTGGAGCGCTTGTGTCGAGACTCACGTTCACTTGTGACACAGCGCTACACGCCGCATAATTCCGGGGTTGCGCGGCCCTTGCAGGGTGTCCGGCAAGGGCCGTCGCGGCCCTGATGGGCGGGGGCGTGCCGCTTAGGCAGGAACGGCGAGGAGATCCTCGGCGTAGGCAACCAGGGTGCGGACAGTGCAACCGGTTCCCTGCTTGGGGGTGTAGCCGTAGGGGCTGCCGTTGTTGAACGACGGACCCGCAATATCGACGTGTGCCCAAGGGATCTGCTGGCCGTCGCCGTTCTTGCCGACGAATTCCCGCAGGAAAACGGCTGCGGTCATCATGCCGCCGTTACGCTCACCAATGTTGGCAAGGTCCGCCACCTGGGAATCCAGGCTTGGGCGCAGTTCTTCCGGCAGCGGCATCGGCCAGACCAGTTCGCCTGCCCGGTCTGCCGCCGACTTCAAGGCTGCGGTGACGGAATCGGAGCCCATGACACCAGCCGTGCGCAGTCCCAACGCGATGAGCTGGGCGCCCGTCAGTGTGGCAACGTCAATAATGGCGTCCGGCTTTTCCAGGCTGGCAGCAACGAGCCCGTCGGCCATGACCAGACGCCCTTCGGCGTCGGTGTTGAGGACCTCGACCGTCTTTCCGCCGTAGATGGTGAAGACGTCGGCAGGCCGTGCCGCAGCACCCGAGGGCATATTCTCCGCAATGCAGAGCCACGCGGTCGCCTTGATGTTCAGGCCAAGCGAAGCGATGGCCAAAACGGTATTAAGGACGACGGCGGCGCCCGCCATATCGCTCTTCATGTCGCCCATCCCGAGGGCCGGCTTGATGGAGATACCGCCGGTGTCGAACGTGATGCCCTTGCCCACGAGGGCAATCTTCCTGGTGGCCTTGGCCGGAGCATATTCGACCTTCACCAGGCGTGGCTGTCGGGTTGAACCCTTACCGACGCCAAGGATGCCGCCGAAGCCTTCCTTTTCCAGACGCTTTTCGTCCCAGACAGTGACCTTGACGGGCAGGCCCTTGGCGAGTTCCTTGGCGGACTCGGCGAACGACTCCGGGTAGAGGTGGCTGGGAGGCTGGTTGACCAGGGTCCGGGTGGCGTTGACGGCACGGGCCACAACAACAGCACGGTCCAGTGCCGGTTGGGCATCCTTGGGATCGACATCGGAGAAAATCAGGGCCTTGGCTACAGGGGCTTTCAGTCCGTCCTTGCTGGAACGGTGCTCCGTGTAGGAGTAGGCGCCAAGGGCGGCACCCTCGGCGACGGCCGCGACATCGGTGACGCCGGTGGTCGGGAAGGCCAACGTTACTGACGTGACGCCGGCCAATTGCCGGACGGCAGAGCCCGCGGCGCGGCGCAGGGATTCTTCGGGGAGGCTGCCGGATTCCGACAATTTGCCCACGCCGGCGAGGACCAAAATTCCCGAGCCGGTCTCCGGCAAGCCCGGGAGCCGGTGTGCCTGATCGGCAGCGCCGGTGATCCCCAACAGTTTGAGGGAGCCCGCAACGGACTCGGCTGCCTTTGCGCTCAACGGATTCGGCAGCAGCACTGGCCCATCCGCACCTTGCGCAACTCCAATCACAAGTGCGTCGCTGGGGGACTTTTTCAGGTCCTTGGCGATGATGCCCAGGATGATGTCAGTAGTCTTGACCACGAGGATGTTGCCTCACTTCTCTCTGCATTGCATGGCTGGGCCGCATGTTTGGCGGCCTGCCCCGGTACGCGCCCGACGTCCTCTTCCGACGGCGGCCTTGGTCTTCAGGGGCCAGTGTCGCAAGAGGATACCGGCCCGGTTCGATCGTAGTCTCTTGAACGCTGCGGACAGCAATTAAATGAGAGCTGGGGCACATCCGGTGCAGGAATGCCCGCTGGAGGTGCAGCGTTGTAAGGATTAAAGGAATCCCACCGCTACTACCGACGGCCCCGTTGGCGCCATGTGGCCGGCACCTCCGGGACCTTCCCCTACTTTGTCATTGCGAAAGGAACACGCCGTGTTTGAACGGATATCCGGCTCCCTCCTGGACCCTGAATCGCTGTACGCGCGCAACATCGAGACCTTCCACAGCCCTGAGCTCCGCGGGCTGAACATGGTCATGGGATTCACCGGCTTTGCCGACGCCGGCCAGGTGGTCCGGCAGATCAACGCGGAACTGCTGGACGAGCTCGACGCCGAGGTAGTGGCCATGTTCGATGCCGACCAACTGATCGACTACCGTTCGCGCCGCCCCCACATCAGCTTCGTGGAAGACCACGTACAGGATTACCAGGCCCCCAAGCTTGGTCTGTATAAGTTGACCGACGGCCTCGGTCAACCGTTCCTGTTGCTGGCAGGCTTCGAACCGGACCTCCAGTGGGAGCGTTTCTCAAGGGCCGTCGTCGGGATTGTTGAAGAGCTGGACGTCAACCTGGTCACATGGATCCACTCCATCCCCATGCCTGTCCCGCACACGCGGCCTGTGGGAGTCACCGTTCATGGCAACCGCCCCGATCTCATTGAAGGGATTTCCAGCTGGAAGCCCACTGTGGACGTTCCCGCTGCCATCGGCCACATTCTTGAACTCCGGCTGACGGAAGCGGAACGCAACGTGGTGGGCTATGTCATCCATGTTCCGCATTACTTGTCAGAAGCCGAATATCCTCCGGCGGCTGTAGCCGGCCTGGAGTACCTGGGGGCGGCAACATCGCTGATGCTGCCCACCGACCGGCTCCGTGAGTCAGGCCGGGAAGTTGGTCGCCAGATCGCGGAACAGATTGAGGCCTCGGAAGAGGTCCAAGCGGTGGTCACCAATCTGGAGGCCCGGTACGACGAGAAATCCGAGGGAGTGGTCCGCCGCTCGCTGCTGGCGGACGAGAACGATGAGCTGCCCAATGCCGAGGACATCGGAGCTGCAGTCGAGGCCTATTTGGCCCGTAAGGACTCGCCTCAATAAATCATCTTTCAGGAGGTGACAGGCATAATTGAGGGGTGAATGCACCCCGCGCCTGGCTTATCTGGACGATCGGCGTGTTCGCCTACCTGGTGGCGGTGGCGCAACGAACGTCCTTCGGCGTTGCTGGATTGGAGGCTACTGAGCGGTTCCATGCCAGTGCAGCCGCCATCTCCTTCTTCACCGTGCTTCAACTCCTGGTCTATGCAGGGCTGCAGATTCCGGTCGGCGTCTTGGTGGACAGGTTCGGTTCACGGGCCATGATCGCCGGGGGAGCAGTCCTGATGGGGCTGGGCCAATTGCAGCTCGCGTTCGCGGACAGTGTGCCCGGAGGTGTCCTTGGCAGGGTCCTGGTGGGTGCCGGTGACGCCATGACGTTCATTTCGGTCATCCGTCTGGTGCCGTTGTGGTTCGCTCCCGCCAGGGTTCCCTTGGTTACCCAGCTCACCGGGATGTCCGGCCAGTTGGGGCAGCTCTTCAGTGTGGTTCCGTTTGCGCTTCTCCTTCACACTTCCGGGTGGACCCCCGCGTTCCTCACCCTTGCGGCCATGTCAGTGCTGGCTGTGGTGCTGGTACTCGCGATGCTGCGGGATGCACCTCCCGGGCATCCGCCCAAGGAGTCAGGGCAAGGCCTGAGGGCCACGGGAGTCTCTCTGTCACGCGCTTGGAAACAGCCGGGGACCCGGCTGGGGCTGTGGAGCCACTTCACCGTCCAGTTCAGCGGAAACCTGTTCGCCATGACCTGGGGCTACCCTTTCCTGCTCTCGGCCCAGGGACTTGATGCCGGAACAGTCTCCGCTTTGATGGCGCTCTTTGTGGCAACCGCCATCATTGCGGGTCCGGGCTTTGGCCGTTTCGTCTCCAAACACCCCATGAGACGCTCAGCGATGGTCCTGCTGATCACCTTTGCCACCGCTGTGGCGTGGGCTGCCGTTCTCCTCCTTCCTGACCGCGCTCCGTTGTGGATGCTGGTCGTGCTGGTAGTGGTATTGGCGGTTGGAGGTCCGGGGTCCATGATCGGTTTCGACTTTGCACGGACATTCAACCCCTCGCACCGGATCGGCACGGCAACCGGAATTGTGAACGTGGGTGGCTTCATTGCGGCACTTGTTGCGATTTACCTCATCGGCCTGGTTCTGGACCTCTTGAATGCCAGCGGTTTCTCGGGTGGCGATTTGTACGGACTGGCACCGTTCCGCATCGCACTCAGCGTGCAGTTCCTGCTCCTTGGCCTGGGAACGGTCCTCATCCTGGTGACCCGGCGTAAAGTCCGGCGGCAGATGGCCGCCCAGGGAATCCATGTACAGCCGTTGGTGGCAACCCTGGCCAATCAGCGCCGGGAGCGCGTGGAAAAAAGGCGCGCCTCGCGTGCCACCGCCGCAAAGGATCAGTAGCGCGGCTGCCGCCCTTGCCCCGGCGTGAAACGGACCAGCTTTTCCACATAGGCAAGGTATGGTCTGTTTCTGCCAGCCGGACGTACGCAGGCTGGATGCATGACCACCAAGAGAACACTGAGCATCCACCAACCTGAAGACATTCTTGGCTATATCCCCCACCTGCTGGGCTATTGGCCCGAGGACAGCCTGGTTGCCATCACCATGCAGGGGAAAATGCTGGGAGCCACGCTGCGGGTGGATCTGCCGTCCCGTCGGTCGCCCCGGGCACTTGTCGGTTTCGCTGAACAGATACGCCAATACCTGGTGGCGGACGAAGCCGCCAACGGTGTGGTGCTTGCTGTCTACACCGAATCCGGTTGGGCCGATGGAACCGTCGTCGACCAGGCGATGCCAATGATTGAAGCCTTGCAACTGTCCCTCGACGAGGTTGACTTGTCGGTGCGGGATGCCTGGCTGATCGGAACCAACTATTGGCGCAGCGCCTTCTGTTCGGACAAAAGCTGTTGCCCGGATCCAGGACTTCCGGTGGCCCGCATCAAGGACAGCCGCTTGAACGCTGAGCTCGTTTACCAGGGGAGTGCAGTCGGTCCGTCGCCGAGGAGCGGCACCGGACAACCCTCACTTGCCAGATCAGGACCGTTGGATCCTTCCGTGATGGAAGCGGAGATCCGATGGGGAGAGCGCATCCTCGGCACATGGCGCAGTGGGCGATGCCTGGAATCCGTCCTTGCGGTCTGGCATCACGTCCTCGCCAGAGTCGAGCATGGTGCTCCTTTGCAGCCGGAGACTGACGCGCAACTGATCGGATTCCTCAGGACCACGCTGAAGGTGCCGGCTTGGCGGGATGCCGTGGTGGTGATGGCGGCCGCCGGCATGGACTCTGCAGTATCGGGCGCTGCTGCTTTTGAATTTTTCAGCGACGACGAGTCGTGCGCGCCGCCGTTTGATGTTGGCGAACTCGTCGTAACGGCATCCGCCACCTACCCGCCGGCCACTGCTCCGAGTGGTTCGAATGGGCACGGGGATGTCTTCACTTATGGCGATGTCCTGCTGGGAATGCGCCCCGATACGCCGTGCTGGCCTCGCGTTGATGCGTTGCACCGCGTCCTTGCCGGGCTGTGCGTGGAAGAAGAGTCGGGTGATGTGGCTGCCGCGGCGTTCACGCTTCAGGGGTGGATCACATGGTGCAAGGGCAGCGGTTCAATCGCCCATGCATGCCTTGCTCGGGCCGAAACTGCCCGTCCTGGTTATCGGTTGGCCGAACTGCTGATGGAGGTCCTGGGCCAGGGCGCCGTTTGTCGGTGGGCGAGCCGGCCCGGCTCGGCGTGGAGGGGGCCCAGACAAGCACCTGTGTAGGACGCCTGTACCCACGTGGTGGAACTTCAACAGGCATGGGTTTCGCAAAACCGTGAGACAATGGATGCCGAGACCCGGTTGGGTCCGCGTTTGAATGCCTGCTTGAGCCCGGAAACGGGAACAAATCAGCGTTGTCGGGAGTTCTATCTACAGACTCTGCAGACGGCGATCGCATTTGAAATTGATCGCGGACTTGACAGGGTCATAGTGGTGTTGCCCGTATGGTGATTCCACAGACCGCCGCTAGAAAGGTTTTCTGTGACTCCGTCTTCCGTCGAGAAGGAACCCGCCGCCCAGGCTGAATTGACCGCCGAGGAAAAGAAGGCGGCCACGTCGGCAAAGCGCGCGGCGACACGCGCTGCCAACAAGGCTTCAGAGGGTGACTCTGACAAGCCCGCACCGAAGAAGCGTGGGCCCAAGCCCGGCGCGAAGGCCGCCGCTGAGGCCGCTAACAAGTCCGGCTCCGACTCCGAGGAAGCCACTGCCGAGGACGAAGACTTTGATCCCGCAGCAGCGGAGGAAGTCGAAGTCGGGGAAGATGACACCGAGGATGGCGCAGCCGCCGCCAAGGACAAGCCCGCCCCGTCCGGCTCGGGATTCGTCTACTCCGACGCTGACGACGACGACGCCCCGGTCCAGCAGGTCATGTCCGCGGGCGCAACCGCCGACCCCGTCAAGGACTACCTGAAGCAGATCGGCAAGGTCGCCCTGCTGAACGCAGAGCAGGAAGTGGACCTGGCGCTTCGCATTGAAGCCGGCCTTTTTGCCGAGGAAAAGATCAACGCTGATGACGGATCCATGGATCCCAAACTCAAGCGTGAACTTGAGTTCGTCATTCACGACGGAAAGCGCGCCAAGAACCACCTGCTCGAGGCCAACCTGCGTCTCGTCGTTTCCTTGGCCAAGCGCTACACGGGTCGTGGCATGCTCTTCCTGGACCTGATCCAGGAAGGCAACCTTGGCCTTATTCGTGCAGTGGAGAAGTTCGACTACACCAAGGGCTTCAAGTTCTCCACGTACGCCACCTGGTGGATCCGCCAGGCCATCACGCGCGCCATGGCTGACCAGGCCCGCACCATCCGTATTCCGGTGCACATGGTGGAAGTCATCAACAAGCTGGCACGTGTCCAGCGGCAAATGCTCCAGGACCTTGGCCGCGAACCAACGCCGGAAGAGCTGGCTCTGGAGCTGGATATGACCCCTGAGAAGGTCGTAGAGGTCCAGAAGTACGGACGCGAGCCGATCTCGCTCCACACCCCGCTCGGCGAGGATGGAGACTCCGAATTCGGTGACCTGATTGAGGACTCGGAAGCTGTAGTTCCGGCCGACGCTGTCAGCTTCACGCTCCTGCAGGAGCAGCTTCACTCGGTGCTGGACACCCTGTCTGAGCGCGAAGCCGGCGTGGTGGCCATGCGATTCGGCCTGACGGACGGCCAGCCGAAGACTTTAGACGAAATCGGCAAGGTCTACGGAGTCACGCGTGAGCGCATCC
This sequence comes from Paenarthrobacter sp. CCNWLY172, assembly GCF_037402035.1. Taxonomy (NCBI): domain Bacteria; kingdom Bacillati; phylum Actinomycetota; class Actinomycetes; order Micrococcales; family Micrococcaceae; genus Paenarthrobacter; species Paenarthrobacter sp. CCNWLY172. The sequence goes on from NZ_JBBEGB010000012.1 coordinate 18,974, forward strand.
GCCAGATCGAATCGAAGACAATGTCCAAGCTGCGGCACCCGTCCCGCTCGCAGGTCCTCCGGGACTACCTGGACTAAATCTGCCCGCACTGCAAAAGCAGCCCAGTCGGATAACCGACCGGGCCGCTTTTTGTTGATTGCCGTTCAAGGGGCAAATTCCCGGGCACACCCGGGAAGCAACGAGGCCCCTCCCTGATGGGAGGAGCCTCGTTATCTGATCAACACAATACTTGCTGAACAAGGGAGTCCGGCTGTGCGGGCTGCCCTGCCTAGTCGACGGGGACGGGTGCCTTCTCGTTGAGGCGCTCGGTCTCATCGTGCCAGTCCGAAGTCATGGGCCGGAGCGTAGCTTCAACTGCACGTGCGTGGTGGCCGCAGAAAAGCAGCTCACCACCGGAGGACTCGAGTACAACGCGGACATATGCCTGGGCTCCGCAACGATCGCACCGGTCAGCTGCGTTTAGCGTGCGGTCTGCAACTGCTGTTGTCATGTCGGCCTCCTTAGTAGTTCCGTACATCCATATAACCAGCATTCGACGCAGATCCATGGCAAGGATGGGTCACTTTCGCTGTCCGCGTATCACATGTGCGTAACGTAACCACACAGATTGGCCCGTACAGGGAGTGGCAACCAGTGGCACCGGTCGGTCGGGGCTAGCCTAGTATGGGCAGTGTTTGCCCTGAGTTACCAGCGATTACCAGCGCTTACCAGCAGTTACCAGCAATTTCCGGCACTGAGCAGCAACTGGACGGCTGGGAAGCACCCCCAGATTCACCTTGAGATATACCCCGAAGGAGCACACTGCGAGTGGCACCGAGTTCTGAATACAACGCCCGGCACCTGTCTGTCCTTGAAGGCTTGGAAGCCGTCCGCAAACGCCCGGGCATGTACATCGGTTCCACCGACTCCCGTGGCCTTATGCACTGCCTCTGGGAAATCATCGACAACGCCGTTGATGAAGCCCTGGCGGGATTCGGCCACGACATCAAGGTGATCCTGCACGCCGACAACTCGGTGGAAATCCACGACGACGGCCGTGGCATCCCGGTGGACGTTGAACCCAAGACCGGTCTCTCCGGCGTCGAGGTCGTCTTCACCAAGCTGCACGCGGGCGGCAAGTTCGGCGGCGGTTCCTATACGGCATCCGGCGGCCTGCATGGCGTCGGCGCTTCTGTGGTCAATGCTCTGTCCAGCCGCCTGGACGTTCAGGTGGATCGCGGCAGCAAGACCTACCAAATGTCCTTCCGCCGGGGTGAGCCCGGCCGGTTCGTGGATTCGGGTTCGAAGCCTGGCCCCGAGGCTCCCTTTGAGCCGTTCGTTGAGAACTCCGTGCTGGACGTCGTGGGCAAGGCCAAGCGCGGGGTAACGGGAACCCGGGTCCGCTACTGGGCGGACCGGCAGATTTTCACACCTGATGCGAAGTTCTCCTACGATGACCTCGCCGCGAGGGCCCGCCAGACGTCCTTCCTTGTTCCCGGCCTGAAGATCACGGTCCGCGACGAACGCAAGCTCCCCGGGACTCCGGGTGAGAACGGTGCACACGAGGAAGTGTTCCATCATGACGGAGGCATCTCGGAATTCGTTGAGTTCCTGGCCGCAGATGCCGGGGTGACGGATGTTTGGCGACTCCACGGTTCCGGAAAGTTCAAGGAAACGGTCCCGGTGCTGGACGACAAGGGGCACAGCAAGATCGCGGAAGTCGAACGCGATTGTGAGGTCGATATTGCCCTGCGTTGGGGAATCGGCTACGAAACCACCATGCGCAGCTTCGTCAACATCATCGCCACTCCCAAGGGCGGTACCCACCAGTCGGGCTTTGAGGCGGCGTTGCTGAAGACCTTCCGCAAGGCTGTGGAAACGAATGCCCGCAAGCTCAAGGCCGGTAACGACAAAATCGAGAAGGATGACATTCTCGCCGGGCTCACTGCCGTTTTGACTGTCCGGCTTGCGGAGCCGCAGTTCGAGGGCCAGACCAAGGAGATCCTGGGTACGTCGGCGGTACGGGCCATCGTGGCCAAAGTGGTGGAAAAGGAGATCACTGGCCGGTTGAACTCGGCCAACCGTAACGACAAGGCCCAGTCGGCGCTCCTGCTGGAAAAGATGGTCAGCGAAATGAAGTCGCGCATCTCGGCGCGTGTTCATAAGGAAACCCAGCGCCGCAAGAATGCGTTGGAAACCTCCTCGATGCCCACCAAGCTGGCCGATTGCCGCACCGACGATGTTGCCCGTTCAGAGTTGTTCATCGTTGAAGGTGACTCCGCTCTGGGTACAGCCAAGCTCGCCAGGTCTTCCGACTTCCAGGCCCTGCTGCCCATCCGCGGAAAAATCCTGAACGTCCAAAAAGCTTCCGTGGGCGACATGCTCTCCAATGCCGAGTGCGCGGCGCTTATTCAGGTAGTTGGGGCCGGCTCGGGTCGCAGCTTCGATATTGAGGCAGCCCGTTACGGCAAGGTCATTCTCATGACCGACGCCGACGTGGACGGCGCGCATATCCGGACCTTGCTGCTGACCCTGTTCTTCCGCTACATGCGCCCCATGGTGGAAGCAGGCCGAGTGTTTGCGGCAGTTCCGCCCCTTCACCGGGTGGAAGTGATCAACCCCGGCCAGAAGGCCAACGAGATGATCTACACCTACTCCGAGGCGGAGCTTCATGTCCTCCTGGCGAACCTTGCCAAGGAAGGCAAGCGCTACAAAGAGCCCATCCAGCGCTACAAGGGCTTGGGCGAAATGGATGCGCAGCAACTGGCAGAGACCACCATGGATCCACGGCACCGGACTCTGCGGAAGGTTGGCATCGACAGCGCCCAGCGCGCTGAAGAGGTCTTTGACCTTCTCATGGGCTCGGATGTTGCGCCCCGCAAGGAGTTCATCATTGCCGGCGCCGCCACACTGGACCGGGAACGCATCGACGCCTAGCCGGAGGTGGACGGAGCCGCTGGTTCCTTGGTTCCCGGCGCGGCGAATGCCGTCAGCCCCACCAGCAGTGCCAAGGCTCCCAATCCCCAGGGAAGTCCGGCCGCCACGGCGATGCCGCCCACCAGCAACGGACCGCCGGCATCGCCGAGTTCGCGTCCCAGCTCGGCTGAACCCATGGTTCTGCCCAGCCGTTCGGAGGGGGTCGAGTCTGCCAGGTGCGCAAAAGCCAGGGGTGTGGAAATGCCTATCCCTGCGCCGATCAGGACGGCAGCAAGGTAGATCCAAACCGCTCCGGGGAGGAGCCCTGCCATCAGTGTGCCCGCCGCGATGCAGAGCAAGCCTGCCACCATGCCCGGCTTGTCGGCGAGGAAGCCCTGGTCCCGTAGCCTGCCGATGCGAGGTTGTATCAGCGACGACGCAAGGGCCAATACCGTTACAACCGCCACGCTTCCTGCCGTGCCAAGGCCTTCGCGTGCCGCCAAGGCAGGAAGGAAGCCGACGGCTGCGCCCAAGGCCCCGGTGGCTGCAGCCAGGACCAGTGTAGGGCCCAGGAATGACCTCTCGGTGCTCTGGCGCCATACATCCACAATGGTGTACCGGGGGCGGGGTAGTGGCGCCAGACGCGGCACCGCAACCGCTGCCCACATGGCAACAATGAGGCCCAGGGCGGACAGAACGCCGAAGAGGAGAGGGAAGCCGCCGCTGATGATGGCAACAGCTCCCAGCAGCGGTCCTACCGCGTAGCCGAGCCCCTTCCACGAACCGTATCGTCCGAAATACCGTCCGGTGTGCTTTCCCGCGAGGCGTGCCACGCCGGCCGATGATGCCGGTGAGAACGCCGAAGCCGCCATTCCCTGTCCCAGTCGCGCCATAGCGAGCATGGCAGGCTGGTCGGCCCACAACCCGGTAAGTGAGGCCGCGGAGAAGGCCAGGAGCCCACCCACAATGACCGGTTTTGGCCCGATGCGGTCACTCAGGGCGCCAAACACCGGCTTCAGGAACACTTCGGCGATGTCGTACAAGGCCAGCAGTACGCCCAAGGCCAGCAGGCTCAATCCAATGTCCGCGCTTTCGGCCCCCAGGCCGGCAGCGACAGCATGCGCGCCGAAGGCGGTGGTGAATCCCGCAGCGTAGAGCGGCCAGCGCTGATAGGCGTGGACGGGGAAGGCCGCGGCGTCAGTGGGATTCACGCTTCACAATCCCGTTCAGCCCAACAGTCCCGGGACGATCAACAGCGCGGTCGGCACTGCCAGCAGCAAGGCCGATACCACCAGGACAAGGATGCGCAGGCCCTTGGTAAGTGGAGGCTGGGGTGAGAGGAGGCGGCTGACGCGTGACGCCGTCGTGCGTGGTGAGTCCGCCCCTCCGGTGGCACTGACGGCATTGCCTTCGATCACGGCGCCGCCGGCGTTGAGTGCCCCGGTTCCGATGGCGGGCTGGGAGGTTCCGCTGGCGACGATCGCGATGGCCTTGATCAGGGTGCCTTTGCTTTCGGTCCGCAAGGCGACGTCATCGGCAAGCATCTCGATCAGGGAGTTCACCGCGGTCTGGGCCAGCCGCGTGGTGGGGAACCACGGCAGGGCCTGGCGCCAGGCGGCAAAGGCCCACAGCAGGAGGTCGTGGCGCTGGGACAGGTGGGCGTTCTCGTGAATGAGGACGGCCCTGAGTTCAGCCGGCTCCAGGGCTGCCATCAGGCCGTCGGACAAGACCGTGACGGATCGGGCGCCGCCGGGGAGACAGTACGCCACAGGGGAGTCGTGGTTGATGACCACGGTGCCCGGGCCGTCGTCGGACGGTGAGGCGAGCAAGGCCAGCAGTTCGCGGTGCCGCCGCCGTTGGCGCTCGATCTTGTAATAGGTCAGGAGCAGGGTGAAAACCAGGTGCGCGGTCAGGAGCGCTGCCGCGGACAGTGCAAAGAGGTGCCAAAAACCCAGCGCTGTGGTGGGTTCGTTGTTGAAGACCATGCCGGCCAGGCTCTTGAGACCGGCAATGAGGTTGTCGCCGATGGGCTCCAGCCCGTAGACCAGCATGGCGCCGATCATGGACAGTCCACCGGCGAGGGCGATCGCCTGCCACAGGACCATGGCCGTGAAGGGCGAGCGTGCCGGCCACTGGGCGCGGGACAGCAGGACGGGCACCGGCCATGCCAAAATCAATGCCAGGACCGCAAGCAGGTATGAGGTCCAGAACATAGTGGCTAATTGTAGCCGAGCAGTTTGCGCAGGGTAGCGGCTTCACTTTCGGTGACGGAACCAATGAAGCGGGCCAGGACGGCCTCGCGGTCCGGGGCGGAGCCCAGGACTTCATGCATCAGTTCGGCGGTGTGGTCAGCGCGGCTGGAAACAGCTTGGTAGCGGTGCGGACGGGTACCGCGCTCACGCTCCACCAGCCCCTTCTTTTCCAGACGCGACAGCACGGTAAGCACCGTGGTCACGGCCAGATCCTTGCCTTGATGTCCCGCAGTGCCATCTCCGGCCTCGGAATCCTGCGCCAACAGATCGCGCAGGGTATTGGCAGTTGCAGCCTCCTGGCCTGCCCAGAGCAGATCCATGACTGCCCGTTCCAGTTCCCCAAGACTTGCCATCTATACGTCCCTACCTTCCGCTTCCCGGTGCAGGGTAACTGCTGCCGGGAGCGATGATCCAACATTCCACCATAAATCTACCGCTTTTCAGCTCTTCATTCTACGTGAGGTAGAACTATCGGCGCGCCGCGGCCACTGGGGAGCCCTTGCGCGTGGGTTACGCCACTTGAAGAATGGGTTTCGTCGCCCGCCATTTGTTCTACACTGTGTAGAAGACAAGTTTTCTACGCAACGTAGAAGTAACGTCATCGTACTTCGGTCCGCCGTACAAAGGACAGCCATGGACGCCTTGGAAATCGCACGCTGGCAATTCGGTATCACTACCGTCTACCACTTCATGATGGTGCCCCTCACTATCGGCTTGGGACTGGTGGTGGCCATTATGCAGACCATCTGGTACCGCACGGGCAAGCCCGAATACCTGCGGATGACCAAGTTCTGGGGAAAGCTCTTCCTCATCAACTTCATCATGGGCGTGGCCACGGGCATCGTGCAGGAATTCCAGTTCGGCATGGCGTGGAGCGAGTACAGCCGGTTCGTCGGTGATGTGTTCGGCGCGCCGCTTGCCCTCGAGGCCCTGCTGGCCTTCTTTGTTGAATCAACGTTCCTGGGGTTGTGGATCTTCGGGTGGAAGCAACTCAAGCGCGGCGTGCACCTGGCTTGCCTGTGGATTGCCGTCATTGGTTCCGTCTTCTCCGCCTACTTCATCATCGTGGCGAACTCCTGGATGCAGCACCCTGTGGGAGTGGAGATGGTGGACGGACGGCCCGTGATGACCGACGCCTGGGCAGTTTTCACCAACAACACAGCGCTGGTGGCTGTACCGCACACGCTGTTCGGTGCGTTGGCAGTTGCCGGTGCGTTCCTCCTGGGCATCGCCTGGTACCACTTGTGGCGTCGCCGGCATGACGGCATCGACGTCGTGGGCAAGGACGGCAAGCTGGTTCCCGGTGAAGCTGCGATCCCGGGCCGGGACACTTCCGACTACACGGTGTGGATGAAGAGCCTCCGGATCGGTGCCGTGGTTGCCATGATTTCCTTCGCCGGCACCGCCATCACGGGCGACCTTCAGGGCAAGCTGATGTTTGAACAACAGCCCATGAAAATGGCTGCCGCAGAAGCCGCCTGCCACGACGGCACGGGCTTCTCGGTCCTGAGTGTTGGCAACCTCGGCGCCACCAACTGCGATGACATTGTTGCCGTGATCGAAGTACCCGGCATCCTCTCTTTCCTGGCCAAGGGTGACTTCACCACCGAAGTGAAGGGTGTCAACAGCCTGCTGGGCGAGTACAAGGAAAAGTACGGAACCCATCTCCCGGACAACCCGCTGTACGGCGACCGTGCGGGGCAGGAAATCCAGTACGTGCCTGTGATGGAGGTGACCTACTGGGGCTTCCGCATGATGATCGGCTTCGGCGGGATCGCAGCCTTTGCCGCACTGCTGGCTCTCTGGGTGACCCGCAAGGGCGTAGTACCGCAATCGAAGTGGCTCATGCGCCTCGCCGTCTTCGGCATTCTTGCACCCTTCGGAGCCAACGCCGCGGGCTGGATCTTCACCGAAATGGGACGGCAACCGTTCGTGGTGGCGCCCAACCCGGACATGAACGGCATCGACCAGGTCTTCATGTTCACAGCTGCCGCCGTGTCGCCGGGGGTCAGCGCCGGGGAGCTCCTGACCTCGCTGGTGGTCCTCACCGCCATCTACGCAGTATTGCTGGTGGTCGAAGTGAAGCTGCTGGTCAAGTACATCCGGGGCGGCGTGGCCTCCGCGATGCCGGAGCTGGCCCACCCGGCCAAGGACACGGACGACGACGACAAGAACGACGCCGGTGCGGACAAGTCCGGCGACGATGTCCTGGCCTTCGCCTACTAGAGACAGGGGAAACTGACAATGGAACTGTTGCCAACCATCTGGTTTGTTGCCATCGCGGTGCTGTGGACGGGCTACCTCTTCCTGGAGGGCTTTGACCTTGGCGTCGGCATGCTCATGAAGCTGTTTGCCCGCAACAACACGGACCGCCGTGTGCTGCTCAACACCATCGGCCCCGTGTGGGACGGCAACGAGGTATGGCTGCTCACTGCGGCCGGAGCCACTTTCGCAGCCTTCCCGCTCTGGTACGCCTCGCTGTTCTCCGCCCTCTACCTACCACTCCTGGCAGTCCTGGCCGCGCTGATCTTCCGGGCTGTCGCCTTCGAATACCGCGGCAAAGTGGACTCAGAGCGCTGGCGGAACCGCTGGGACTGGGCGATCGCCGTCGGATCCTTTGTCGCAGCCTTCGGCATCGGTGCCGCTTTGGCGCTGACCACCACCGGCCTTCCGTTGAACGCCAACGGAGACCGCAGCGGCGGCCCGATGTCCTGGTTCAGTGGCTATGCGCTGCTGGGCGGTTTCGGTGTGGTGGCGTTCGCCCTGGTCCACGCCCTTGCGTTCCTTGCCCTCAAAACCGACGGCGATGTGCGGCACCGTGCCCGCCGCTGGTTTGTGCGGTTGGTGCCGTTTGCGGTGTTGCCGATGTTCGGCTGGATGGGGTCAGTGCAATTCCTCAGCGGCAAGCCGTGGACCTGGGCCCTGGTGGCGGCCGGAGTCGTAGCTGTCGTCCTGGCCTGGACGCTGGCCAAGGCAGGGGCAGAAGGTCGCGCCTTCGGTGCCCTGGGTGGGTTCATTGTGTGCGCCACCGCTTCGATTTTCGGGGCAGCCTTCCCCGTGGTGATTCCTTCCACCCTTGACCCAGCGTTCAACCTGACCATTTCAAATGCCTCATCCTCGGACTACACACTTGGACTGATGAGCATTGTGGCAGCCGTAGGACTGCCCTTGGTGATCGCGTACCAGTCCTGGACCTACTGGGTATTCCGCCGGCGTGTCAGCGCGGCGCACATCCCTGAAGCGCACGGCTTCCTTCCCGCGATTGCCGCCAAGGTCCTGATCTCCAAGGACAGCCAGCCAACCGACAGCACCAAGGAAGGCTAACCGCCCCATGAAGCCCGTGTTCCCCTCCGGCCCGGCCACCCGATCCGCGCTCTACCTCATTGGGCTCCTGTCCGCCCTCAAGGCGCTGTCCCTGGTGCTCATGGCCCAGGCCGTGGCGGGGATGCTGGCAGGGCTCGCTTCCGGAACGGGGGACTGGAGCAGCGGACTTGTCTGGGGTGCCGTGGGAGCAGTCCTGAGGTCACTCACGGTCTGGGGCCAGGGCATCGCCTCCAGGCGTGCAGCCCTGGGTGTCAAGGAGGAGTTGCGGGCGCAGCTGCTGCGGCGCTCACTGGCCGACCGTGGTTCATCCCCGGTCGAAGGAATGAACGACGGCGGCCTGGCCATCCTGGCGACGCGGGGCCTGGATGCGCTGGACGACTACTACACCCAGTACCTGCCCGCCTTGGTCAATTGCGCCACGGTGCCGCTGTTGATCGGGACCAGGATTCTCTTTGCCGACTGGGTCAGCGCGGTAGTGATCGTCCTGACCGTTCCGCTGGTGCCGTTGTTCATGGTCCTGATCGGCCGGCACACGGAGGACAACGTCAGGGACGCCCAGACAACCCTCCGGAAGCTCTCCGGGCACATCCTGGAACTGGCTAAGGGCCTTCCGGTGCTGGTGGGCCTGGGCCGCGCCACCGAACAACGGGCGGCCTTGGAAGACATTTCGGAGCAGTACCGGAGTCGGACCATGGGAACGCTCCGCACAGCCTTCCTGTCAGCGTTGGCGCTCGAACTCATTGCCACGATCTCCGTTGCCGTTGTTGCCGTGTTCATTGGTGTCAGGCTTGTGGGCGGCGACATGGCGCTGGAAGCCGGCCTCCTGGCCCTCATCCTGGCCCCGGACTGCTACCTGCCGCTTCGGGAGCTTGGTACGGCCCACCACGCCAGCGACGACGGCAGGGCCGCCTTGGAAACCACCCATGCCGTGCTGGATGCCCCCGCGCACCAACCCCTGATGGACAAAGAATCCTCAAACAACACGCCGTCCGGCGTTGTGGTTGACGGGTTGGCGGTGACTTATCACGGGAGGTCCACAGCCGCCGTCGGGCCCCTCAGTTTTACCGCTCCGCGGGGAAGCATTACGGCCCTCGACGGCGACAGCGGCGCCGGGAAGAGCACCGTCCTTGGTGTCCTTGCCGGGCTGATCGGACCAGGGCCGGGAGCCGGCGTGAAGGGAACGGTCACTGGAGCCGGGAAGGGTGCCGTGGCATGGGTGCCCCAACACCCCGCCATGGCAACAGAGACCGTCCAGGAAGAAGTGTCGCTGTATCTTGACGGGTACAACGGAGATGCTGCCCAAGCCGTCACACGAGTTCTGTCGAAAGCAAAGGCTGCGCACCTGGCTGCGAAGAACCCGGCCGAGCTGAGCCCCGGCGAACTACGCCGTGTTGCGCTCGCCCGTGGATTGGCACGGGTGGAAGCAGGGGCCACCGTCCTGCTGCTCGACGAGCCCACCGCACACCTGGACCCTTACTCAGCCAGCGTGGTCCGCGACGCCATCGAGTCACTGCGAGGCAACATGACTGTCATCCTGGTCGCCCACGACGCCGCAACCCGTGCGCTCGCGGACCACGTGGTGCCCGTGGGAAACAAACGCTTCAATACCGCGCCCATGGTTCCGTCCAAGCGCACGGGTGAGACTCTGGAGAAGGCCGCCGGCGAGCAACGCCAGACACCCATGACCGATGGTTTTACCCAGCGCGCCCCACAGGCCGGCAGCCTGAAGCGCCTGATGGGGATCCTCAAGCCCGTGCAGTGGAAGTTTGTCGCAGCCGGCACCGTGGCAGTCCTGGCTGCCCTGTTCGCGGTAGCACTGTCAGGTTTGTCCGGGTGGCTGATCATCAGGGCGAGCGAACAACCGCCCATCCTCTACTTGCTGGGCGCGATCGTGGGTGTCAGATTCTTCGGAATCGGCAGGGCAGTCCTGCGCTACTGTGAGCGGCTCCTGACCCACGACGCCGTATTCGCCGCTATGACCCGCCTCCGCGGAGCACTGTGGGAGACACTGAGCCGCAGGGCACTGTCATTGAGGCGCCTTCTCCAAGGCGGCAATGTTCTTGGCGCAATTGTGGACGACGTCGATACCCTCCGGGATCTCCTGCCACGGGTCGCTCTGCCACCCGTCACCGCAGTGGGGGTGGGAGCAGCGGCGATCGCAGCCACCGCCGTCGTCCTGCCCGCCGCCCTGCCCGCTGTTGTGCTGGCCTCCGTGGTGGGACTTGCAATCGCTCCGCTCCTTGCCGTCCTGGCTGACAGGAACGCTGCCAAGGCCGAACAGCACATGCGCTCCGCGGTCCTTCACGGCGTGGCCGCTGCCCTGGACGCCCGGGCAGAACTGACGGCCAACGCAGTAGCCGGGCCGGTCCTCAAGGATCTGCGAACCAAAGACCGCGAAGCCACCGTCGCTGCCCAGCGCTCGGCATGGGCTGAAGGCCTCGGCCAAGCCGTGATCGTCCTGTCCTGCTCGCTGGCAGCCTTGTGGGCAGGTGTCCTCAGCGCTCCTTCTGTTGCCAACGGTGCAGTCCCGCCCGAACTTGTGGCTGTCATCGTCCTGATGCAGTTGGCCTTGGTGGATGCCTTCAGCGGCATCGTTTCCGCAGTGCGCCAGGCTCCGGCGCTCGCGGACGTGCTGGGCCGGGTTGCTGCGTCCGGGGCTTTGGACGCTCCTGCCACCGATCTTTCCGGGGCAACCCGAACAGAACTCGACGGCGGCCCGCGGCCACTCCCGGACCGCGACGGCTCAGCGGGGCTTGAATTGAAGGGTGCGGCGGCCGCCTGGCCCGGGGGCCCCGATGCCTTCGCCGGGATCACCGCCGAAGCCGGACCCGGCCGTTGGCTCGCGGTGACAGGGCCCTCGGGCGCGGGAAAGACCACGCTGCTGTCCGTGCTGCTGGGCTTCCTGCCGCTTACCCGGGGAACAGCGAAGCTGACGGGCACCGCTGCCTGGTGCCCCCAGGAAGCGCACCTCTTCGACTCGACCATCCGTGGGAATCTCCTGCTCAGCCGACCGGCCGCTGCGAAGCCCAGCGAGGCCGAGATGCACAAGGCACTGGCCGACGTCGGACTTGATGCGGTGGTGGACGCCTTGCCGGACGGGCTCGATGCCAGGATCGGGCCCGGTGGCTCGTTCCTCAGCGGAGGCGAACGGCAGCGGCTGGCAATGGCCAGGACCCTTTTGACCGGGGCCTCGGTACTGCTGCTCGACGAGCCCACCGCCCATCTGGATGCCGGTTCTGCACGGGAAATGATGGCCATTCTCCGCCAGGGCCTCAAAGACGTCACGGTTGTCCTGGTGACGCACAATCCTGACGACATTGATCCGGGGGATGCGCGGCTGGAGCTGCCCGCAGCCCGGCCTGCGGCGAAACAAAGCATGGGCGCGCCGGAACTGGTGGGAAAGCGTACCCCTCAGTAACCTGTTGGCATGCCTTTCAACGCCGCAAGCCCTGCTGTGCCCAATGCCGACATCACCGGCCTGCAGTGGCGGCCTGCCACCATGGAGGATCTTGATAACTGGGCGGCCCTGATAGCCCGGACGGCCGCCGTCGAACATCCCGTTTGGTACGAAAAGCGCGGGGACCTGGCCCACATCCTGGAGTCCAGCAAGAACCCGCCGCAGACGAGCACCCTGCTGGGTTTGGACGCCGCCGGTGCCGCACGCGCCTACGGACGTATTTCCAAGAACCCGGAGGGCGACAAAGCCACCGGAGGGGCTTGTGTTGATCCCGAATGGCAGCAACGCGGGATCGGCTCAGCAGTCCTGGTGTGGCAGGAAGAGCAGGTGCGCAGGCGGTTCGACGCTGATCAGGCTGCCGGGCATACAGAGGCACCGCCGCGGCTCCGCATCCAGACAGAAGAACAGCACGAACACCAGGCCACTCTCCTGATGGGGCATGGGTATGCTGCCGTCCGCTGGTTCAATGAAATGCACCGGCCCCTTTCCCACGAACTGCCCCAAGTGCCACTGGGTGCCGGCCTGGAACTCAGGACGCTGGAACCGACGCTCTTTGAACCCGTACGTCAAGCGCACAACGATGCTTTCAGGGACCACTGGGGGAGCGAACCCCGGGACGAAGAGTCCTGGCGCTTCACCATCGAGGAACCCACGGCGCGGCATGATCTCAGTGCGGTGGTTCTCGACTCAGGGACGGGGGAGGTGGCTGGATACCAGTTGAGCAGCTTCGATCCCGATTCCGCAGCAGACCGCGGTTTCACAGAGGGCTATACGGAGCTCCTGGGAGTTCGGCGCGCCTACAGGGGCCGTGGCATTGCACAAATGCTGCTGGCGGACGCCATGCGCCGGTACACCGATGCCGGGATGCAGGTGGCGTCGCTGGATGTGGATTCAGCCAACCCCACCGGTGCGCTGGAGCTTTACCTCCGGATGGGCTATGCGCCCGTGAACCGCAGCATGACGTGGGAGAAGATGCTCTAGCCCGTCTTAGCCGTCCACGTCATGCAGATGGTGGACAACATCGTGGAGGAAGTACTGGGAGAACGTCAGCACAGTAAACGAGGACCCGTTGCTGCGGGTGCCGGTGCGCTGCCAGTCATTCTCGGTGACCCGGGCAAAGGACTCGGCGATCTCGCTGCCCTCCGCTTCAAGTTCGTCAGCCACGGTTCGGGGGTCGGCCGAACCGTACTCCCCATCGATGGCGGCCTGGTCCTGGTCCCAGTTGTCGAACCGGGCATCATCCTCGGTCAGCATCAGGTTCAGTCGTTGGTCGAACAGGCTGAACACATCGCGGACGTGGCAGGCGTACTCCAGGTTGGACCATGTGTGGTCGTCTGGCCGGACGGCCGCATCTTCCCGACGGAGGACAGCCCTCCACCGGGGGAGCATGTTCAGGACCGACCCTGGCACCGTGGAAGGAGTTACCGTGGCGGGGTCGAAACCACATTCGGGGCAGGGCTGGGAGAGCACCCAGGTCCAGTCTTTTTCGTCAGGGATGATCGGCATGCCGCCAGTCTAAGCCGACCTGCACCACACCCGTTGCGAACCGTGAAATATGGTGTCGTTTTCGCATGACGTGCCCGCCCGCGCAAGAGTAAAGTTCATTCCGGGGGGAGAGCCGGAAAGAGAAAAACATGCTCAAGGATCAGCAGGTTGGTGCCGTCCTACCGGCACAGGACATAGCCCGGGCCCGCGCGTACTACAGCGAAAAACTCGGACTGGAACCCGAAAATCCGGACGCCGACGACAACCTCCAGTACAGGTGCGGCGATGGAACGGGATTCTTCGTTTACCAGACACCCAATGCCGGGTCCGCGAAGAACACCCAGATGGGCTGGACAGTCGATGACGTCAAGGCCACCGTGCAGGAACTGCGCGGCAAGGGTGTCACGTTTGAGGACTACGACTTTCCTGGATTGAAAACTGAGGACGGAATCGCCACGATGCCTGACGGCAGCGCTGCGGCATGGTTCCTGGACAGCGAGGGAAACATCCTCAGCATCAACCAAACCGGCTAGCCCGCGCCGTGGCCCCAGGGCCACGGCACAGCGAAGGCCGGGGTCCATCTCCCCGGCCTTCGCTGTTCCTGACGGCTGTGCTGTTCGTGGCGCGGCTATTCTGCCGCTTCGACCCATGCCATGCTCGGTCCGATCGCCTCAACAGGCTGCGACAACGGCACGCCGGAACCATCCCTGCGGCCATGCTCGTGCGGGAGGGCCCGCGCGACGCCGGCTGCCGAGGACGCTTTGGCGGGGCCATGTCCCGCCCACGCCAGCAGCAGGGTGTCTTCTCCCTTGAGGAAACGGTGGACCCGGACGCCGCCGGTGGCACGGCCCTTGGCCGGGTACTCCTCGAAAGCTGTCACCTTCGCGGTGCCGGGAGCTGTACCCGGCAAGGCGCCATTGGTGCCGGCAATGGTGACGACGACGGCGGCGGGATCGTTGGTGCGTACGGTTCCGAAGTGGATCACTTCATCACCGGCGGCCAGCTTGATGCCGGCCATACCGCCCGCCGTTCGGCCCTGCGGCCGGACGTTGGACGCACTGAACCGGAGCAATTGTGCCTGTCGGGTCACGAAGACGAGATCGACGTCGTCCTCCTGTGCCGGTTCCACAGCGAGGACCGAATCCTTGTCCTTCAGTGCGATGATCTCCCAGTCCTCACGGTTCAACGGATAGTCCGGTTGAACCCGTTTGACGATTCCCTGGACGGTGCCAACAGCGAGGATGGCATCCAAGGGAACGAACGCAACCAGAGTCTCGCCCTTGACCAACGTGATGAAGTCCTTCGCCGGGACACCGCCGGCAAGGTTGGGAAGCCCGGACGTCGGCGGGAGGACGGGCATGTCCATGACCTGCAGGCGCAGCATGCGCCCTTGCGACGTCACCGCGCCGATCTCACCCCGGGCAGTGGTTTTCACCACCGAGCGGAAGACATCGTGCTTGGCCCGGGGTCCCGCTTCGGCCAGCGGCTCCTGGTTGGACGTCCTGGCAATCTGGCCTGAGACGCTGAGCAGGGCCCAGCAGGGGTCATCCGGAATCTCCAAGGGCAACGCCGCAGCCTTGCCCTTGGGGCCGGGAGTGGAAGCTGCGAGGGCTGCAGCCACGGTGGGGGAGACGGCTTCGGACTCCAGCAGCACCGTGCGCCGGGGCGTGCCGTACTTTTCGGCGATGACCCCCAACTCGCCGGAGACGAGGTCGCGGAGCAACTCATCGGAGGCCAGGATGGCCTCAAGTGCCTCGATTTCGCGGCGGAGCTCGTTCTGTTCCTTCTCCAGTTCAAGCCGGGAATACTTGGTCAGCTGCCGCAGGCGCAGTTCCAGGATGTAGTTGGCCTGGATCTCGGTGAGGTCGTAGATGGACATCAACCGCTCGCGGGCGGCAGACGCTTCGTCGGAGGAACGGATGATCTGGATGACTTCGTCGATGTCAACGATCGCGATCAGCAGCCCCTCCACCAAGTGGAGGCGGTCCTTCTTCTTGCCCAAGCGGAAGGACGTACGGCGGCGCACCACAGTCAGCCTGTGCTCAACGTACACCTGCAACAACTGCAGGAGGCCCAGCGTCTGTGGCTGACCGTCCACCAACGTAACGTTGTTGATCCCGAAGGAATCTTCCATGGGTGAATAGCGGTAAAGCTGCTGGAGGACGGCGTTGGGGTTAAAGCCGTTCTTGAGCTCGATGACCAAGCGCAGGCCGTGGTTGCGGTCCGTCAGATCCACCACATCGCTGATGCCTGTCAGCTTCTTGGCGTTGACGGCATCCTTGATCTTCTCGATCACCTTTTCCGGGCCCACCATGTAGGGGAGCTCAGTGACCACCAGGCCGGTCCGTCGGGCGGACAACTGTTCCACCTCAACCTTGGCGCGGGTTTTGAAGGAACCGCGGCCGGTGGCGTAGGCGTCGCGGATTCCGTCCAGCCCAACAATCCGGCCGCCTGTGGGGAGGTCGGGACCCGGGATGAACCTCATGATGTCATCCAGCGTGGCGTCCGGGTTGGCGATCAGGTGGCGTGCGGCGGCGATGACCTCAACGAGGTTGTGTGGAGGCATGTTCGTTGCCATGCCCACCGCGATGCCCGTAGTGCCATTGACCAGCAGGTTGGGGAAAGCGGCTGGGAGGACATCCGGCTGGGTCAGTTGGTTGTCGTAGTTGGGGACGAAGTCGACTACGTCTTCGTCCAAGTGATCCGTCATGGTCAGCGCGGCGGCGGCCAGGCGTGCCTCGGTGTACCGCGGTGCTGCCGGTCCGTCGTCGAGCGATCCGAAGTTGCCGTGGCCATCGATCAGCGGCAGGCGGAGGGAAAAGTCCTGCGCCATGCGCACCATGGCGTCATAGATCGCGGTGTCGCCGTGGGGGTGGAGCTTGCCCATGACCTCGCCCACCACCCGGGCACTTTTGACGTGCCCGCGATCCGGGCGGAGGCCCATATCGGACATCATGTACAGGATGCGCCGTTGAACGGGCTTCAGTCCGTCGCGGGCGTCCGGGAGCGCACGCGAATAAATCACTGAGTAGGCGTACTCCAGGAAGGAGCCTTCCATCTCCGAAGTGACGTCGATGTCCACGATATTTTCGGTGAAATCGCCGAGGGGTTCGGCTGTCCGTGCTGATTTTTGGCTGCGGGCCATGGGGTCGGTGAATCCTTGAAGTTGTACTGCGGATGTTTTAGCTAGGCTAAGCCTATGGTGGATCAGCCCGGCGTCGGCATTTATCCGGAATATTGGGAGGCTGATGTCGTCCTGCGCGACGGCGGAACCGCCCACCTTCGCCCCATCCGGCCCGAGGACGCCGATGCCCTGCAAGCCTTCCATGCGGGCCAATCGCAGGCGTCGATCTACATGCGGTTCTTTTCCTTCAAACCCCGGCTCTCCGGCAAGGAAGTGCGGCGGTTCACCGAAGTGGACCACATCAACCGGGTGGCCTTCGTCATTACCATCGGCGGGGAGATCATGGGCATCGGCCGTTACGACCGGCTGGATGACCCGGACGAGGCTGAAGTCGCCTTCAATATCTCAGATGCCCATCAGGGCCGCGGGATCGGCTCGATCCTCCTGGAGCACCTGGCCGTTGCCGCCCGCGAAAACGGCATCCGGCGTTTCACTGCCGAGGTCCTGCCGGACAACCGGAAGATGCTGATGGTCTTTGCCGACGCCGGCTACGACCTCACCCGGCAATTCGACGATGGCGTGGTGAGCGTCGAGTTCAACATCGACCCCACGGAGAAGTCGCGGGCCGTCATGGAATCCCGTGAGCACCGCGCCGAGGCCCGCAGCGTGCGCGACCTGCTGTCGCCGTCGTCGGTGGCTGTTATCGGCGCCAGCCGCAAGTGGGGGACCATTGGCTACCAATTGCTCGAACACATCATTGAGGGCGGGTTCAAGGGCCCGGTCTACGCGGTGAACCCTGAGGCTTTTGAACTTGCCGGCATGGTCTCCTTCGGCAAGTTGTCGGAAATACCTGGACCTGTGCAGTTGGCCATCATCGCTGTTCCTTACGAAGAAGTACCCAAGGTGGTGGACGATTGCGCTGCTGCCGGCGTCAAGGGCATCGTAGTGGCAACTGCAGGATTTGCCGACGACGGCGAGCGGGGCCTGGCACGCCAGCACGAACTGGTGCGTCGTGCCCGGGCCAACGGGATGCGGGTGATCGGCCCCGAGTCCCTCGGAATACTGAACACCCACCCGGCCGTATCCCTCAACGCGTCCATGGCGCCCACCATGCCGCCCAGGGGAAGTTTGGGCCTGTTCAGCCAATCTGCTGCTGTGGGCGTTGCTGTCTACGCCGCCGCCAGCCGCCGCAGGCTCGGGTTGTCCTCCTTCCTCTCGGCGGGAAACCGTGCCGACGTTTCCGGCAACGATGCCATGCAGTACTGGGAGGACGACGCCGACACCTCCGCAGTGGGCCTGTACTTGGAATCCATCGGCAACCCCCGTAAGTTCTCCCGCCTGGCCCGCCGGTTGTCGCGGAGCAAGCCTGTGATCGTCGCAAAGTCCGATGTGACGGGCCTCAGCCTGCCGCCGGGGCACGAAGTGCGGACCACCCAAGCCCCCGCTGCCGCAGTGGACGCCATGATGCGCCAAGCAGGCGTCATCCGAGTGGAAACCATTGAGCAGCTCATGGACATCGCCCAGATCGTGTCATCCCAGGCGCTGCCACAAGGCCCCGGGGTTGCCGTCTATTCCAATTCCGTGGCCTTGGGCAAAGTAGTTTCCGACACCGCGGGTCCGCTCGGACTGGAGGTGAACCGGCTGGTCACTGACGTTGACCTCGACGCCGGTATGTCGCTTGCGCTCCCGGCACTGCGGACCAGCCTCATGGAAAGTCTGGCCGATCACTCCGTCCACGCTGTGATTGCCGCACTCCTTCCCGCGAGGGGACTCACGGTGGAGGCGTTGGCCGGTGTCCTCGCGGAATGTGCCGCAGAGGCCGGGAAACCCGTTGTTGCCGCGTTCACGGGAATTCTGGACCCCTCGGTCCACGTGGAGGGCATGGTGGGTTCCGCGGGGAAGCCTGTGCTTCCGTGTTTTTCCAATGCGGGCGCCGCCGTGGCTGCCTTGGCGGCCATTGTTGGCTATGCGCAATGGCGCGACAGGGACCAAGGACTGTTCGTTGAACCGGACGGCTGCGACGTGGAGGGCACCCGGGAAACGCTGACGGCGATGCTGGCCGGTGTTACCGGCGAGAAACTCAGGAAGCTCGACGCCGGGGCTGCCGCGGCGCTGCTTGCCGGCTACGGAATCGACGTGGTGCCCACGCTTGGATTCGGGACACCGGACGAAGCCGTGCAGGCGGCCGACGCGGTGGGTTGGCCTGTGGTCCTGAAAACCACCGACCCAGCCCTCCGGCACCGGCTGGATCTGGGCGGGGTGCGGTTGGACATCCAGGACGCGGAATCGCTGCGCCTGAACGTTGCACAAATGCGCCGGGCCTTGGAACCATATGGATCGCCGTCCCTTGAGGTCCAGGCCATGGCTCCGGTGGGACAGGCCTGCACTTTCCGGGCCATTGAGGATCCGTTGCTGGGGCCCGTTCTCTCCTTTGGGTTGGCCGGTGATGCCGTGAACCTGCTGGACGACTGGGCCCACCGGGTACCTCCGCTCTCGGCTGCGGACTTGCATGACGTCATCCGCTCACCGCGCGCCTCAAGGAAACTCTTTGGTTATCAGGGACTGCCTGCGGTGGATGTGGCTTCCCTGGAGGACATAGCGGCCAGGCTTGCGAAGCTGAAGGACGATCACCCGGGAATTGCGCTGGTGGAATTCAACCCCGTCCTGGCCGGTCCCTCGGGCGCCACGATCCTGGGTGCCGAGGTCTGGATTGGCAACGCCGCACAGCGGACTGACAGCGCGCGGCGTGCGATGCGAAGTTAGCCACAGGGTGGACCGCGCGGTTAGGAAGTCATCAACCGATCTGTGAAAATGGGGGAATGAGCACCCAGTCTCCGACGCCTCAATCACGCCCGTCCAACACCGGGCACCACACCGCGCATAACCACAGCTCGCAGGGGCAGAGCCTGGACCAGGCATTGCAGCAGGCGGGGTTTTATCCGCGGCTCGTGGCGGACGTCGTCGATGACGCCCTGGACGGCCGGGAGTGCCTTTCCCATTTGGTGCACTTGGAGACGCACTTTGACCGCGCCGAGGTCCGCAGGCACATCACTGTCCTGGTGCTCACCGAAGACATGCTGGTCATCACCCATGTTGACGACCAGCAGCTTGATGAAGCCGGCGAGCAAATTGTTGCCCAGATCTCTACGGAGTCGGTCCCAGTGGCCCAAATCCGCTCGGTGGTCCTCAGCTACATGTACTCCCAGCCCCAGAACTACAAGCCCTCCGATCCTGTACGGGAGCTCACTGTCTCCATTGCCTGGTCCGGAGGCCAGCGTTTGGACATGGGACCGGCGAGCTGCGGAGACCCCCAGTGCGAGGCAGATCATGGGTACAGCGGCACCATTGCCCAGGAAGACATCGTGCTGCGCATCAGCGCCGAAGCGGATGGTCTGCAGGCCGTCCAGGATGCCAAGCTCTTTGCCCGCGCCCTGCGTGCCGTTAATACAGGAAATCCGGCTCCCGTCCAGCACACGGGCATCCCCGCTCCGCGGCCGCGTTCGGGTGTCTTCAGCAACCGCTTGAGCCGCGGACACCAGCGTTGAGGGACGCCGCGCAGACCTCGTCCCCGGTGACCCACGACGCAGCCGATCTCCCCTCGGCCCCGCTGTTCGGGAGCAAGTCGATCGCGGAAGTCTTCACGAGTTCCGCCGCTGCTCTCGGAGTGCCCGGGTTCACCAACCACTTGCAGGTGCCGGCATCCCAGCGTATCTGCGTGGTCCTCGCCGATGGTTTGGGCCGCAACCTGCTCAAACAGAAGGCCTCCCACACGCCCTTCCTCCGCTCAGTCCTGGCCGAAGGACAGGGTAACGTCCCGCAGTGGATCGACTCAGCATTCCCCAGCACCACGGCAGCCTCCCTGGCGAGCCTGGGCACCGGCTTGCCCGCCGGACAACATGGCATGGTGGGATACGACGTCCTGGATCCAGCGCAGGACAAGGTAGTGAACCTCCTGGGCAACTGGGATTCACAGGTGGATCCTGTGGAGTGGCAGCCCCACTCCACCGTCTTTGAACGACTGGCCGAGGAACTGGACGTGGTGACCGTCAGCCTGCCTCAATTCGGTAACTCGCCCATGACGCAGGCCGCACTGCGGGGGAGCAGGTTTATTGGCGGCACTACGCTGCATGCGCGGACGGCCGCGGCCGCGGAAGCAATGTCCGGTGGCGGACGTTCCCTGATGTACTTCTACCTCAATGAGCTGGACAAAGCGGGCCACCGCCATGGCTGCCAGTCGGACCGTTGGGAGCATCAACTCGAAGAACTGGATTCCGCGGTCAAACGGCTCTCCTCAACTCTCCCGGCAGGTACCACCATCCTGTTGACCGGTGACCACGGCATGGTGGACGTTCCCGAATCCCAGAGACTCGACTACTCCGCCGATGAATCCTTGGTGGCAGGAGTCAGGCACACTGCAGGGGAGCCGCGCATGGTGCACCTGTACCTTGAACCCGATGCCACCGCGGAGCATCGCGAAGCCCTGCTCGCAGCCTGGCGTCATCGCTTCGGTGAGAGGATCTGGGCTTTCACGCGGAACCAGGCCATGGACGCCGGATTGTTCGGTGCTGTCCGCCCCGAGGTTGCGCCGCGCATTGGCGATGTCATGATCGCAGCCCGCGATACCCTGGCACTCTATGACACCCGCCGTGCCCGCCCCGCTTCCCTGGAGGTAGTGGGCCAGCACGGTTCGCTGACCAAAGCCGAGCGCGAAGTTCCCTTGGTGTGCTTCGCTGCTGCCGGCAAGAAGGGCAAACGTGGCTGAACTGGTCTTCTTCTCAGGCACCATGGACTGCGGCAAGTCCACCCTTGCCCTCCAGATGGACCACAACCACCGCGCAAGGGGCCGCGGAGGTGTTCGCTTCAGCTGCAACGACCGCGCCGGATACTCCACCATCTCCAGCAGGTTGGGACTCCACATCGACGCCGTTGAGGTGGAGGGTGACACCGACTTCTGGGACGAAGTTGTGGTCCGCCGCACCAGCGGACTCCGCGTGGACTACCTTATTTGCGATGAAGCGCAGTTCTATACACCCGCCCAAGTGGAGCAGTTGGCACGTGTGGTGGATGAGATGGAGGTGGACGTCTTCGCCTTTGGCATCACCTCGGACTTCCGCACCCGGCTGTTTCCTGGGTCACAGCGCCTCATTGAGCTGGCCGATAAGGTCCAAGTGCTGCAAGTGGAAGCACTGTGCTGGTGCGGGCGCCGGGCAACTCAGAATGCCCGGACGGTGAATGGCATCATGGTGGTGGAAGGCAAGCAGGTGATGGTGGGTGACGTGGCACCAGCCACCGGGGGCGAGCACGTAGAAGGCAGTCCGGAGGCCGGCGTCGAAGGCCGTGAGGCTTCGGTGGGTTACGAGACATTATGCCGCCGCCACTACATGCGGCGCGTCACGGTGCATGGTGCCAACCTGATGGCAGGGGCGGACCAGCCGCTCCCTTTCGACATTGACGCTTGCCTCTGGCCGGGCGCCGGGGAGCTCCGCCACAGCTAGCTTGTGGAATCAGTCTCCGCGAGCTCCAAAGACAATCTCGTCCCAGCTGGGAATGCTGGACCGCTTTGGCCGTGACGGTTGGCGTTCTGCGGGGGCATCGGGGTCCTTGCGGCCCGCGGAGTCCCCGGGGTTCTTGGAATCATCAGCAAGGGTTTCGATGTCCCGATGATCTTCAGGAGATTCCTCCCGCGGAGAGTCCGTGTTTCGGACAGTGCTGTTGCCACCCAGGAGTTCGTCAAGCCCGGCAGGTTTGCGCCCTGTGAGTGAAGTGACGGGTCGCAGCGGGCCGGCTACCACCGTGATCTCCCGCGTTTCCGTGCTGACGCCGTGGTGCAGCTTCAGGGAATCGTCTTCATCTTCGTCGTGGGGTTCAAAGTGCCGCGGAGCCAGGCTCAGCCGCGAGAGCATGGAAGGGCGCCCGTCTTTACGTGCAGGTTCCTCCGCGACGGCCGGAGCCGGTTCGGGATCTGCAGCGTCGTTTTCTTCGAGGTCTTCGTGCTCGCTTCCGGGCCGCGGGTGGGCTGCGGGAACGTTGCTCAGCAGCACCGCCAAGGCGTCGTCTCCGTCTTCGTCCACGCCCAGGCGCTGACCCCGCCGCGAACGCAGCATTTCCAGGAGGCTGTCCGATTCCTTGGCGGACGCGCGGGCGGCTGTCTCAGCATCGGTTTCGAAATCGAAAGGCCGGTCCGAGACGGCAGCGAGCCTGCGCGCCGGGACGGGTCCATCCAGTGGCTCCAGCTCGCTGAGTTGTTGGGCCCAGCGGTTGGCGTTCTGAAGGGACTTGCGCTGCGGGCTGAAGGTCCACATGGCAGGAGGTTCCTCACCGATGCTGCCGTGGGTGCCCGGTACCGTTTCGAAGCGTGCGACGACGGTCCAGGAACCGTCCGTACGGCGCCACGAGTCCCATTCCACCGTGGCCGAATCGATGCCGTGGGCAGCGAGCCTGTGGTCTACCATTTCACCCAGCGTGGCCGGGTTGTCGCCGAAGGCCGAACGGTAGGCGTCGTGCCCGGGGGCAGGGGCAGCAACCTCAATGTTGCGTGCCTGCCTGGCTACGTACTCACGCTCTGCGAGGACAGGGCCTTCGTAGCGTTGGACGTTGGCGAGGGGCAGCCCGGACAGCTCGGCCACTTCGGCCGCGGTGGCCCCACTGCGGATCCTGGATTGGATGTCGCGCGGGGACATGGCAATGGCTGTGTTGGCGGCGCGGGCCGCCACTTGGGCAGGGGTCCGGCTCGCCGCTGACCTCAAGGCCTCGTCGATCGGAAGCTGGAACATCGCACCGCCGGGGCCGCTCAAAAGCAGATGCCCGCCGTCGTCGTGGACGCCTACCAGTCGTAGATCCTGCATAACACCCTCCACCACATGGCATAACTGACATTCGAAACTCTGCCACCCGCCGGGGTCTTTTCCTACTAGGAGGGAGGGCGTGCCGTGATATTCCGGTGAAACCGGCCCTGCGAGGAGTTCTTTCGGTGCTTTTTGGCAACGATTGGGGGCTATGGACATTCGTGGGCGGGAAGAGGACAATCTGGCCGATACCGGGCACAAATCCGAGGCGTGCAGCGTTGCATCCTTACCCCGGTGGCGATGGCCGCCGGACCGGCGAGAACCCACTGCAGACAGGGAGGACTAGGAAGGACCATGGCCACCGATTACGATGCCCCTCGAAAGACCGAGGAAGACGTCAGCGAGGATTCCCTGGAAGAACTCAAGACGCACCAGTCGGGGAAGCAATCTTCCGCCGTGGACGTCGATGAGTCGGACCTTGCCGACGGCTTCGAGTTGCCCGGTGCTGATTTGTCCGGCGAAGAACTCCTGATCCAGGTCATGCCACCCCAACCGGACGAGTTCACCTGCTTCAATTGCTTCCTGGTGAAGCACAAGTCCCAAATCGCCACCGAGCGTGGCGGACATTTGTACTGCACGGAGTGCGAAGGATAGGAACACCAGCGTTCCCAGGGTTCCCGCAGGGACTTGTCAGTCCCGCGGGGTGGTGAGCGCCGAGACCAGTTCGTCAGGCCGGCGGGAAGAGGCGAGCCAGTACGGAGTCCGGTCCGCGGGGTCGGTGATCTCAATCTTGACCACGGGGTCGATCCAGCCACGGAAGCACATGTAAGCGAGTCCGTTGAGCCGGGGACCCCGCTCGGCGGTGGCTTCGCCTTTGGTGAAGGCCTGGACGGATCCCACGAACTTCCGGTCGATGCTGGCCCTGCCTACCCGGACCGTGGTGGGAGTGACCGTAATCGTGGGTGTTGAGAGCACCAACATGATGGTCATGATGGCCAGCAGGACCAAAGCCGCGATGATGCCCGTTGCTGCGCTGATGGGGCCGAACATCAGGATGCCGGCGCCGGACAGGCCCACCACCACAACCCAAATCCACACTGACGGCCACAGTTTCTCGGTGTAGAGAACCTCCGATGACGTCGGGGTGTTCCGGGCAGGCACGGGGGAGGACTGGTCAGGCGTAGGCATGCCTCCAGCTTATCCGGCCCTGCGCTGGTGCTGCGTCCACCCTCAAAGGCAGCGGCCGGCAGGCCGGGTGCGCAGGTTCCTGCTCCCAGTAGAATGGACCACTGTGAGCAATGAGACGGCAGTATTCAGCACAGACACCGCCCCCGGAACCGCCAACGGCAGTGAGACCCCCGCGGCCTACGGAGCCCCCACCTTGGAAGTCCAGCTGAAAATGCTCGACGCCGGGTTGGAAGCGCCGTCGTACGCGCACCCGGGAGATGCCGGAGCCGACCTCCGGGCCCGCGAGGACGTACACCTCGCCCCCGGTGAGCGGAAACTTGTTCCCACGGGCGTTTCGATAGCGCTGCCGAATGGTTTCGTGGCTCTTATCCACCCGCGGTCGGGGCTCGCCACCAAGCATGGGCTGACCGTCGTCAATGCTCCAGGCACTGTTGACGCAGGCTACCGGGGCGAGATCGCGGTGACGCTCCTGAATACCGATCAAGACCACGCCATCGACCTCAAGCGCGGCGATAGAATTGCACAAATGGTGATACAGCGCGTTGAGTACGCGCGGTTCGTGGCTGTAGACCAGCTGTCCGATTCCGTTCGTGGAACCGGCGGCTTCGGTTCCACAGGCGGCTTCAACGCACCGAAGCCCTCAGCAAACCACTGACCTCGCTGCGTCGGAGGCATCGCCTTGGCGTGGTTTTACATGGTTTAACGTGGGTGCGGTTTACTTGGGGATAGACCACTACTAAGGAGAAAACCCAATGCTTTTTGGGCGCGGCAAGAAGTCCAAGGACGAGCGGTCGGACACCGCCGGCACTGTCGAGGAATCCGGTGCTGAGGCACAAAGTCCTCAATCGGGCCAGCTTGGCACCCCCGGTGATTTCCGGCTTGCCAAAGGCCCCTTGGATATAGACGAGATCGAGGACCGTGACGGTTACGTGGACCTCGGGGCGCTGCTGATCGCTCCAGCCGAAGGTCTCCAGTTGAGGCTTGAGGTTGAAGAAGCCACCCAGCGTGTGGTGGCCGTGACCATGGACCTGGACGGTTCCAGCCTGCAGCTTCAGGCGTTTGCGGCTCCACGGTCAGAAGGTTTGTGGGATGAGATCCGGGAACAGATCACCCAGTCCGTGGCCAGTCAGGGCGGGGAAACCGAAGAGGTTTCCGGAGCCTTTGGTACCGAGCTGGTCGCCAAGTTGCCCGCTGAAGCGGCCGATGGCAGCCGTGGTTTCCGTGCCGCGCGTTTCATGGGCGTGGACGGTCCGCGCTGGTTCCTCCGCGGCGTCCTTGGCGGGCAGGCTGCCTTGGAGCGGGACGCTGCAGCAGGGCTGGAAGAACTTTTCCGCCGGGTAGTGGTGGTGCGCGGCGACAACCCGATGCCTCCCCGCGAATTGCTGCAGCTGCGCCTGCCCAAGGACGCTGCCGTGCCGGGACAGGCCGGCGCTCCGCAGGCTGCACCGGCCATGGAACAGCCCGAACGAGGGCCGGAGATCACCCAGATTGGCTGACACTTCGGGCAGAGGAGGAACAGCCGGCCAGCGTCCCCGGACGCAGGGAGTCCGTGATCTTCCTGCCCGGGGGAGGGCGGTGTGCACCGGCTTCATCGAGTCGGTGACGCATCAGCCGCCCAGCGATCAGCCATTCTTTTCCGCTGTTGTCGTCGACGCCCTGGGTCCCGGACCACATCACGCCATCAATGCAGGTGGAATCCGGAAGCCCTACGACCGTCTCCGCGTCATTTGGCTCGGCAGGACACACGTTCCCGGCATCGAGGCCGGTGTGCAGCTTCGCCTGAACGGCATGGTGACCCAGCTTGACGGTTTGCCGGCCATGTTCAATCCACGCTACGAAATACTTTCCCGTCAGGAGCATCTATGACCGTGTCCAATGGATCAGAACCCAAGGACACCGGGGGCGCTGTTCCCGATCAAAGGATGTCACCGCCGGATGATGCCCTCAAGCCGACGGCAGAAGCCCCCAGCGTGTCCGATCTCGCTGCCGGCTACGCCGAAAAAGCCGGCCTCCACCGGAACAGCGCTGGGCATGTGGACATGCTGAAGTCCGCAGGTGGATGGCAGGGAATCGCTGAGAGCATTCTTCCGGGACTGGTGTTCCTGGTGGTTTTCACCGTGACCCGTGATCTGACCCCGGCGTTGGTGGCGGCTTTGGCCGCCGCCGCGGTTTTCACCGTGGTCCGGTTGATCCAACGGCGTCCCCTGACCCAGGCGCTGGCCGGTGTGGTGGGCGTCGGTATTTCCGCGTGGTTGGCCAATACCACGGGCAAGGCAGAGGACTTCTACGTCCTGGGCTTCTTCACCAATATCGCCTACATCGCCGCCATGGTGCTCTCCATTGTCCTCAAATGGCCGGTGGCGGGCCTTCTTTTTGGTTTCGTCCGCAATGAGGGCCTCGAGTGGCGGAAGGATCCCGAACGGCTCAGGGCTTACAAACTGGGAACGTGGATTGTGGTTGCGGTTCTTGCACTGCGCCTTGTGGTGCAGGTGCCGTTGTACTTCATGGGTGAGGCCGGCCTGACAGCGTTGGCGACCACCAGGCTCCTGATGGGCGCCCCGCTGTACATCCTGGGTCTCTGGGTGGCCTGGCTGCTCACCAAGCCTGCACCTCAGCCGTCGAAGCCGTCGTCCTCAGAGGACTGATCCGCGGCCGAAGACGTTTCCCCACGAGGTTCGCCGCCGTCGTCGGAACCTGGCGACAACAGTGACCGGAGGCCGTCTTCGGCTGCGATGGTGGTGACGAAGAACAGCTCGTCGCCGCCATCCAGGACATCGTCCCGGGTAGGAGTGATCGGCGCTTGGTCGCGAAGGATGGCTACCAGTGTTGCGTCCTCCGGCCAGTCGATCCCTCCGACCGTGCTGCCGATGACATGGGAGTCATGCGGGACGGTGAATTCGACGATCGAGGCCACACCGGTCTGGAGCGTCAGGAGGCGGACAATGTCGCCGATTTCCACGGCTTCTTCCACCAATGCCGTCATGAGCTGCGGGGTGTTCACCGCGACGTCGACGCCCCAGGAATCATTGAACATCCAGTCATTCTTGGGGTTGTTCACACGGCCCACAGTGCGTCCCACGCCAAACTCGGTCTTGGCCAGCAGGGACACCACAAGGTTGACTTTGTCGTCGCCCGTGGCTGACACCACGACGTCGGCATCCTCAAGTTTTGCGTCCTGCAGGGTGCTGAGTTCACAGGCGTCTCCCACCAACCAGCGGGCGCCCCGCAGTCCGCTGCGGCCAATGACCTCGGGCTTGAGGTCGATCAGCAGTATCTGGTGCTTGTGGGCCAGAAGTTCGCGGGCAATGGACGAGCCGACGCTTCCTGCGCCAACAATGACAACTTTCACTAAGACTCCTTGGCGGGTGCTTTGGCGAGGATCCGGCTGATCTCGGACGTTCTGTCCAGGCTCAGCATCGCGTGGACCGTATCGCCTTCCTGGTAAGCCGTGCCGGCCTGGGGGAGCACGCCCTCACCAAACCGGGTGAGGAAGGCGATGCGGATTCCCGAGGCCGCCTCGATCGAAGCGAGGCTGTGCCCAATCCAATCCTCGTGCAGCTCCACTTCGGCCAGCACGAGCCGGCCTGAAGGCTCACGGTAGTCTCCGGCCAAATGCTGCTCCGGAAGAATGCGGCGAAGGACCTGGTCGGCGCTCCAGCGGACGGCTGCCACCGTGGGGATGCCCAGTCGCTGGTAGATTTCGGCGCGGCCGGGATCGTAGATCCGTGCCACGACGTGGGCAACGTGGAAGGTCTCGCGGGCCACCCGGGTGGCCAGGATGTTCGAGTTGTCGCCACTGGAGACGGCGGCGAAGGCGTAGGCCTCTTCCACGCCGGCCTGCTTAAGGGTGTCCCGGTCGAAACCCACCCCGGTGACCTTGCGGCCGGTAAAGGTGTTGCGCAACCGGCGGAAGGCCCGCTCGTCCTGGTCGATGATGGCGACCGAATGGCCGGCATCCTCCAAAGTGTGTGCCAGGGTTGCGCCAACACGGCCGCAACCCATGATCACGAAGTGAGCCACCATGTCTCCTTTATCTGTGCTGTCCGTCCCGCTCGGTATGACTTTACCGGTGCCGCGTGGCTGCGCCTGCGAACGACCGTCATGACATCGATGGGGATTCAGAGTAGCTTTGCGGAGTGCTGACAATTTTGAATGCTGCGAAGCGGGTGTTGGTGGGCCGGCCAGTCAGGAACGACCGCCTGTCCCACACCTTGTTGCCCAAACGCATCGCTTTGCCGATCTTCGCCTCGGATGCGCTGTCTTCGGTTGCCTATGCCCCTGACGAAATCCTGCTGACACTCGCCCTGGCCGGAGTCAGCGCAGTGGCCTTCTCTCCACTTGTCGGCCTCGCGGTCATGGTGGTTTTGCTCACAGTGGTGGCGTCCTACCGGCAAAATGTCCACGCCTATCCATCCGGCGGCGGCGACTACGAAATCGCCAGCGTCAACCTGGGCAAGTATGCCGGGCTCACGGTGGCGTCGGCCCTGCTGGTGGACTACGTGCTGACAGTGGCGGTGTCCATGTCCTCGGCGGCCACCTACCTCACTACGGCCATTCCCTCGCTGCACGGCCAACAGGCACTCATCGCCACCATCGGCGTGGTCATCCTTGCGTTGGTCAACCTCCGCGGGGTCAGGGAAGCCGGGACGCTCTTCGCTGTCCCCACCTATATCTTCATGGCGTCCATCCTCGGCATGACCGCGGTCGGCATCTTCCAAGCAGCTACCGGGACACTGGGTGAGGCACCCTCCGCCAACTTCACCATCGTCCCGGAGCCAGGCTTCGACGAGGGATTGGTGGGCCTTGCCGGAGCTTTCCTGCTGCTGCGGGCCTTTTCCTCCGGGGCCGCGGCGCTCACAGGTGTCGAGGCCATCAGCAACGGCGTTCCCAATTTCAGGAAACCAAAGAGCAAGAATGCGGCCAGCACCCTGTTGCTGTTGGGCGTCATAGCGGCCTCCATGCTGGCCGGAATCCTCTACCTTGCCAACGCCACCAAGGTGCACATTGTCCTGGACCCCGCGCGCGAGTTCCTAGTGGATGGCAAACCCCTGCCGGAGGGCTACATCCAGACGCCTGCCATCAGCCAGATCGCGGACACCATCTTTGGCTCGGGCTCCATCCTTTTCTATGTCGTGGTGGCTGCCACGGGTGTGATCCTGGTGTTCGCCTCCAACACCGCCTTCAACGGCTTTCCCGTGCTTGGCTCCATCCTGGCCCAGGACGGTTACCTTCCCCGCCAGCTCCGAACCAGGGGTGACCGCCTTGCCTTCAGCAACGGCGTTCTCGCCCTGGCGGCCGGCGCCCTGGTGCTCATCCTTGCGTTCAATGCCGATGTCACCAAGCTGATTCAGCTTTATATCGTGGGTGTCTTCATCTCGTTCACGGCCAGCCAGCTCGGGATGATCCGCCACTGGGGCCGGGAGCTGAAGCTTGCAAGGGACAAGGCTGTCCGCCGCCGCATCTTCAAGTCGCGAACCATCAACATGCTGGGCTTTGGCATGACCGCATTGGTCCTGGTGATCGTCTTGATCACCAAGTTCGAGCAAGGTGCCTGGATCGCTTTGCTTGCGATGTTTGTCCTCTTCCTCATCATGTGGAGCATCCGGGCCCACTATGACAATGTGGCCCGTGAACTGGCCGTTGACGAGGACTCGTCCCCGCGTGCGTTGCCCACCCGTGTCCACGCGGTACTGCTTGTCTCGCACGTACGCAAGCCTGTCCTGAGGGCACTGGCCTATGCCAGGGCGTCGAGGCCTTCACGCCTTGACGCAATTACCGTGGACATCAATACCGAGGAGACCGAACACACCGTCCGGGATTGGGAGAAACTGGAAATTCCGGTTCCCCTGACCGTCCTGGCCAGCCCGTACCGCGAGACCGTGACACCCATCATGGATTACATCAAGAACATGCGCCGTGATTCGCCGCGGGACTTGATCGTGGTTTACATCCCCGAATATGTCGTGGGCAAATGGTGGGAACAACTGGTCCATAACCAGACAGCACTCAGAATCAAGACGAGGCTCCACTTTGAACCTGGAGTCATGGTTGCCAGCGTTCCGTGGCAGCTGAAATCCTCCGAAGAAGCAAAGGCACTGCAGGATACCTAAATGACCTCCCACAGCAATTCCTCCCACACCGATCACCCCGCCAATGACCACCAAGGGGCATCCGGTACTGAACTGGTCGTTGACATTGGTCCCATAGCCCACGGAGGGCACTTCGTCGCGCGGCACGAAGGGCGCGTCATCTTCGTCCGGCACGCCATCCCGGGGGAGAAGGTCCGTATCCGGTTGACTGACTCCGGTGACTCGTCGCGCTTCTGGCGGGCCGACGTCGTCGAAGTCCTTGACGCTTCGCCCCACCGGGTCCCGCACTTTTGGAGGGCAGCGGATTCCCAGGCCTCCTGGCGCCGTGGCGGGCCGCCGGTTGGCGGCGCCGAGCTCGGGCATATTTCGCTGGAGCACCAGCGTGCCCTGAAAGCCGAGGTGCTGGCTGAACAACTCAAACGGCTTGCCGGGCTTGACCTCGCCACAGAGGTGGAAGCCGTGGGGGACCATAACGACGACGGCCTCGGCTGGCGCACACGCGCCGGCTTTGCCGTGACCTCCAAGGGGCGGTTGGGCATGCACGCCCACCGCTCGGACGTGGTGCTTCCCATCAAGGAGATGCCGTTGGCGCTCCCGGGACTGAACGACCTGAAGCTGTGGGACCTTGACCTCTCGGGCATCGCCCGCGTCGAGGTTGCGGTCCCGGCCAATGGATCCAGGCCCCTGATACTGCTGGCGCCGGAGGAGGGGACGAGCCCCAAGAGGGTGCACAGCATTCTGTTGCAGTTGCCGCATGACGTGTCGGTCGCCAGCTTCGACCCCAGCAAGGGAGAGGTCCTGCAGCTCCGGGGGAGAACCTGGGTGCAGGAGACCGCGGCCGGCCACGAGTACCGGGTCACCGGCGAGGGTTTCTGGCAGATCCACAAGAATGCACCGGAAACGCTCGTGGGCGCTGTGACGGACTATCTTTCGCATGGCGGGTACTTGCAGCCGGGCGCCGCAGTTGCCGACCTCTACGCCGGTGCCGGGCTGTTCACGGCACCGCTGGCCGACGCCGTGGGTGTCACTGGATCGGTGCTCTCGGTGGAGGGTGCCCCCGGCGCGAGCCGCGACGCACGTAAGAACCTGCACGGTGAGCCGCAGGTGGAAATCGTCCAAGGGCGGGTGGAACGCGTGCTGCACCAGAGTGCCCGGAGCTTCGATTCCGTGGTGCTGGATCCACCGCGGGCCGGAGCCGGAAAGGCTGTGGTCAAGCAATTGATGGCCACTGGTCCCCGCGCAATCGCCTATGTGTCCTGCGATCCTGCTTCCTTTGCGCGTGATCTGGGTTACTTCCATCAGGGAGGTTGGCGCCTGGAGTCACTGCGGGCCTTCGATCTCTACCCCCATACCCACCACCTCGAAACAGTGGGCTTGATCGTCCCTTCCGCCTAGCCGGAGTGTCGCCCGCCCGCCGCAGTGCGGCGGGCGGCGCCGGGTTTGGGTGGCGACATGCCACTCTTGGGGCGGATGCCACTACGATGGGCGTAGTAGCCCCGCTTCGCTGGAATCATCGCCGCGGACCGGGGTGACCACGAGAGATGCCGCCCGGCTAAGTAAGGTGCGCCTAACTGGCTAGCGGCCAACCACGCGACAAAGATGAAACTGTTGCGAGAGGAGTCCTGCCATGAGCACTGTGGACAGCTTCGGTTCCAAAGGCGTACTGAATGTAGCCGGCACCGATTATGAAATTTTCCGGTTGAACTCCGTAGAGGGCGCAGACAGCCTTCCGTTCAGCCTTAAGGTATTGCTTGAAAACCTCCTGCGGACTGAGGATGGCGCCAATATTACGGCGGACCATGTCCGCGCCCTGGCCGGTTGGGATCCCAATGCGGAGCCCGATACGGAAATCCAGTTCACCCCGGCACGTGTCATCATGCAGGACTTCACTGGTGTTCCCTGCGTCGTTGACCTCGCCACCATGCGCGAAGCAGTCAAGGAACTCGGCGGCGATCCCAAGCGCGTCAACCCCTTGGCGCCTGCAGAAATGGTCATCGACCACTCCGTCCAGATCGACGCCTTCGGTAACTCCGGCGCACTGGAGCGCAACATGGAGATCGAATACCAGCGCAATGGTGAGCGCTACCAGTTCCTTCGCTGGGGCCAGACCGCGTTCGACGACTTCAAAGTTGTCCCGCCGGGAACCGGTATTGTCCACCAGGTCAACATCGAGTACCTGGCACGCACCGTGATGACCCGCGAGGTAGACGGCGTTCTTCGTGCCTACCCCGACACCTGTGTGGGCACTGACTCGCACACCACCATGGTCAACGGCCTGGGCATCCTGGGTTGGGGCGTCGGCGGCATCGAAGCCGAGGCAGCAATGCTTGGCCAGCCCGTTTCCATGCTGATCCCCCGCGTAGTGGGCTTCAAGCTCAAGGGCAGCATCCCGGCCGGCGCTACCGCCACCGACGTCGTCCTGACCATCACCGAAATGCTGCGCAAGCACGGTGTTGTTGGCAAGTTCGTTGAGTTCTACGGTGAAGGCGTTGCCGCTGTGCCGTTGGCCAACCGCGCCACCATCGGCAACATGAGCCCGGAATTCGGTTCCACGGCTGCCATGTTCCCCATCGACGACGTCACCCTGGAGTACCTGCGCCTGACCGGCCGTTCCGAAGCAAACGTCGCCCTCGTGGAGGCGTACAGCAAGGAACAGGGCCTCTGGCACGATCCCTCCCGCGAACTGCGCTTCTCCGAGTTCCTTGAGTTGGACCTGTCCACGGTTGTTCCTTCCATTTCCGGCCCCAAGCGTCCCCAGGACCGCATTGAGCTCACGGACGCCAAGGAGCAGTTCCGTAAGGACATCCACAACTACGTGGCCATCGAAGACGGCAGCGTTGACGAGTCGCTGGACGAGTCCTTCCCGGCGTCGGACGCGCCGTCGTTCACTCATGCTGACTCGCACACCACGGAGACGGAGCGCGTTTACTCCGCCGCCAACGGTGCGCATGGCCGCCCGTCGTCGCCGGTCAAGGTCAAGACTGCCGACGGACGCGAATTCGAGCTGGACCATGGTGCAGTGTCGATCGCATCGATCACGTCCTGCACCAACACGTCCAACCCGTCTGTGATGCTTGCTGCTGCCCTCCTGGCACGCAACGCCGTGGACAAGGGGCTGACGTCCAAGCCGTGGGTCAAGACCTCTGTTGCCCCCGGCTCCAAGGTGGTCACTGACTACTACGAAAAGTCCGGCCTCACGCCGTACCTGGAGAAGCTCGGCTTCTACATCGTCGGTTACGGTTGCGCCACCTGTATCGGTAACTCCGGTCCGCTGGAGCCTGAAATCTCCGAGGCTATCCAGGCCAACGATCTTTCCGTCACCGCAGTCCTCTCCGGCAACCGCAACTTCGAAGGCCGCATCAACCCGGACGTGAAGATGAACTACCTGGCGTCGCCGCCGCTGGTCATCGCCTACGCCCTGGCCGGTTCCATGGACTTCGATTTCGACACCGATGCCCTGGGCACCGACTCGGAAGGCAACGCGGTCTTCCTGAAGGACATCTGGCCGAACCCCACGGAGGTGCAGGAAGTCATCGACTCCTCCATCGACGAGGCCATGTTCGCCAAGGGTTACGAAGGCGTCTTCGACGGCGACGACCGTTGGAAGGCCCTCGATACCCCTGCAGGCGACACCTTCGCATGGGCCGAGGACTCCACCTACGTGCGGAAGCCCCCATACTTCGAGGGCATGAAGGCACAGCCGGACCCCGTCAAGGACATCGAGGGCGCCCGCGTCCTCCTGAAGCTCGGCGACTCCGTCACCACGGACCACATCTCCCCGGCTGGCTCGTTCAAGTCGGACACCCCTGCAGGCCAGTACCTCCTGGCCAACGGCGTGGAGCGCAAGGACTTCAACTCCTACGGTTCGCGCCGTGGCAACCACGAAGTCATGATCCGCGGCACGTTCGCCAACATCCGCATCAAGAACCAGCTCCTGGACGGTGTCGAGGGTGGCTTCACCCGCGACTTCAGCCAGGAAGGTGCTCCGCAGGCGTACGTGTACGACGCCGCCCAGAACTACCAGGCAGCGGGAACGCCGCTGGTGGTGCTGGCAGGCAAGGAATACGGTTCGGGTTCTTCCCGTGACTGGGCTGCAAAGGGCACCGCGCTCCTGGGCGTCAAGGCCGTCATCGCCGAGAGCTACGAGCGTATCCACCGCTCCAACCTGATCGGCATGGGCGTCCTCCCGCTGCAGTACCCCGCAGGCGAGTCGGCAGCAACCCTGGGCCTGACCGGTACGGAAACGTTCGCAGTTGAAGGCGTCACCGAGCTGAACAACGGCACCACGCCGAAGACGCTCAAAGTGACGGCTACGGCAGAGGACGGTACCGTCAAGTCCTTCGACGCGGTTCTGCGCATCGATACCCCGGGTGAAGCGGACTACTACCGCAACGGCGGCATCCTGCAGTACGTGCTGCGCCAGATCTCCGCATAGCCAGTCGGCCGGTTTCCGGCTGATCCTGATGCCAGACAGCCCCGGCTGGTCGCCTGACCAGCCGGGGCTGTTGGCGTCCTGGTCCCGCCGCGATGCGGATCGTCGCGGTGGGAAACGCGCAGGCCCGGGCACGCGCTAAAGTTAACAAGCACGTCATTCACCCTAAGGAGGGCCGTTGGGACTTTTGGAAACCGTCAAGGATCCACAGGACCTGGCCAAACTGTCCGGCACCGAGCTGGAACAACTGGCCGGCGAAATCAGGGAATTCCTGATCACCAACGTAGCCGCGACAGGCGGACACCTGGGCCCAAACCTTGGTGTCGTTGAACTCACCCTGGCCGTCCACCGGATTTTCGAGTCCCCGCGGGACAGCATTGTCTTCGACACCGGGCATCAGTCCTACGTGCACAAGCTGCTTACCGGCCGCCAGGATTTCAGCACCCTCCGCCAGCAGGGTGGGCTCTCCGGTTATCCGGAGCGCGCTGAATCAGAGCACGACATTGTGGAGAGCTCCCACGCCTCGTCCTCCCTGTCCTGGGCCGACGGCATTTCACGGGCCCGGCAGCTGACCGGCGAAGGTGACCGGTTCGTCGTCGCGGTGGTGGGCGATGGCGCACTCACCGGTGGCATGACATGGGAAGCCATCAATAACATTGCCGCTGACAAACGGCGGCGTGTGGTCATTGTGGTCAATGACAACGGCCGTTCCTACGCACCCACTGTTGGCGGCTTTGCCGACTACCTCGCTTCACTGCGCCCCACCATCGACTCCCTGCGCACCACTCCGGCGTACGAGCGGATGCTGGACTGGTGGAAGAAAAAGCTCCAGAACGGCGGTCCCGCCGGGCAATTCACCTACAAGAGCCTGCACGCCATGAAGAAGGGCATCAAGGACTGGTGGGCTCCCCAAGGCATGTTCGAGGACCTGGGCATGAAGTACATCGGTCCGGTGGACGGGCACAGTCTCCAGGCCATGGAGAATGCGCTGAACACCGCCAAGGCCTACGGAGGCCCGGTGATCGTGCACGCGATGACCGAGAAGGGCCACGGTTATGCCCCGGCCCTGGCCAACGAGGCAGACCAATTCCACGCCGTGGGAATCATCGACCCCGAAACGGGCGAGTCCACGGAGATGCCTGGCGCGAGGTCATGGACCTCGGTGTTCGCTGAGGAGATCGCGGACATCGCTGATGAGCGCGAGGACATCGTGGGCATTACAGGCGCCATGCTGATCCCCGTGGGCCTGCACAAATTTGCTGAGCGGCACCCGGAACGCGTCATCGACGTCGGCATCGCTGAGCAGCACGCCCTCACGTCGGCTGCAGGCATGGCCTTCGGCGGCCTGCATCCCGTGGTGGCGGTCTATGCCACCTTCCTGAACCGGGCCTTTGACCAGCTCCTCATGGATGTGGCCCTGCATAAGGCCGGCGTCACGATTGTCCTGGACCGGGCCGGCGTCACCGGCCCGGACGGCCCCAGCCACCACGGCATGTGGGACATGGCGATGGTCCAGATCGTGCCGGGACTCCATTTGGCCGCACCCCGCGATGCCACCAGGCTCCGGGAAGAATTGCGGGAGGCTGTGGCGGTTGACGACGCCCCCACGGTGGTGCGGTTCTCCAAAGGCAGCGTCGGTTCCGAAGTTGAAGCGATTGAACGGCTTCACGACGGCGTTGACATCCTTGCCCGCCGACCCGAGGGATCCACCGAAAACGATGTCCTCATCGTCAGCGTCGGCGCCATGTCTGAGCTCGCGCTGGATGTGGCCGGCCGGCTGGGTGCCCAAGGCATCAGTTCCACGGTAGTGGACCCCCGTTGGGTCCTTCCCGTCCGTAAATCGATCATTGCTCTCGCTGCCCGCCATCGCTTGGTCATCTGCATTGAAGACGGCGTGCGTGCCGGTGGTGTTGGCTCCCGCATCCGGCAGGAGATGCGTGCTGCGGGGGTGGATACGGCCCTTAATGAAGTCGGTTTGCCTGTGGAGTTCCTGGTCCACGGCTCCCGGAGCCAGGTCCTGGAACGCGTTGGACTCACCGCCCAGAAGATAACGCACGACGTCGTAGCCCAGGTTCTGGGGACCAAGGTCCCCTTCGCGAGGCCCCTCCCAGGCCAGGAACACCCGACCACCGGCAGTCTGCCCACGTTGTGATGGATAACCCCGGACCGGGCGCACTGCAGCCCGGTGACCTCGTTGTGTCGAGGAACAGGAAATGGAACGGCAAAGCCCATTGGGTGGTGCCTGGCCGGTATCTTGGCGAAGACCTTCACGGCTGGTGGATTTTCCAGGGCGCGGGGGAGTTCTGTTCCCGTCCAGGGGCAGCCTTCTACACTGCTTCGGACGCTGTCCTGCTGGTCCCGAGGACCGGCGAGTTTGTGGCGACCTTTTACGACGATACGTACCCGGGCGACTTCCGCATTTACGTTGACCTCGCCACGTCCCACGACTGGAACACCATCAGGCCCGGCGTCACGGAGTTCCACATGATCGACATGGACTTGGACGTGATCCGTTCCACCCGGCACGGTGTGTTTGTTGACGATGAAGACGAGTTTGAGCAGCACCGGGTGGCCATGGGCTATCCGCACGACACAGTGGCCGCTATGCGCACGGAATGCGCCGCCCTCTTGGAGGCTGTAGCGGCCATGAAAGCACCGTTCGACCTCACTGGTGCCAGCACCAGCGCCGAATGGTTCAGAAAAGGACGGGCATGAGCGGCATTATTCGCACGTACAAGCGGGACGATGAGGGAGTACTTCACTTCCGGGAAGCCTGGTACGACGACGAGGACCAGCAGTTCGTGATTAATCACGGCGTGGTGGGTCATCAGAGCAAAACCGACGAAACCGGCGTGGAGGACGAATCCTCGGTGGAGGGCCTGATGTCGGCATTCGCTGCGCAGTGCGAGGAAGACGGATACGCGGAGATTCCAGAGTCGGAGCAGTTCTGGGTTGTTGCCCAGATTGCCCTCAAGACCAAGGACGGCACCGAGCGGGACCGTCATCTTGAACGGAAAGCCAAGGCCGCCCTGACAGGGGAACTGGCATGGCGCGGGTTGGGCATCGTGGACCGGTCCGAAATAGGCAATGGCCACTTGAACATCTTCTGCCTCTGCCCGGACGTCAACAAGGCCGTGAATGCCATCAAGATCTGTGTTCGTGGTGAGGACCTTGACTTCACCAAACTCACTATCGCTGCGGCGCCCCACAGCGAGCCCGACGCCTTCCGGCTGAAGCACTCGCCCAAGCAGGGCGTGGGCTTTACTCTCTAAGTAGCACCCCAACGCACCAGGAGGGACTTCCATGGCGTCCAAGAGCAACTGGCCCGGACATACACCACTGCCCAAGGGCCTCGCTGCACCGGCGAGACGGGCTTTGGCGCACGAAGGAATTGAGACCCTGGAGCAGTTGGCGGAATTCGGAGAGGTGAAAATCTCCAAGCTCCACGGCATGGGGCCGGTGGCCATCGCCCAGCTTGAGGATGCCATGGAGGAATCGGGAATCTCCTACAGCGGCGGCTAGGCTGATTTCATGACTGAATACCGACGCCTTGGCCATTCCGGATTGACTGTCTCAGCTGTTGGGCTGGGCTGCAACAATCTTGGACGCGCCAATACACCCACCGAGTCCCAGGAGGGCACGGACGACGTTGTCCATGCCGCGCTTGATGCCGGAGTGACCTTCTTTGACGTTGCCGATGTCTACGGCCGCGAGCCGGGACTGAGCGAGGCCATGTTGGGCAAGGCGCTCAAGGGCCGGCGTGACGACGTAGTCATCGGCACCAAGTTAGGCATGGACATGCGTGGAGTCAACGGCAACGACTTCGACGCCCGCGGTTCGCGCCGCTACATTGTGAGGGCCGTGGAAGCATCGCTCCGCCGCTTGGACACAGAGTGGATCGATCTCTACCAGTTCCATACCCCGGACGCGCGGACGCCCATCGAGGAGACCCTGGCCGCCTTGGATGACCTGGTGTCCAGCGGCAAGGTGCGGTACATCGGCCATTCCAACTTTGCCGGCTGGCAGATCGCTGAAGCGGAGTACGTCGGGCGCCAGCTTGGGGGCGCGCGCTTCATCTCGACGCAAAATCATTACAACCTCCTGGACCGGCGCGCAGAACTCGAGGTGCTTCCCGCGGCGGGAGCCTTTTCCTTGGGCGTCCTTCCTTACTTCCCCTTGGCCAACGGGCTGCTCACCGGAAAGTACTCTGCGGGCAAGGCCCCTGAAGGTTCCCGCTTGAGCCACACCCGCACCAACCTGGTGGACGACGCCGATTGGGACCAGCTGGGTCGCTTCGGCCAGTTCGCCAAGGAGCGGGACATCAGTGAATTGCAGCTGGCCTTCTCCTGGCTTGCCGCGCAGCCCGGTGTCGGCAGCGTGATCGCGGGCGCCACGCGTCCGGAGCAGATCCGCGAAAACGCCGAAGCTGTGTGCTGGGTACCTACCCAGGAAGACTGCGCGGAGCTGGATGAGATCTTCCCGCGGACGCCGAAGGTTGCACTCTTCTAGCCCGCTAGCACATCCCGCCCCCCGTCAGGCGTCCCTCTCGCAGAAAACAGACCCTAAAACGGAACGCTCTCCCACCTCGGTGAGAGAGCGTTCCGGTTTGGGCCGCGGGATGTGAGAGAGCGATCGGTTTAAGGGCCCGGGATGTGAGAGAGGGACGGATCAGGCAGGGGCTGATGCAACGCCGGGGGCGAGGAACCTCTTGCCGTTGACCCGCTCCGAAGCGCCCACGCGATCCAGGTACGGTGTGATGCCTCCGAGGAACATCGGCCAGCCGGCGCCCAAGATGACGCAAAGGTCGATGTCTTCCGGTCCGGAGACCACGCCCTCGGCGAGCATGAGCCCGATTTCCTCGGCCAGGGCATCCTGCGTGCGTCGAAGGACGTCCTCGCCGGTGGACGGGGTGTCGCCGAAGGACATAATGGCCAAAGTCTCATCCGGGATAACAGGAGTCCCATCGGGGCCTGGGACCCATAGTGACTTTACTCCGTTGTCGATGAGCTTCTGCAGGTTCTGCGAGACGGGGAACCGGTCGCCGAACGCTGTGTGCAGGGACTCCTGCACATGCTGGGCGACCGGCAGGCCAACCATGGCAGCCAGGGTGAACGGCGACATCGGCAGCCCCATGGGACGCAGGGCGTTGTCAGCGACGTCGGCAGGTGTTCCTTCGTCGAACGCTGCGATGACTTCACCCATGAGGCGGAGCAGGATGCGGTTGACCACAAAGGCTGCGGCATCCTTGACCAGCACCGCGGTCTTCTTGAGACCCTTGGCGAGTTCGAAGGCGGTGGCCAGCACGGCGTCGTCCGTCTTGGGTGCCCGCACAATCTCCAGGAGGGGCATGACAGCTACCGGGTTGAAGAAGTGGAAGCCCACCAGGCGTTCCGGGTGCTTCAGGTCCTCGGCCATGGCAGTGACAGACAGCGAAGACGTGTTGGTGGCCAGGATGCATTCGGGAGAAACAATTGCTTCAACCTCCGCGAAGACCTGCTTCTTGATGTGCAGTTCTTCGAAAACGGCCTCGATGACGAAGTCGGCGTCGGCGAAGGCTTCCTTGGAGACGGAACCCGTAATGAGCGCCTTGGTCCTGTTGGCGGCGTCGGGCTTGATCCGCTTCTTGGCCAGCATCTTGTCCACTTCGGCATGGACGTAAGCAACGCCCTTGTCCACCCTCGCCTGATCGATGTCGGTCATCACTACAGGGACTTTCAGCTGGCGGGCGAACAGCAAGGCCAGCTGGCTTGCCATGAGCCCTGCGCCTACCACGCCGACCTTGGTGACCGGGCGGGCAAGCTTGCGGTCAGGGGCCCCTGCAGGACGCTTTGAGCGCTTCTGGACAAGGTCCAGGAAAGCGTACACAGTGGAGCGGAACTCGTCCGTTTGCATGAGCCCTGCGAGGGTCTCACACTCGAGCTCTGCCGATTCCGCCTGTGTCATGGTGCGGTTGGCTTCCATGACGTCCAGGACCTTTGCCGGGGCAGGGGAGGCATTGGAGGTCTTGGACTCCACAAAAGCCCGTCCAGCGGTGACTGCGGCTGCCCACCGCCCAGCGACTGCGTCGTCCGCGGCATCTACGGAGTTCTTCCGCTCAGGTGTGACGTCGCCTGAAATAACCTTTGCCGCCCATGCGAGCGACTGTTCCACGAAGTCGGCAGGCTCGAAGATGGCGTCGGCCACCCCCAGCTCGAATGCCTGCGGTCCGGTGAGTGTCCGGTTGTTGCTCAGGGGATTCTCGATCATCACCTTGACGGCGTTCTCGGGACCGATGAGGCGCGGCAGGATATAGACGCCACCCCACCCCGGCACGAGGCCGATGAACGCTTCGGGGAGGGCCAAGGCGCCGGCACCGGTGGAGACGGTCCGGTACGTCGACTGCAGGGCGATTTCGAGTCCGCCGCCCAGGGCAAGGCCGTTGATGAAGGCGAAGCTTGGCACGCCAAGATTTGCCAGGGTGCTGTAGACGGCGTGGCCAAGCTGTGCCATCCAGAGGCCGTGCTCGCGCTCCTTGAGCGTTTTGACGGCCGACAGGTCGGCGCCGGCCACCAGGAAGTACGGCTTGCCCGTGACACCGACACCCACGATGTCACCCCGTGAAGCGCGTTCCTTGAGTTGGTCCAGGACCCCGCCCAGTTCAACCAGCGTGTTGGGGCCCAACGTGGTGGGCTTGGAGTGGTCCAAGCCATTGTCCAGGGTGATCAGCGCGAAGGTTCCTGCGCCACCTGGCAGCTGAATGTCCTGCACGTAGGAGTGGGTGACCACTTCGTCAGGGAAGAGGGCGGCGAGCTTCTGGAATTCGGCGGCGCTCATGCGGCGGCTCCTTCGGTGGTGGCGGTGTCAGCGGTGGAGGAAGCGTAGTCGGGGTGGTGCGGGTTCTCCCAGATCACTGTTGCACCCATGCCCAGGCCGATGCACATAGTGGTGATGCCGTAGCGCACTGTGGGATCCTCCTCGAATTGCCGGGCCAGCTGGTTCATCAGGCGGACGCCGGAGGAAGCAAGCGGATGTCCGACGGCGATCGCACCGCCATAGCGGTTGACGCGGGGGTCATTGTCGGCGATGCCGAAGTGGTCCAGGAAGCTCAGTACCTGGACCGCGAAGGCTTCATTGATCTCGAAGAGCCCGATGTCTTCTATTCCCAGTCCGGCGTTCTTGAGCGCCTTTTCCGTCGCCGGAACGGGGCCAATGCCCATGACCTCCGGTTCGACGCCCGCGAAGGCGTAGGAGACAAGGCGCATCTTGACGGAGAGTCCCAGCTCCTCGGCGGCTTCGGCCGACGCGAGAACGGCCGCCGTCGCGCCGTCATTCAGGCCAGCGGCGTTTCCGGCAGTGACGCGGCCGTGGGCACGGAAAGGGGTGCGAAGTTCGGCGAGGTCGGCCACCGTGGTTCCGGGGCGAGGGGGTTCGTCCGTGGTGTGGAGCGCCCAGCCCTGGCCCGGCTTCATGGTGGCCACGGGGACGAGGTCGTGCTGTATTTGTTCGTTGGAGTACGCTGCGGCGAGCTTGGCTTGCGAAGCAGCGGCATAGGCATCCGTGCGGTCCTTGGTGATGGCCGGGAACCGGTCGTGCAGGTTTTCTGCCGTGTTGCCCATGTTCAGGGCAGCCGGGTCCACCAGCCGCTCGGACATGAACCGCGGATTGGGGTCGGCTCCGGCGCCCATGGGGTGGTTGCCCATATGTTCCACTCCGCCGG
This sequence comes from Paenarthrobacter sp. CCNWLY172, assembly GCF_037402035.1. Taxonomy (NCBI): domain Bacteria; kingdom Bacillati; phylum Actinomycetota; class Actinomycetes; order Micrococcales; family Micrococcaceae; genus Paenarthrobacter; species Paenarthrobacter sp. CCNWLY172. The sequence continues at coordinate 61,701 of NZ_JBBEGB010000012.1, forward strand.
CGATGACGACGTCGTAGGCGCCAAAGCCGATGCCACTCGCCGTCGTGGTGACCGCCGTCATGGCGCCTGCGCACATGCGGTCGATGGCGAAGCCGGGAACGGTGCGCGGGAGGCCGGCCAGCAACGCGGCGGTGCGGCCGATGGTGAGGCCCTGGTCTCCGGTCTGCGTGGTGGCGGCAATGGCTACCTCGTCCACGCGGTCTGCCGGCAGGGACGGATTGCGCCGCATCAGTTCGCGGATGCACTTCACCACGAGGTCATCGGCCCTGGTGCCCGCGTAGATTCCCTTGTCGCCGGCTTTGCCGAACGGGGTGCGGACTCCGTCCACGAAAACGACATCGCGGACATTCCTTTGGGCACTGCGTGATGGACTCATGTATTAACTCCTCGTTGAGACATGGTGCCGGCCCGCGTCGCGGGTGCTCCGGTTGGCATTAACGCAATGTTACTCGCCGGTAACTTACGGTGCAAGGTGTGTCGACCTCCTGCCGAGTGACCCTGGAGACGCGAAAGGCCCGCCGCCGCGAACCGTAGTTCGGGTGACGGGCCTGGCAGTCTGGACAGACTCAGGCGGAGTCCGATGACTGTTGGGTTTCCTGTGCCTGCCGGCTGTCCTTCGTTTTGGATTCTTTGGCCGGCAGGGGTTTGGGGTTCAAGCAGGCGTCGGTGAGGATTGGTGCGGCGAAGGAGACCTGCCATTCGCGGGCACCCAGCTCCCGCAATTCAGCAGATACCGTTTCCAGGGATATGTCCGACGGTGGCCGCCAGGTGATCCGCCTCAGGAAGTCCGGTGTCAGCAGGTTCTCCACCGGCAGGTTGAGTTCGTCAGCCTTGGCCTGCAGCGCGGGCCGGGCGGTGGCCAGGCGTGCTGCAGCCTCCGGGTCGCGATCCACCCACACCCGCGGCGGCGGTGGAGCGTTGGTGGGCAGATGCAAGGGCGGAAGATCAGTCAGGGTGCGGGCGATGGTGATGCATCGCAGCCAGCGCGGTGCCTCCCGTTGGGCAGAGCGGCCGTGGAATCCCTTGGTGGCCAGTAGTTGGGGGACAGTGGTGGGCATGGCTTTCGCGGCTGCCACCAAGGCCGAATCAGGAATCAGGCGCCCCGGCGCCACATCGCGTTTACGTGCCAGCTGATCGCGCTCCTGCCAGAGTTCGCGGACTGCTGCCAACTGACGGCGGTCCCGGATCTGGTGCAACCCGGACGTTTTCCGCCAGGGATCGACGCGGGGCGGTGAAATACCGGCGGCAAGGATGCCGGCGAATTCCTGTTCGGCGTACTCCAGCTTGCCGTCCGCCTCCAGCAACTCGATGAGCTCTTCGCGCAATTCCGCAAGAACTTCGACGTCGAGCGCTGCATACCGGAGCCAAGGCTCGGGCAGTGGGCGGGTGGACCAGTCGGCTGCAGAATGTTCTTTTGCCAGGCCGAATCCGAGGAGTTGCTCGATGACGGCCGCCAGGCCTACGCGGGGAAGGCCGGCAAGGCGGGCGGCAAGTTCGGTGTCGAACAGTTTGTCGGGCCACATGCCGAGTTCGGACAGGCAGGGAAGGTCCTGGGTGGCTGCATGCAGGATCCATTCGACGCCTCGGAGAGCCTCGTTGATGATGTCCAGGTTGTCGAAAGGCTCGGGGTCGATCAGCCAGGTTCCCGCTCCATCGCGGCGGATCTGCACCAGGAAGGCGCGTTGGCCGTAACGGAAGCCGGAGGCGCGCTCTGCGTCCACGCCGGCCGGTCCTGTTCCGGCGGCGATGGCGGCGGCGCATCGTTCAAGTCCGGCCGGAGTGTCGATGACCAGGGGGACGCCTTCGCGTGGCGTATCGAGATCGATGACTTCGGGGACGTGGCTGTCAAAGCCGTCTACCTTGATGTGGGTGGTGGGATCAGCAACCGGATCGCCGGCTGTGGTTTTATCCAGATTTTCAGGGGTCATGGTGGCTTAAGCTTACCGATTCACGCCGGGTTCTCGCCGGGACGCGGTGCTGACCGTGTATTGGCCGCCGTGGGCGACGTGTCAACAGTGGTCAATTCAGCCTCCTGTTGGGAAGTCCAGTGACGCCCGGCGGAAGGGGAGGAAGCCCGGCGAAAGTACAGACCATGTCAGACCAGGCCTCCAAGTGCGCCTGGACGTCAGCGCCGGCAGGGGTCCATGAAGCGCGAAGTTCAATGTCTATGGTGTCCGGGCGTTCGGCCAGTGTGCCAAAGCTCTCGGAAAGGATCCTTGTTGCCGTGCCGCCAGCCGCGCGATACGGGGCTGCGTGGTTCTCCAGGGCGTCCACCAACCACGTCCAGGCGACGGAGCCCAGCATGGAGTCGTTGCCCATCTCAGCGTCCATTTGGGCCCGGATGTAGGTGACAATACGGAATTCACCTTCCCACACCGGTGAACCATCGGGATCGTAGAGGAGGATGAACCGGCCCGTGGCCAGTTCGTCGTCGTCCTCGCTCGCCGGCGTGTTCGCCTGGCTCGCTGCGAAGGCCTTGGCCGCCGGCCCGTGGACGGGAACGCGGCGCGTAGCCGCAGTGGGGCTGAAAACTTCCGCACCCAAAGCCACCGCGTACGGGGCCAGCCGGGCGGGCGCAGGGATCTCATCAAGCCGCAATTCGCTGCGGCATTGGGCTTTTCGAAGTGTTCCCAAGGCGAGGAGAAAGTCCGAGGGAACCTGTGCGAGGGCGTTCACCCTCGCAGGTTATGCTTCCGGGGCGGCGATTCCCAGCAGGCTCGCCGCCCCGGATGCGCGGGGTTACCGGGAGGCCAGCTCCCGCTTGATGCCAGCAACGAAGGCGTCGATGTCTTCCTCTGTGGTGTCAAAGGAGCACATCCACCGGACCTCACCTCTGGCGGCGTCCCAATCGTAGAAGGCGAAGCTCTTGCGCAGGCGGTCGGCAACGCCGGCCGGGAGGATGGCGAAGACGCCGTTGGACTGCGTCGCCTGGGTGGGCTCCACGCCGTCGATCGCTTCAACGGCCGTCCGCAGGCGGGAGGCCATGGCGTTGGCGTGGGCGGCCGAACGCAACCACAGTCCATCCTCCAGCAGGGCAATGAACTGGGCAGAGATGAAGCGCATCTTCGAGGCGAGCTGCATGTTCATCTTGCGAAGGAACTTCAGGCCATCAGCCGCCTCCGGGTTGAGTGCCACTACGACTTCGCCAAAAAGGAGTCCGTTCTTGGTGCCGCCGAAGGACAGGATGTCCACGCCGGCGTCGCGCGTGAAGGCCCGGAGGGGAACATCAAGGTGAGCGGCTGCGTTCGCCAGCCTGGCGCCATCCATGTGAAGCTTCATGCCCTTGGAATGGGCGTGGTCCGCGATGGCCCGCACTTCTTCCGGGGTGTAGCAGGTACCCAGTTCAGTGGTCTGGGTTATGGAGACCACCAAAGGCTGGGCCCGGTGCTCGTCACCCCAGCCCCACGCTTCGCGATCAATCAGCTCGGGGGTGAGTTTGCCGTCCTCGGTGGGAACCTGGAGGAGCTTGATCCCGCCCACCCGTTCAGGTGCACCGTTCTCATCCATGTTGATGTGCGCGGTGGAGGCACAGATCACCGCTCCCCACCGGGGAAGGAGGGATTGCAGGGCAAGGACGTTGGCGCCGGTGCCGTTGAAGACCGGGAAGGTCTCGATGCCCGGCCCGAATTGCTGCTCCAGCACCTCCTGCAGCCGTGCGGTGTACACATCCTCGCCGTAAGAGACCTGGTGCCCGCCATTGGCGGTTGCCAGTGCTGCGAGGATCTCCGGGTGCACGCCGGAGTAGTTATCGGAGGCAAATCCACGAACCGATGGGTCATGGAGCTGGCTGTTCCCAACCATCGTGTTGGCGCTGTTGGCGCGGTGGATGGCCTCTGTTGTGCTCGTCACTTGTTCATTCACGCTTTCAAGTCTATTTGGCCAGCAGGATGCGCTGGCCGTTGAGGTTTGCGGCCGGTTCTTCGAACAGTCCGACGACGGCGGCCGCCAGGTCCTCGACGTCCGTATAGCCGGGGAACCGCCTGTCCGGATGCGCGGCACGCATTGCGGAATCGACCAGGGCTTTGACCACGAAGATGACGGCTGCGCTGTGTTGGCCTTCTGGCTGCTGCTGGCTGTCCGGCCGGCCGTCCGCCTGCGCGCGGCGGAACCCGTCAGCCACTGCAAGGGTCCAGGCTTCAGCGGCAGCCTTTGCCGCGGCGTAACTGGCGGCAGCGGCAGTAGGGGCTGACGCGGAGGTGGAGGAGATCATCGCCAACCGGCCCTGCGGGGATGCCTCGAGCTGGCTGTAGAACACCCGGGAGACGTTGCGCAGGGTAGTGATCGCGCCCCGTTCCAGGGCATCCCAATCCTCATCGGATTGGTCTTCGATGCCTTTCGCACCACGCCAACCGCCCACCAAGTGGATGACTCCATCCACCTTTTCAACGCCGTGGCCGGAGAGCCCGTCCGCGAGGTCGCGAACAGCCTCATACGAAGCGAGATCGCACACCAGGGGGACCACTCCATGGCCGGCTTCATTCGCCGCTTCCTGGATGCGAACGTCGTCCGAGCCCACAGTGAAGACCCGGTGACCGGCGGCCCCCAAAGCCCGCGCGGCAGCAATGCCGGACGCGCTGCTGCCGCCGGTCACAAGGATGGTCAGTGTGGGCATCAGGCCGCCGTCGCGCCGGTGATGCCCGTAGTGGATTCGATCACGGGACGCATCTTCTTCTCCAGTGCTTCGTAGAACATGGACAGCGGGAACTCGTCGTCAAGGACCTGGTCGGTGAGCCCGCGGGGAGGACCGTCCAGCGGCAGGGCATCCGGTCCCTTGGCCCACACAGACGCCGGGTGGGCAGTCACCGTGCCGGAAATGAGTTCGTACGCAGCCAACCAGTGGGCGGCCTTCGGCCGGTCAATGGAACGCCAGTAGAGTTCTTCGATTCTGGCACCGAGTTCAACCACTACTGCAGCAGCATCCTCCCAGTCAATGGAGAGCTTGCTGTCCGTCCAGTGAAGGACGTGGTGCTGGTGCATCCACGCGAACAGCAGTTGACCGCCAAGTCCGTCATAGTTGCGGACACGGCTGCCGGTGATCGCGAAGCGGAAGATCCGGTCAAAAATCACCGCGTACTGAACAAGTTTTGCGTGCTTCCTGGCGTCAGGATCGGCGTTCTCATCCTTCTCGATGCGGACTGACTCGCGGAAGGCGGTCAAATCGCATCGCAACTCTTCCAACGAGTAGAGGAAGAACGGCATGCGCTGCTTGATCATGAACGGATCAAAAGGCAGATCACCCCGCATGTGGGTGCGGTCATGGATGAGGTCCCACATGACGAACGTGCGCTGGGTGAGTTCCTGGTCCTCGATCAACTGGGCTGCATCTGCTGGAAGTTCCAAAGACGTGGTTGCTGCTGCTGCCTTGAGGACGCGGCGGAAGCGTGCGGCTTCACGGTCGGCGAAGATGGCGCCCCAGGTGAAGGTGGGAGTCTCGCGCACAGCAACGGTTTCGGGGAAGAGCACCGCGGAGTTGGTGTCGTACCCGGGAGTGAAATCGATGAAGCGGATGGGGACGAACAGCTTGTTGGAGTACTCGCCCGCTTCAAGCCCGCCAATGAACTCAGGCCAGATGACCTCGATCAATACGGCTTCGACCAGCCTGTTGGTGCTGCCGTTCTGCGTGTACATGGGGAAGACCACCAGGTGTTGGAGGCCGTCAACGCGCAGTTCCTGGGGCTGGAACGCCTGCAGGGAATCCAGGAAGTCCGGTACGCCGAAGCCGCCCTGTACCCACCGGCCAAAGTCCTCCACCAGCAACTCCAGGTAGCGGGCGTCGTGGGGGAACAGGGGAGCCAAAGATGTGACGGCGTCGCAGATCGTTGCTACGAGGGTTGTTGCCTCGCCGTGGACCGAGGGATCGGCGATGGAGCCGTCCTGTTCCTGGTGTGCTTGGAGTGCTGTGGCCGCGGCCTTCAGCGTTGTCCACTCGGCGTTGTCAGCGGTGACACGCGGGAGGGTGGAGGTGGCGATGGTTGTCATGGAGCTCGGCCCTTTCCGAAGTAGTGGTTGCTTCTGGGCCGAGCGTAGCAAGCGAAAAGCATTGCTAATTGAAAAAAGCCCCGAGGATAAGCAACTCTTGCCCTTTGGGTGTTCCTGCACAGTTCGAGATCCAGCGCCCCGCACTCCTGCAGGACAACAGCTCCGGACGGACCGAACCCATGGCCGGCCCGTCCGGACCCGTCAGCTCTCTTCCGGGTTGACCAGGCGGAGCGAGATGGAGTTGATGCAGAACCGCTGGTCCGTAGGGGTGCCGTAGCCCTCGCCCTCGAAGACGTGCCCCAAATGCGAATCACAGGTGGCGCAACGGACCTCCACCCGGTCCATGCCCATGGTGCGGTCATGAAGATAGCGGACCGTGCCTTCAGCCAAGGGAGCCCAGAACGACGGCCAGCCGCAATGGGAATCGAACTTCTCCTTGCTGGTAAACAGCTGGCTGCCACAAGCACGACACTGATAGACGCCCTCTGTGTGGGTGTCCCAGTACTCGCCGGTGTACGGCCGCTCCGTTCCCGCCTGCCGCAGAACGCGGTATTCCTCGGGGGTCAACTCCTCGCGCCACTGGGCATCAGTTTTCTCCGCAGGCGCAGAAGTTGTCTTGCTGGTGTTCTCAGGAGTGTTCATGTCTTGTGCAACGCTCACGAGTCGCCGATAAATCCCGAACCCGCGTACAGATGGAGGACAGGAAGTCCCAATTGATCCTGCGCTTTGTTGGCCCAGTCGGTGTGGAACGTATCGGCGATGGCATGGGGGCGCGTGACCACTACGGCCTGCGCTGCATCGAGCGCACGCACTTTGGACACCAAGCCGGCCACGGCACCGCCGTCGACGACTTCACCCGTGACGCCGCCACCCAAACCGGCCAACGCCGCCAGGGAGGCCGACAACGTCTCCGACGCTTCAGCACGCTCCGCCGCCGGATCCGGTGACTGCGCTGTAAGTTCGCGGAACGCCTTGGCGATCTCCAGCAACGAAAGATTCTCCAGGAAGTCCACCAGGAGATGTCGCTCGGTGTTGGCGGGAACCAGGACAACAAGGGGCGCGTCGCTGCCATCCACCAGTTTGGCGATGTTAACGCGGTCGTCGGGGCCAAGGGGCTCTTCAGTCAAGATGACTATGGGATCACTCATGGCTACAGCGTAGTCCCGCATAACCTGAGTCCGCAGGCTTTGGTACCGAATCAGGGTGCAGGTGCGCCGCGCGGCCCGCACCTGCACCCGGCGTGGCCAGGAAGCGGCAACAATGGAGGCATGGCATCGACACACGGGTCAGCGGGCGACGCTGCAGAGAACAAAATGTCCCTCCGTACCAAATGGGCCATAGGCGGCTTCCTCGCGGGCGGCACCCTCGCAGGCCTGCTCGGCGCCGGGTCCTCTGCGCTCGCCGTCTACTTTGCACGGCGCGTCATCACCCCGGCGGCCCGCCATGAGGACCAGGAGGTCCTGGCAGTCATCCGGGACGACAAGGGGCTCCAGGTCATCCTCGCGGCTACCCCGGACACCACCATCGACGGCGTGTTCAGCCTCTTCTTCGCCGGCGGTCAAGGACACGCGCGGATTGGCCGGATCGTGTCCTACTCCCCGGCCGAGCAGACTGTCCTCCGCGAGGTTGAAGAGGTCTACAGTGGCAATCTGGCAGAGGCCCGCCGTGGCTGGTGGAGCGGCGCTACCTACCCGGACCCGGCGTCGATCGGCCTTGCGGCCGAGGATGTGGAGATAAAGGTCGACGGCGGGCTGGCGCCGGCATGGTTGATCCGCGCTGATGCTTCCGCGGCAGCGCCGGTCTGGGCAATTATGGTGCACGGGCGTGGCGCCACGCGGCTTGAGGGCCTCCGGGCTGTGCGTACGGCGCGGAGCCTGGGGCTGGACAGCCTGCTCATCTCCTACCGCAACGACGGCCTGGCCCCTTCAGCCCTCGATGGGCGCTACGGCCTGGGATCCACTGAATGGCGGGACGTGGAGGCTGCCATTGATTACGCCTTGGAGCATGGGGCCGGGGAGGTCGTGCTGTTCGGGTGGTCCATGGGCGGAGCGATCAGCCTGCAGACAGCCGATCTCTCCAGGCACCGCCACCTCATCCGGGCCTTGGTGCTGGATGCCCCCGTCATCAACTGGGTCAATGTCATGGCCCACCATGCCCAAATGAACAGGATTCCCTACACCGTGGGGCGTTATGGGCAGTTGATGCTGGGTCATCCGCTGGGGCGCAGGCTGACCGGCCTCGCGGCTCCCGTTGACCTCAAGGCCATGGATTGGGAAGCCCGCGCCATTGAGCTGCGGACCCCCACGCTGTTGATCCACAGCGTCGACGACGACTACGTTCCGTTCGGCCCGTCCGCCAGCCTCGCCGAGAAGAACCCGGAAATGGTGACCTTTGAGCCCTTCAACGGGGCGCGGCACACCAAGGAATGGAACGTGGACCCGGAACGGTGGGAACGCGTAGTGCACGCATGGCTGCAGCGGGAATTGGCTCCACGGAACAACCCGGGACAGCCGGTGGCTGCAGGTCCGGAGGATGGTGCAGGCTCAGTGGGTGGTGCAGGACTGACTGGCGCTTCTGGCCAGACTGGCTAAGGCCGACGCCTGGTATCAGCTGGCGGAGAGGTGCCGATGGCCGCAACGGCGGCCTGTGTCAACCGGATGAGGTCCGCGGGAGCGAGTTCGATGTCCAGTCCGCGGCGGCCACCGGAGACCAGGATGGCGTCAAAGCCCAGCGCTGATTCGTCCAGGACCGTGGGGGAGGGCTGGCGCTGTCCCACGGGCGATATCCCGCCCAGCACGTAACCGGTGCGGCGCTCAGCGGCCTTGGGATCGGCCATGGCCGCTTTCTTCGCTCCCAACGCCGCCGCAACCGACTTCAGGTCCAGGTTTCCGGACACAGGGACAACGGCTACCGCCAGGCGGCCTTCGACCTCCACCATGAGTGTCTTGAAGACCCTCTCCGGCTCGATGCCCAGGACCTCCGCGGCTTCCATGCCGTAGCTGGGCGCGGCTGGATCATGGGCGTACGGGTGAAGCACAAAAGAAACGCCGGCCGCAGCAAGAGCTGCAGTAGCCGGCGTTCCCTGTGAAGCCATTTTCTTGGCCATACCGTCTGGTGGCGCCTTTCGGTGTCCTGGCGGGCTCAGTGCTCCAGCCGGCTGGCGGCTGCAACTTTGCGCTTGATGCGGCCGAGCATGGCCGTCATTCCCCGCATACGCAGGGGAGTAATGGCCCGCGTCAGGCCCAGCAGTTCGGGCATGTCGTCCGGAACAGCAAGGATCTCTTCGGCGGTAAGTCCGTCGAGTCCCTCGTGCAGGACACCGGCGAAGCCGCGGGTGGTCGGCGCCTCCTGGGGAGCCTTGAAGAAGAGCCGGTACTTGCGGGCACCGTCAGGATTCTTCTCCGACTCGATCGTGAGGAACAGCGGGGACTGGCATTCCACAACCTGCTCCAGCAACTCAGGGTGGTCCTTCAGGCGCTCTGGAAGCTCCGGAAGGCCCCTGGAGAACTCAAGCAGGAGCTGCAGACGGTCAGGCTCCGTCAGTGCCTGGAAGTCATCGACGATTTCCGCCAGCGCGGTGGGCAAAGTGTACGTACTCATCTCTTCCAGCTTACGCACAACCGCGGCGATTGCGCTCTGTATGCCGCAACACTACGGGCCTCCGGACGGTGGCGGATTCACGCGACGACTAGTTGCGTGCGAAGGCGGCTGGAACGGAACCGCGCTCTGCACCCTTGACGATGGGAACACGAACGGCATTGCCCCACTCTGTCCAGGAGCCGTCATAGTTGCGCACGGTATCGAAGCCCAGCAGGTACTTGAGCGCAAACCAGGTGTGGCTTGAGCGTTCGCCGATCCGGCAGTAGGCCACGACGTCGTCGCCGGCCGCCAGCCCGGCCTCACCCAGGTACAGGGCTTCGAGTTCTTCGCGGCTGCGGTAGGTGCCGTCCTCTGCAGCGGCCCGGGCCCAGGGAATGGATGCGGCCGTAGGGATGTGGCCGCCACGGAGTGCGCCCTCTTCGGGGTAGGCAGGCATGTGGGTGCGCTGTCCCGTGTATTCCTCGGGGGAGCGGACGTCGATCAGGGGGTTTCCCAGGTGTGCGAGGACATCTTCCTTGAAAGCGCGGATGGGAGCGTCGTTGCGCTCTACTTCCGGGTAGTCGCCGACTACGGGCTGTGAAGTTTCGGTGGTCAGTTCGCGGCCTTCGGCGATCCATTTGTCGCGGCCGCCATCCAGGAGGCGGACGTCTTCGTGGCCGAAGAGAGTGAAAACCCAGAGGGCGTAGGCAGCCCACCAGTTGGACTTGTCGCCGTAGATGACAACCGTGCTGTCGCGGGAGATTCCCTTTGATGATGCGAGGGCAGCGAAAGCAGCGCCGTCGACGTAGTCGCGGGTGACCTCATCGTTCAAATCGGTGTGCCAGTCGATCTTTACGGCTCCCGGGATGTGGCCGGTCTCGTACAGGAGGACGTCCTCATCGGACTCAACCACTACCAGTTTGCCGTCGGCAACAGCGCCGTCGGCAAGCGCGGATGCGAGCCATTCGGTGGAAACAAGGCGTTCGGGGTTCGCGTACGACGCGAACTTTTCGTTCTGTTCAACGGGGTAGGACATGGTGATGGCCTTTCACTGACAACGGACGGAAGCCTGGCCGTGGGGAGTGGTGCAGGTGCCGGCCCGGCTGCTTCCAACACTAACCACGGGGCGGCAGGAATGCTTCCCTGCGGTCACACGGTGAAACATGGGCTTGGTCACGTGTCCCGCCGGGGCCGCCGGAAGCCGGTATTCTTGCTGGGGACGTAATACCGAAGGAACGGACCACCGTGGTACAGATCGAACAACTGGCTGCCCGCACGCCGGCAGTCTCCGTGGAGGAGCTCCTCAAGGGCTTCTACCCCTCTCCGCGATTCGGAGAGGTATCGTTCGACAGCTACCGTCCCGACCCCTCGCAGCCGAGCCAGGCCAATGCCGTGAAGCTCCTCTCGGCCTTCGCCGACGGAGTGGCATCCGAAGACAACGGCGGCTTGTTCAAGAAGCTCTTCGCCAAGAAGGCGCCGGCCACCAGAGCAGGAATCTACCTTGACGGCGGCTTTGGCGTCGGCAAGACCCACCTCCTGGCCTCGTTGTGGCACAGGTCGCCCGGACCCAAGGCCTTCGGTACGTTCGTTGAATACACCAACCTGGTGGGTGCGCTTTCATTCCGCAAGACCGTGGAGGCGCTGAGCAGCTACAAGCTGGTCTGCATCGACGAATTTGAACTGGATGACCCCGGCGATACCGTGTTGATGTCCCGCCTGATGCGTGAACTGGCCGACGCCGGCGTCAAGCTCGCGGCCACGTCCAACACCCTGCCCGGCTCGCTGGGCGAGGGCCGCTTTGCCGCCGTCGATTTCCAACGCGAGATCCAGGTTCTCGCGGACCAGTTCGATGTTGTCAGGATCGACGGCGAGGACTTCCGGCACCGTGGATTGCCCGCTGCTCCGGCGCCGCTGAAGACCGAAGAGCTCAAACACCGTATGAAGGCCGAATTCGCCGGCAGGACCGTGGCGGTGGATGACTTCCGCACGCTGGTCAATCACCTGGCTGCGGTTCACCCCAGCCGTTACCGTCAACTCATCTCCGGCGTTGAAGCCGTGGTGTGGAGCGACGTCGAAACCATCACGGAGCAGGCAGTAGCCCTTCGCTTCGTAGTGCTGGCGGACAGGCTTTATGACAAAGATGTGCCCATCCTGGCCAGCGGCGTCCCCTTCGACAAACTCTTTACCGAAGAGATGATGACCGGCGGTTACACCAAGAAGTACTTCCGGGCTGTCTCCCGGCTGACCGCTCTTGCCCGTGAGGCGCAAAACCACGAACCCGCCTGATTCACGCTTTCTGAACAGGCTCGCGGCTCTTGAGCATCCAGCGCACCAGGATGCCTCCGGCAAGCGCCCAGAACGCAGCGCCAACCCCGGCAAAGCTGAGGCCAGACGCTGCCAACAGGAAAGTGATGCAAGCCGGAATGCGTTCCTCCGCTACAGCCAGCGCTGAGGAAATGGAGGCGGCCAGGGTCCCCAGGAGTGCCAGGCCGGCGACGGCTTCCAGGAGTCCTGGCGGGGCTGCGGCCACCAACGTCACCAGCGCCGCGGACGCCGCGGCCAGGACAAGGTAGGCCAGTCCGGAAACGAACGCTGCGATCCAACGCCTGCCATGGTCCTTGCCTGCTTCCTCTCCCGCCGCCAGCGCTGCGCTGAGCGCCGCGAGGTTTATCGCGTGTCCGCCGAAGGGTGCACCGGCAAGAGTGCCCGCGCCGGTGACCAGCATCGAGGGGCGCCATGGAGTGGTGTACCCGAACGACTTCAGGACTGCGACGCCTGGAATGTTTTGCGATGCCATGGTGACGATGAACAAGGGTAATGCCAGCCCTACGGCAGCCTCTAGGGAGAAGGCCGGAGTTGTCCACTCAAGCCTTGGCACGAGGCTGTGAAGGGGTACCTGGACTCCGTTGGAGACTATGTGGATCCCGATGACGGCGAGGGCAACCAGCAACGATGCAGGGACAGACCAACGCGGTGCGAACTTCATCAGCACAACCCAGCACAAGATCACCGGAGCAACGAGGAGCGGTGCCGAGCCCAACGACTTGAAGGGCGCCAGGCACAGGGGAAGCAGGACCCCGGCAAGCATGGCTTGCGCCAGCGCAGTAGGGATCCTGGCCATGAGGCGCCCCAACACCGGCAACAATCCCGTCAGGACGATCAGTACCCCGACCATCAGGAACGCGCCCACGGCAGCCGGCCAGCCGCCGTCGACCGTTCCAGCGGAGGCGAGCAGCGCTGCCCCGGGTGTTGACCACGCGAGCGTGACCGGCATCCTGGACCGCCAGGACAGCCACAGGATCCCGAGGCCGAAGGTCAGGGTGAGTGCCAGTAAACCGCTGGATGCCTGGGCCTGATTGGCCCCCACAGCTTGAAGACCTGCCAGGACTACTGCGAACGATGAAGTAAAGCCAACCAACGCTGTCACAATGCCGGCGGTGATCGGCGGGCCCAGTGTGTCCCGGCTGACATGGTTATGAGTGGTGGGCGGGGAGACAGAACGCATGAAGTCCAACGTACCCGAACAGCGGTCGGACGCCCTGTCGGTTAAACGCCAAGGGCACCGGTGGCGCCTCTCGGCGGGACCGGTGCCCCCTTGACGTATCTGGTACGGCGGCTCAGGCAGCTACGGCTGCTTCGGCTCATCCGTGACGGGAGCCTGTCCAGGCTTTCCGTCGTTCTTGGCCACGAAGTCGGAAGCGGCATTCTGGACCTTGTCGACGTGGCCGGCATACTTGCCGCCCGTCTTATTGTCCACAAAATCCCCGGCCTTTTCGATGCCATTCTTGATGGCTTCTTCGTTGCCTTGAATGAGACCCTGAGCCTTGCCCTTCAGGTCGTCAATTAAACCCACGGGCACCTCCCTTCCATCGCGGAGCCAGTTCGCTCCTCCGCGTCCGACCCTAACACCACTTGACAGGGGTGCCAAGGGTTGCGGATGACGCTGTGGACAAACTACGCCAATGGCTTACTTTCCACCTTGTGGCGCGGGCTGTCCGGGTTCATCAGTGAGTGCCTGCGACCGTACGCGAAGTAGATCACCAGGCCGATGACCAGCCACACTCCAAACCGGGCCCAGGTTTCCCAATGCAGTTGGAACATCAGGAACGCGGAGGCCAGGACGCCGAAGGCAGGGACGATCGGCATGAGCGGCAACCGGAACGTCCTCGGAGCATTTGGCTTGGTGTATCGGAAAACAATTACTGAAACGCAGACCACCACGAAGGCGGCCAGGATGCCGATGTTGGTGAGGTCGGCTACTTCCTTGATGGGGAAAACGCCGGCGAGGAAGGCCGAAGCAACGCCGGCGATCCACGTCACGCGCTGTGGCGTGCCGTGCCGGTCAGTCTTGGCGAACCAACCGGGCAGCAGGCCGTCGCGGCTCATGGAGAACCACACGCGCGTGACGCCCAACAGGAAGGTCAGCATGACGGTCAGGATGGAAAGCACCGCGAACACCGAGATGATGGTGGCAATGACGGGCAGTCCAACCCCCTGGAACGCCGACGCGAAGCCGGCCGTGGGGTTGATGTCCTTGTAGTTCTGCATACCGGTCAGGACCAGCGTGGCAGCTACGTACAAAAGCATGGCGATGATCAAGGACAAGATAATGGCCTTGGGCATGTGCTTCTTGCCGTCCTTCGCCTCTTCGGCCGCCGTGCTCATGGCGTCATAGCCGAAGACTGCGAAGAAGACGGTTGCGGCGCCGGCGATAACCGGACCGAAGCCGCTGGGCATGAACGGGTTGTAGTTCTCGGCGTTGACGTAGAAAATACCGAGTCCGATGATGAACAGGATCAGGATGACCTTGATGGCCACCGCTACCAGTTCGAACCGGCCAAAGGCCTTGGTTCCACGGCTCAGGATCCACGTGACCAACAGGCAGACCAGGATCGCCGGGAGGTTGATGAGGCCGCCCTTGCCCTCGTCGGCAGTGGACGTCATCCACGTTGGCATGTGGATTCCGATGCCGGAGAGGAACGCATCGAAGTAACCGGAGATGCCGATGGCCACCACAGCCACGATCGCGATGTATTCCAGCAGCAGATCCCAGCCGATGAACCAGCCAATGATCTCGCCGAGGGCCACGTAGCCGTAGGTGTAAGCCGAGCCGGCGCGGGGGATCATTCCAGCGAATTCGGCGTAGGACAGCGCGGCGGCGCCGGATGCCAAGCCGGCGATCAGGAAGGAAATCAGAACTGCGGGGCCTACGCCCGGAGTTCCCTCGCTCCCGTGGGCTACAAGGCCGGCGAGGGAGAAGATCCCGACGCCGATAATTCCGCCGACGCCGATGGCCGTCAGCTGCCAGAGGCCCAGACTTTTGAATAGTCCGCTGTGCTTGTTTTCTTCCTCAATGTCGTCGATCGGCTTGCGCCTCAGGACGGACTTGGAAGCCGTCTGTTGATTCATGGGGGTACTCCTGCCAGTTGGCGTGGAACGGTGATGAGCTCGCAGTACATTATGCGAGCCTAATCACATTAGATAAAGCGACTTCTTCTGAGGGGTATCGGTTACTTCAAGTAATGAATCGATTATTTGCTGAAGTTGGGTACAAAAAAAGCAGCTCCGGGGGAGCTGCTTTTCTTTCTGGAGCGGACGACGAGATTCGAACTCGCGACATCCACCTTGGCAAGGTGGTGCTCTACCAGCTGAGCTACGTCCGCACATGTTGTCTGCCGGGCTGATGCCTGGCCGTCAACAACAAACAAGTTGCCTTGTTCTGGTGGGCGATACTGGGATCGAACCAGTGACCTCTTCCGTGTCAGGGAAGCGCGCTACCGCTGCGCCAATCGCCCATGCATCCAGCCAACTGCTGGAAGACATGGTTTTCACCGAGGTGGGTACGGGATTCGAACCCGTGTATACGGCTTTGCAGGCCGCTGCCTCGCCTCTCGGCCAACCCACCGTGTAAGCCGAATTCCGGGAAATTCCTGCTTTGACAGTGCCTTGCGAGCGGACGACGAGATTCGAACTCGCGACATCCACCTTGGCAAGGTGGTGCTCTACCAGCTGAGCTACGTCCGCAGTGTCGTTTCGACGGACAACCCTTCAGGCTTTCCGTCGCTTTCCGACGAGTAAAAACTCTATAGGAGGTTGTTGCAAACTCCAAATCGAGGGTGGGGATTTGGTTTCGCAGGTGGCTGGATCCTTGAATCTGCGCGGAATCCCCTGAGTTTCACCCATGTAATTCCACCGCTGTAGTTCCGTTGTCAATGAAGGCGCTGATCGGTTTTGCAATCAGGCCGTGGTCGGTTAGTGTTTTCTATGCACCCGGGCGATTGGCGCAGTGGTAGCGCGCTTCGTTCACACCGAAGAGGTCACTGGTTCGAACCCAGTATCGCCCACCAAGAGAAGCCCCCGGAATTCCGGGGGCTTTTGGGTTTCTGAGGCATTTTCCTCCACTCCCTGGTACCTGCGTGGGACTCGCGAGCGAGGTCCATGAATCCTGCTCGGCAGGATGATGGCTACCTACTGTCCCAAGTACCACGGGGACACCACACCGGTACTACCCAGTCCCACCACCAAGGTGTCTCGGTTTCAGTAATTGCCACGGTTGATCGCATTCCCCCTCTTGTCCTGGTGTCATTAAATGGCAATCAACCAGCAGGGCACGCACTCACCGTGGCGACGAGAACTGCGCCCCCGAGGCTTATCAGTACCTGCCGGCGGCCAACCTGGGATTCCTGCAGCTCAACCCTCGCAGGAACGAAGTTGCCAATCTTCATTGATCTTTGCCTCTCTCACATGGGGATTCGGTTCAACGCCAAGGCGCCGATGAAGGATCCCATACCGGACGCTGGTTAGTGCTAGTCGGGTTCTCCTGCGCTTGTGAGGATCGCGGCCACCACGTCCGCTTTTTGCCTGGTGTAAGCACTCCAGTCCTTGGTGCTGACGGCGGCCTCGCGCTTGACGGGGCAGTAATTGCACGGCATTCGCCAACACCGATGGGTATTTCGCGTCACGAAACGCTTCATCGGAGCACTTTGTCAACATGCGTGCTGACGATGAACCTGATGTGCCCTGGACCCCTCCTGACCCTGGGCTGTCCACTTCGGAACTGGCGGAGACGGCTCCCATCCTTGCGGCGAAGCTGGCCCGGCTGCCGCCGGAGCAACTCGCAATGATCTTCCCGCCGGAGAATTCTGTCGGCCCTGTATGACACAGTCTTTATATGACTGCTCCACTGCTTGCCCACGCTACTGACTACGGCCGGATGTATGCCCGCTCTACCACGGAGCAATTTTCGGTTCCCTCCATCACCACGGTGATCGGACAACAGGCCCACTCGCTGGACGGTTGGTTCAGCTACATGGGTGCGAGCAGTCTCGCTGCGGACCCGGAGCTTCCGGCGATTCTTGGAAGCCCGGCCAAAACCCGCCAAGCGATTAACAAGGCGGCCAAAGCTGCTGAGGTGTATAGGGACGCGGCAGCAGCACGAGGCGACCGCGTGCACACGTACTGCGAGCAGGTTGCCTTGCGTGCTCTGGGACGTCCGCACCGCATGCAGGAATGCAGGGACGACCTCGCAGCCCATGGTGAGGAGGCGTTTGCCGCCCGCTTCGATGAATGGTGGGAACTGTACCGTGTGGAGCCGCTGGCCCCGGAGATCACCGTGTGGAACAAGACTGTGGGCTATGCCGGGACACTTGACCTTGTAGCCCGGATCAATGGGCGTATCTGTTTGATCGACTACAAGACCAAAGGCACCACGCGGGATGGAACGGTCAAGGCCCTCGATGACAAAGTGGTCATGCAACTCGCGGCCGGAATGAAGGCGGAGGAAAGCCTGGTCGATCCCGTTGCCGGAGTATGGGAGCCATGGAAATACGGAGACAACCCCATGCTGCTCGCTGTAGCCATCGGAGAGACCGAAGTCCGGCCGATGCGGGCCAACCCGGAAATCCTCAAGCACCACTGGTGGAAGTTCTGCGCGCTTCGGCGCGTCTGGGAAATGTCGGCAGACGTCTCTGCAGCGGGACAAGCGCTGTTGCCCATTGCTCCGCCGGTGTTCGCAGCGGTTGGCGCCGGAGCGGCAAACAGCGCCAGCGGTGATTGACCTCAACTAAACTGGCTTAGGCTCCGCAACACCCGGAGCCGGGTTTGACGATAGTGAGGACTGACAGCACATGGCAATTTTGAGTATCCGAATCATCGGGGATCCGGTGTTGCGCACCGTAGCGGACCCCGTCACCGATTTCGGTCCGGAGCTCGCCAAGCTGGTAGCTGACATGACGGAAACCATGGAGGACGTGGAAGGTGCGGGCCTCGCCGCACCTCAGATCGGCGTCAGCCAGCGCGTTTTTACTTACCGCATTGGTGGAGTGGAAGGCCACATCATCAACCCTGTCCTGGAAAACAGCGATGACTTCCAGCCGGATGAAGTAGAGGGTTGCCTCTCGATCCCCGGCCTGGGCTTCCCGGTCCGCCGTTTCCGGACAACCAGGGCCACCGGCGTTGATTTGAACGGCAACCCGGTCTCGGTGGAAGCAGAGGGCATGCTTGCCCGGTGTTTCCAGCACGAAACGGACCACCTTGACGGCATCTTGTACACGGACAGGTTGGAAGGGGAGGACCGTAAGGCAGCCCTCCGCGCCATCCGGAACGCCAACTACCATGCCATCACGGAGAAGACCACGTCACAGCGCGCCGCCAGCGTGGGATCCAGTTTTGGTGGCGGCAGTTTCGGGGCACCCGAGTGAGGGTCCTTTTCGCAGGAACCCCCGCGGTGGCCGTCCCATCGTTGGACGCTCTGGTTAAGGCGGGATTCGACGTCGTCGCGGTCCTGACGCGCCCGGACGCGCCGGTAGGCAGGAAGCGTGTACTGACACCTTCGCCCGTCGCAGCGCGGGCCATGGAACTGGGTATCGACGTCATCCGCGCGGCCAAGGTCGATGCGGAAACCACCGCCCGGATCTCGGACTTCGCCCCGGATGTCGCTGCCATAGTTGCCTACGGTGGAATTGTTCCTAAGGCAGCCTTGGGAGTTCCGAGGCATGGGTGGGTCAATCTGCATTTCTCGCTCCTCCCTGCTTGGCGGGGCGCTGCCCCCGTCCAGCGATCAATCATCGCGGGGGACGAAATCACCGGTGCCGTAACGTTCCAGCTCGAAGAAGGCCTCGATACCGGCCCCGTGTTCGGTACCCTCACTGAAGCTGTGCGGCCGGACGACACCTCCGGGGACCTCCTCAAGCGCCTCTCCATCAGCGGAGCCGTGCTTCTCAGCCAGACGCTTTCCGCGATCGACGCCGGTCAGGCTGCCCCGCAACCCCAAACCGGAGAAGTCTCCCTCGCTCCCAAATTGATGCTGGAGGACGGCCGCCTTGACTGGCAGCTGCCTGCCCTTGCCGTCAGTCGCCGGGCCCGTGGTGTGACACCCGAGCCGGGGGCATGGACAACGCTGGAAGGCCAGCGGATCAAACTTGAACCACTGGCACTCCGTCCTGAGATCAAGGACCTGGCTCCGGGCGCCATCAGGGTGGATGGCAAGTCTGTGCTGGTGGGCACCGGATCCCACGCCGTTGAGCTCGGCAGGATCCAGCCGGCAGGTAAGAAAATGATGTCGTCGGCTGACTGGGCCCGCGGCTTGGCAACACCCGAGAGAGTGGTATTCGAATGAGTGAGTCCGGCCGGCGAGGCCCCAACAACAGCGGGAACCGGGACGGCGCCGGACAAGGCAACCGGGGTGCACGTGGCGAAAGCCGGCGTGACGCCCAGGGCCGGGAGCGAAACCGTGGCCCTCAACGGGGCTTCACGAACAATGCTCCATCGCAGCGTACGCGCCGCGCTGACCCAGCCCGTCTTGTGGCCTTCGAAGTGCTCCGTGCTGTTGCTTCCGAGGATGCCTACGCCAACCTGGTGCTCCCAGCCCGCATCCGGGAACACCGGCTGGATCGCCGGGATGCCGGCTTCGCCACGGAGCTGAGCTATGGCGCTTTGCGGGGCCAAGGCACCTATGACGCCATCCTCGCCCGCTGCGTGGACCGCCCCCTAGAGCAGTTGGATCCTGCCATCCTGGATGCCCTGCGGATCGGCGCCCATCAGTTGCTTTCCATGCGTGTTCCTGCGCATGCAGCGTTGGACCAGACCGTTGGCTTGGCGCGAGCCGTCATCGGCGCAGGTCCGTCAGCCCTGATCAACGCAGTCCTGCGCAAGGTCACTGCCCACAGCATGGGCGGGTGGCTGGACATCCTGCTGGCCAACGAAACCGATGAAACCCGGATTGCCTCGCTCCGGCATGCCCACCCTGAATGGATTGTCCGCGCATTGCGCCAATCGCTTGTCAACCACGGACGTCCGAAGTCGGAAATTGATGACCTGCTGGAGGCGGACAACGCCGCGCCCGTGGTCAATCTGGTGGCGCTGCCGGGTTTGGGAAGCCTGGACGAGGCTTTCGACAATGGGGCCACGGCAGGCGAACTGGTGGAAGATTCTGCCTTGTCCGCCGGTGGAGACCTCGGCCGCCTCGAGACGGTCCGTCGCGGAACCACCCGTGTCCAGGATGTCGGATCCCAGCTGGTTGCCCGGGCTCTAGCTGGCGTGGACCTTGGCGGAGTGTCCTCGGGAAGTGAACGCTGGCTTGACTTGTGCGCAGGTCCGGGAGGGAAGGCCGCCCTTTTGGCTGCCCTGGCGCACCGGGACGGCGCTACGTTGTTGGCCAATGAGCCCGCGCCACACAGGGCGAAGCTCGTTCAGCAGGCACTGTCGGCTGTTCCGGAGGACACGTGGTCGGTGCGGACCGGTGACGGGCGCGACGTTGGTTCGGAGCAGGCCGAAGCTTTCGACCGCGTCCTGGTTGATGTCCCCTGCAGCGGGCTGGGAGCTTTGCGCAGGCGGCCCGAATCGCGCTGGCGGCGCTCACCCAAGGACATTGGCGACCTCGGTCCGTTGCAACGTGACCTCTTGAAGTCTGCAATTGATGCAGTAAAGCCCGGCGGCGTGGTTGCCTATGTGACATGCTCGCCGCACCCGGCCGAAACCACTGCGGTTGTCAGCGACGTCATGGCCAAGCGTGCGGACCTGGAACTGCTCAACGCCGGGCAGGCTCTTGACGATGTCAGCCTCACCGGACACTTGGGCGCAGGTCACGAACAAACAGCCCAGTTGTGGCCGCACGTCCACCAGACCGATGCCATGTTCATGGCCATCATCCGTAAAAAGCCGTAACTGCCGGAACCCGGCTTTCCATTTCCACCGACCCAGAGGGGCTGCTTTGTCTCAGTGCTGTATCAATCCGAGCATCCTGTCTGCCGATTTCGTCAACCTTGAGGCGGAACTGCAGCGGATCAGCAATGCCGATGCCGTTCACGTCGACGTCATGGACAACCACTTTGTCCCCAACCTGACGCTGGGCCTTCCGGTCGTGCAGCGGATCCAGGCGGTCAGTCCGGTACCGTTGGACGCCCACCTGATGATTTCCGACGCCGACCGCTGGGCGCCTGCCTACGCGGACGCAGGCGTTGCTTCGGTGACGTTCCATGCGGAAGCCGCCATGGCCCCCGTCAAGCTGGCACGCGAACTGCGTGCGCGGGGATCCAAAGCTGGAATGGCCCTTCGTCCGGCTACGCCGGTTGAGCCCTACCTGGACATGCTCAGCGAGTTGGACATGCTGTTGATCATGACGGTGGAGCCCGGATTTGGTGGGCAGTCCTTCCTGGACATCACCCTGCCCAAAATCCGACGTGCGCGGGCTGCGGTAGAGGGCTCCGGCATCGGCGTGGCCATCCAAGTGGATGGGGGAATTACTGAGGAAACCATCATCAGGGCCGCAGAAGCCGGTGCCAATGTGTTCGTGGCAGGCTCGGCGGTCTATGGGCACCAGGACCCCGCAGCTGCGATCGATCGGCTCCGTGCAGCGGGCCAGGCTGTGACGGCGACGTTCGCCTGACGATCGTCACCACATGTTACGAAGATGGCTGGGAATAGCCCGGCCGTCTTGGTAGTTGTGGCAGAATAACAACACACATACGTGCTCCGGGGTCGGTGTAAGTCCGAACCGGCGGTTATAGTCCGCGACCCGCGAGCCATCGGATTCCAAGTGATTGGACCTTCGATGGCAGACGGTTGAACTGGTGAAATTCCGGTACCGACAGTTAAAGTCTGGATGGGAGAAGCACGTACAGTCATGCCGTGGGCGTTCCTTTAGCGACGCCCGGCATTGCGCTGTCGTACACCCCCGGAGTCATCGCGGCTTACTGGGAAGGAACGGCATGGACTTTCTGCGATGGCTCTTCGAAGCACAGATCCCCGTTGGAGGATCTGCTCTTGTCTTACGCGAAGTGCTTGGAAACATTTTTGGGCTCCTCAGCGCCCTCGGCGGTATGCGCCGCAAAGTCTGGGCTTGGCCGATCGGCATAATCGGCAACATCCTCCTGCTCACGGTCTTTCTGGGTAACGTCTTTGGTGCAGCTGCGCCGGCTACCCTGTGGGGGCAGGCAGCACGGCAGGTGATGTTCATCGCCGTCGCCATTTACGGCTGGTACCGGTGGCAGCAAGGCCGTCAATCGAGCAGCCAAGGGCGCGCCATTGTGCCTGGCTGGGCCAGCAACAAGGTCCGCATCGCCCTGGTTGGCGCCATGGTGGCCGGCACGGCAGCGCTGACGCCCTTGTTTGATGCCCTCGGTTCCTACCCGCCGGTCTGGGCCGACGCCTGGACCTTCATGGGGTCACTTCTGGCGACGTACGGCATGGCCCGTGGATGGACTGAGTTCTGGCTGATCTGGGTTGCCGTGGACATTGTAGGTGTGCCGTTGCTGTTCAGCGCCGGCTACTACGCCAGCGCGGTCATGTACCTGTTCTACGGCTTCTTCACCCTCACCGGGTTCTTCGTCTGGTGGCGGGCCGAAAAGCGCGAACGCACCGGTCGTGATGCCGGCACACCGGACCTTGCACTACCGGCGGGAGTTGCACGATGACGGCCGATACAGCCCTCTACACTCCGGCGGAGCGCGCGGCCATGGATGCCGCACTCGCCGCAGCCCTTGCCGGTCCCCGCGGAGCCAACCCGTTGGTTGGGGCAGTCATCCTCAGTCCCGGGGGCCAGCAATTGGCGACGGGATACCATCGGGGTGCCGGCACGGCCCATGCCGAAGCAGACGCGATCTCCGAAGCCCGCAAGCAAGGCATCGACACCGTGGGAACAACCATGGTGGTGACCCTGGAACCGTGCAACCATGTGGGCCGCACGGGACCCTGTGCGCAGGCAATCATGGCGGCGGGAATCTCAAAGGTGATTTACGCCGTCGACGATCCCCACGACCCCGCTGCGGGCGGTGCCCGTACGCTCCGTTCCGCCGGCGTGGAGGTCCGTTCCGGGCTGGCCCTGGAGCGGGCGTTCGACCTCAATCGCGATTGGTTCGACGCCGTTGCCGCCAAGCGCCCCTTCGTCACCTTGCACATCGCCCAGACGTTGGACAGCCGCATTGCGGCCGAGGACGGCACCAGTCAATGGATTTCCAGTCCGGAGTCGCTCGCTGACAACCATGGGCTGCGGGGACTCATCGACGCCATCCTGGTGGGCACGGGGACGGTCCTGATCGACAACCCCAGGCTGACTGCGAGGGACGCGGAGGGAGAACTCTCCAACCGGCAGCCGGTCCGCGCCGTAATGGGTTTACGGGAGGTCCCTGAGGATGCGGCAGTCCGGGGGACCGACGGGCGCTTTGTGCACCTGCCAACACGGGATCCGGCAGAGGCTTTGGGCATGCTGTTCGACCAGGGAGTCAGGCACGTCATGGTGGAAGGCGGCTCGTCCATCCTGAGCACATTCCTTGGCGCGCATCTCGTGGACGAGCTGATCGTCTACATGGCTCCGACGTTGCTGGGATCCGGAACTCCCGCCCTGCACGACCTCGGAATCACCACGCTGGCGGACGCCCAGCACTGGTCCTGGGACGACGCCGGTGGCGGAGCGGTCCGGACGCTCGGCAACGACCTTCGGCTGCACCTGCGGTCCCCAAGGGGCACCGCCGCCAATATCAAGAATTTGGTTCCACACAAGAGTTTGGTTCCGCGCGGTGAAGCTGCGGAACATGTCACAGGAGGACACTGATGTTTACGGGAATCGTTGCAGAACAAGGCACCGTGCTGGGCATTGAGCATGACGGCGACGCCAGCGCCACGCTGCGGCTGAAAGCACCCACCACCACCGATGGCTTGGCCTTGGGTGGTTCCATCGCCGTCAACGGAGTGTGCCTGACCGCCACACAAATTGACGGGCAGGACTTCAGCGTTGATGTCATGGGTGAAACCCTCGTCCGGACCACCATCGGCGGGTTGGCCTCGGGGGACACCGTGAACCTTGAACGCTGTGTTCCAGCGGGGGGACGGCTGGACGGCCATGTGGTGCAGGGGCACGTGGACGGTGTGGGGGAGTTGCTGGAACGCGAGGCCCTCGGAAATTGGGACCGGCTGCGGTTTGGTGTCCCGGCCCCGTTGGCACGCTACATCGCGGAGAAAGGTTCGATCGCCGTCGACGGTGTCTCGCTGACAGTGACCGCCGTCAGCGCTGCTGCCGAACCGGCGCCGTGGTTTGAGGTGGGGCTGATCCCCACAACGCTGGAAGAAACCGGGCTGGGAGCCAAGTCAGTGGGTGGCCACGTCAACCTGGAAGTGGACGTGTTGGCCAAGTACACCGAACGCCTCCTGTCCTTCGCGCCGCAGGCAGGGAGCACACGATGAGCGCCCCTGCAAAGACCTCACCGGCCGGAACTCCCCGTATAGCACTGGATCCCGTGGAAACGGCCATTGAGGCGATGGCCGCGGGCCGGGCAGTGATCGTGGTGGACAACGAGGACCGTGAGAACGAAGGTGACATTATTTTCGCGGCCCAGCATGCCACGCCCGCACTCATGGGATGGACCATCCGGTATTCATCCGGCGTCATCTGCGTCCCTTTGGACGGCGAACGTGCGGATGCACTGGTGCTGCCTCCCATGGTGGAGATCAACGAGGACGCCAAGGGGACCGCATACACCGTTTCCTGTGATGCAGCGATCGGCGTCAGTACAGGTATATCGGCTACGGACCGGGCCCTGACGGCCCGTATTCTGGCAGATCCGGGCAGCACCCCGGCCTCCATAACCCGTCCCGGGCATATTTTCCCGTTGCGTGCGGTTAAAGGGGGAGTGCGTGAACGTCCGGGTCACACGGAAGCTGCCGTAGACCTGTGTCGTCTTGCCGGGTTGGCCCCGGTGGGTGTGATCGCAGAGTTGGTACATGATGATGGTGAAATGATGCGCTTGGACAGCCTGCGCGACTTCGCCGCCGACCATGGATGCCCCCTCATCTCCATAGAGGACCTGGTGTCGTATGTTGAGGCGGTAGAGTCCCAGACGGCACCCATTTCACAGGAGGACGAGGAGAAGCGATGACCGCATCGACCACGCGCAGCAGCGACCACACCGGCCCTGCGCCCCACCCCGTCAGCGGTGGCCCGATCGTGCAGTTGCCCACGGCTTTCGGCGACTTTGTGGCTCAGGCCTGGACGGACCACGTGACCGGCGTTGAACACCTCGCCGTCAGTTCGCCCAATCCGCCGAAGGATGGCCGTGCGCCGCTGGTACGGCTGCACTCCGAGTGCCTGACCGGCGATGTTTTCGGTTCATACCGCTGCGACTGCGGAGAACAGCTGGCTTTTGCCTTGGAACTCATCCACGCCGAAGGCGGAACGCTGCTCTACCTGCGCGGCCAGGAGGGCCGCGGCATCGGGCTGGCCAACAAGATCAAGGCCTACGCCTTGCAGGAAGCCGGTTTCGACACAGTGGAAGCCAATGAGCAGCTGGGCTTGCCGGTTGATGCACGTTCGTACAGCGCGGCAGGACAGATCCTCGCCGAGATGGGACTTCATGAAGTCCGGCTTCTGAGCAATAATCCCGACAAGCAGCACCGGCTCGACAAGGCCGGAGTGACTGTGGTGGAAATGGTCCCCACCGAGGTGCCTTCACGCGAACAGAACCTGCGCTACCTGCAAACCAAGAAGGACCGGATGGACCACCGGCTGACGCTCGATGTCGAGCCCGTCAGCAATGGCAAGACGCCTTCGAACCACACCTTTGACAACAACCAAGACTGAACGGATCCACACCACACCATGAGCGGACACGGCGCCCCCACTATCGACCTCACCACCCTTAACCCTGAGGAAACCTCGCAGCTCAAGCTGGCCATTGTGGCAGCAAGCTGGCACACACAGATCATGGACGGGCTGGTGGATGGCGCACTTCGCGCCGCCAAGGAAGCCGGGATCGCCGAGCCCACACTCCTGCGGGTTCCGGGCAGCTTTGAGCTTCCTGTCGCCGCCGCCAGGCTCGCACCGCACTTTGACGCAGTGGTGGCACTTGGCGTGGTCATCCGCGGCGGGACACCGCACTTTGACTACGTATGCCAGGCCGCGACATCCGGACTCACCGATGTCAGTGTCCGCACCGGCGTGCCTGTGGGCTTCGGTGTCCTCACCTGTGACACCGAGCAGCAGGGCCTGGACCGCGCAGGCCTGCCCGGTTCCAAAGAAGATAAAGGCCACGAAGCTGTCACCGCAGCCCTCGCCACGGCAGTGACGTTGAAGCAGTTCAGCTAAAGCCCTTGCCTGCGGGCACTCAAGGGGATGTGGGTGTGTCTTCACTCACATCCCCTTCGTCATGCAACGCCCCAACAAGCGGTGTCCGCCCCGGAGCAAGTAGTCTGGAGGGCGTGAAGAATTTCGAGACGCTGTTCGCAGAACTGAGTGAGAAAGCAGCGACCCGCCCGGCAGGCTCGCGCACGGTTGCCGAACTGGACTCCGGAATCCACGGCATCGGCAAGAAGGTGGTCGAAGAGGCCGCCGAAGTCTGGATGGCCGCGGAGTACGAATCGGACGAAGCCGCCGCTGAGGAAATCTCCCAGCTGCTCTACCACCTGCAGGTCCTCATGCTCGCCAAGGGCCTCACTCTGGAGGACGTTTACAAGCATCTCTAGCCACGCCACTCCGCTCGCCTGTAGCGGAGCCCCTGCGTGGCCAAGGTGCCTGAAAACTCCCTTCCAACAAGAAAGTCTCCCCATGCTCCGTGTAGCAGTCCCCAATAAGGGATCCCTGTCCGAAGCCGCCTCGGCCATGTTGTCCGAGGCCGGTTACCGCCAACGTCGCGATACCCGCGAGCTGGTCATGGTGGACCCCGACAACGACATTGAGTTCTTCTTCCTCCGTCCCCGTGACATCGCTGTTTACGTGGGCCAGGGAACGCTGGATGTCGGCATCACCGGCAGGGACCTCCTGCTCGATGCGAAGGTCGAAGCCGAGGAAATTCTTCCCCTGGGCTTTGCGCCGTCAACCTTCCGGTTTGCCGGTCCTGTAGGTGACTTCGCCGGCGTCGAACAGCTTGAAGGGAAGCGCCTGGCCACCAGCTATGACGGCCTCCTGCGCGACTATCTCGCCGGGCGCGGCGTGAACGCCACAGTGGTCCGCCTCGATGGTGCTGTGGAGTCCTCCGTACGCCTCGGCGTGGCGGACGCCATTGCCGACGTCGTCGAAACCGGAAACACCCTCAAGGCTGCCGGCATGGAGATCTTTGGCGATCCCATCCTGAAGTCCGAGGCCGTGCTCATCCGCCGCTCCGGTTCAGGTGGAGCAGCCAACGGTACAGCCAAGGAAATCGAGATCCTCATCCGCCGGCTCCAGGGCGTCCTGGTGGCCCGCCAGTACGTGCTGATGGACTACGACATCCGCAAGGACCTGGTGGAAGACGCCGCTGCGCTGACTCCCGGCCTTGAATCGCCCACCGTGTCGCCCCTGCGTGATTCGGAATGGGTTGCCGTGCGGTCAATGGTTCCCAAAAAAGAAACCAACCGCATCATGGACGAGCTCTACGACCTCGGTGCGCGCGCCATCCTGGTCAGCAGCATCCACGCCTGCCGCATCTAACCCACGCAGTGATCGAGTAGAGCCCAGCAGAACTGAGGAGCAGCACATGGCTGTAGCCGTCCGCGTCATACCCTGCCTTGATGTCGACGCAGGCCGCGTCGTCAAAGGCGTCAACTTTGAAGGCCTCCGCGACGCCGGTGATCCGGTGGAACTTGCGCACCGTTACGACAATGGCGGGGCCGATGAACTGACGTTCCTGGACGTCACTGCCTCATCCGGCAACCGCGAAACCACGTTCGACGTCGTTCGCCGCACGGCTGAGGAAGTCTTCATTCCCCTCACCGTGGGTGGTGGTGTCCGTGGCGTGGCAGAGGTGGACAAGCTCCTGCGCTTCGGTGCGGACAAGGCGTCCATCAATACCGCCGCTGTTGCCCGTCCGGAGGTCATTGACGAAATCACCCGTCACTTCGGCTCGCAGGTCCTGGTGCTCTCCGTGGATGCGCGCCGTACCCGCGAAGGTGACGTCCCGACGTCGTCCGGTTTTGAAGTGACCACCCACGGTGGCCGCACCGGAACCGGCATCGACGCCATCGCCTGGGCCAAGGAAGCAGCGGACCGGGGCGTGGGCGAAATCCTGCTCAACTCGATCGACGCCGACGGTACGAAGGACGGCTTCGACCTTGAATTGATCCGCTTGGTCCGCGCTGCAGTGAACATTCCGATCATTGCCTCGGGCGGAGCCGGGGAACCGGCCCACTTCCCGCCCGCCGTAGAAGCAGGAGCTGATGCCGTACTGGCCGCTTCGGTGTTCCACTTTGGTCCGGACGACATGATCGCCCAGGTCAAGGCCGCCATCCGGGAGGCCGGCTTCGAAGTCCGTTGATCGGCAGTGATTAAAAGCAAGGGAGGGTCACCACGCAGTGACCCTCCCTTGGTTTGTTTAGAGGCCGATATCGGCAGACTGCAACAACGCGACGGCGTCCGGCTGGCCTTCGAAGGTGACCAAAGCCTGGCTGGTGCGGCCGTGCGCATGCATGAGCAATTCGCCCGGTTCGCCAACAATGGCGACGGAAACGGGGGCGCGCTTGGCGACATGCCGCGGCCCGGTGGGACGTACCAGGACGATGCCGAGGTCTACGCCGCGGTACAGGAAGGCAGCCCGCTTGATGAGGTCGTCCCACAGGGCATCCGAATATGCTTCGTCGAGTGCGCGGGGGGCCCAACGGTCGCCCGCGCGGCGGACGTCCTCAGTGTGAACAAAGTACTCAATGAGGTTGGACGTCTCATCCAGGGCTTTGATCTTCAAGGGGGAGAGGGCCGGTGGGCCGGCGCGGAACGTTTTGATGAGGTCCGCGTAGGCGTCAGGGCTCTTGAGCTTGGCTGCAAGTTTGGAAGTGGCCTTTTCCGAGGCCTTGCCCAGGCTGGGAATCAGAAGGCCCAAACCCACTGCGATCTTCCGTTCGCGCAGATACAAATGAGCAGCAAGATCCCGCGTCTGCCACCCTTCGCAGAGCGTGGGGGAGTCAGGTCCGGCCGCCAGCAGGGTTTCGGCCAGTACTTCTCGGGAAGGATCGACGAAATGCATCACTTGTGAAACTAGCACGATCGGAGCCCTCATGCGCAGTGGAACCGCCGCAGAATCCGGCTCCCGCCAAAGGCACTAGACTTGATCTGATGTCAGAGCAGTCCGCCCCCAGCCACTCTCCCGCCGTGGAGCTCTCCAGCGACCCCGCAGGCCCCTTGCCGCAGGAGATCGCCAGCGCCCTCAAGCGTGATTCATCCGGACTCGTTGCCGCTATCGTGCAGCAGCATGACACCAACGAGGTCCTCATGCTTGGTTGGATGGATGACGAGGCTCTCCACCGCACCATGACCACGGGACGTGTGACGTTCTACTCGCGCTCCCGCCAGGAGTACTGGCGCAAGGGCGACACCTCCGGACACGTACAGTTCGTGAAGTCTGTCGCCCTTGACTGCGACGGCGATGCCCTCCTGATCCGCGTGGACCAGATCGGCGCAGCCTGCCACACCGGTACCCGGACCTGCTTCGATGGTCGCGACTTCGCAGTTGTTACGGGCCACCGCGACTAAGGCACCCACTACTTTCCACTGACGCACCACCTCAGACAAAAGGCGGAGAACATAGCCATGCAGGACCTTGGAATCATCAGCCCGGGCCTGGAAGAGTTCCGCGAACTCGCCGTCCACAGCCGTGTCATCCCTGTCCGACTCAAGGTCCTGGCAGACGCCGAGACTCCTATCGGCTTGTACCGAAAGCTGGCCAAGGGCCAACCTGGAACATTCCTCTTGGAATCCGCGGCAGTTGGCGGCGCGTGGTCGCGTTACTCCTTCATCGGATCCAAGTCCCGTGCCACGCTGACCACCAAAGACGGACAGGCCCACTGGATTGGTGAGCCGCCCGTGGGGGTTCCCGTCTCGGGTAACCCTGTTGACGCAGTGCGGGACACCATCGCGGCACTCCAAACAGACCGCTTTGATGGATTGCCGCCGTTCACGTCCGGTTTGGTGGGCTTCCTCGGGTGGGAAGCCGTCCGTCACTGGGAGCGGCTGACGTCTCCACCCGAAGACGACCTGCACCTGCCTGAGATGGCCCTCAACCTGGTCACCGACATGGCTGTTCATGACAATGTGGACGGCACCGTCCTCCTGATTGCCAACGCCATCAACTTCGACGACAGCTCCGAGCGCGTGGACGACGCCTGGCACGACGCCGTCGCCCGGGTGAAGGGTTTGCTGGACCAGATCAGCACCCCCGTGGCCCAGCCGGTCTCTGTGCTGGAAACCGCTGCCCTGG
The DNA here is from genome assembly GCF_037402035.1 of Paenarthrobacter sp. CCNWLY172. Classification (NCBI taxonomy): domain Bacteria; kingdom Bacillati; phylum Actinomycetota; class Actinomycetes; order Micrococcales; family Micrococcaceae; genus Paenarthrobacter; species Paenarthrobacter sp. CCNWLY172. The sequence goes on from NZ_JBBEGB010000012.1 coordinate 91,907, forward strand.
ACTTTGCTTCCAGCGTCCAGGAGCGGTGGGATGAAGCCAAGTACCTTGAGGCGATCGACCGCGGCAAGGAAGCCATTGTTGACGGCGAGGTTTTCCAAGTGGTGATTTCCCGGCGCTTCGAGATGGAATGCGCTGCGGATCCCCTGGATGTTTACCGCGTCCTGCGCAATACCAACCCGAGCCCGTACATGTATCTCTTCAGCCTGGAGGATGCGGACGGCCGCGGGTACTCGATTGTGGGCTCGTCACCGGAAGCGCTTGTGACTGTGACCGGCGAGGAAGTCATCACCCACCCCATCGCCGGTTCGCGCCCCCGTGGGAAGACCGTTGAGGCGGACAAAGCACTGGCGACAGAACTGCTGGCCGACCAGAAGGAGCGGGCCGAGCACCTGATGTTGGTGGACCTGTCCCGCAACGATCTGTCGAAGGTCTGTGTGGCAGGAACGGTGGATGTCACGCAGTTCATGGAAGTGGAGCGGTTCAGCCACATCATGCACCTGGTGTCCACCGTGGTGGGGAAGCTCGCTCCCCAGGCCAAGGCCTACGACGTCCTCAAAGCGACGTTCCCGGCGGGCACGCTGTCCGGCGCTCCCAAGCCGCGCGCGCTGCGACTGCTGGACGAACTGGAACCCCACCGGCGTGGCATCTACGGCGGCGTGGTGGGTTACCTGGACTTCGCCGGTGACATGGACATGGCGATTGCCATCCGGTCAGCCCTGCTCCGTGAGGGCCGCGCCTATGTCCAGGCCGGCGGTGGAATCGTGGCCGATTCGCACAAGCCATCCGAAGCGCTGGAGACGGTGAACAAAGCGGCCGCGCCCCTTCGGGCCGTTCACACCGCGGGATCGCTGCAGAACATTTCCGCTGAAACGGTAGGGACTGCGGACATCCACGACGACGGGACTTCCGCGTCATGAGCACCGCACCCTCAGCATCTCCCGTCAGGCAGCCGCCGCGCTGGGCACGCAAATCCACTGTGGTTCTCGCCACCACCATCCTTGCCCTGGCGGTATTCGGTGCCACCACGCAGACCTGGATCGAGGTCAGCCTGGATCCCACCGGAGCGTCCAACAGCGACCTCCACGTCCAAGGCAGCAAGGCAGCCACGGCAGTTACTGCCCTTGCGGTGGTCGCCTTGGCCGGCGGACTGGCAGCGTCCATTGCCGGAAAAATCGCGCGCTGGATCATCGCGGTCCTCATCGTTCTGTCGGCGGCCGGGATCATTCTTGCCGCAATCACTGTCCTGCTTGACCCGTTGGGTGCCGCCCAAGGTGCCATTGCTGCCGCAACAGGCGTGTCCGGCGGACAGGCTGACGCTGCGTCCACGGCGTTCCCGGTGGCAGCCATTGTGGCGGGTGCCCTGCTGGCCCTTTGCGCTGTTGCCTTGCCGCTGGCCGGACGTCATTGGACCTCCCGGACCAAGTACGACGCCGGCGCACGGGGCCGGAAGAGCAGCAACGAACCGGTGGACGAGATTGACAGCTGGGACAGCCTGTCGCGTGGTGAGGACCCTACGTAGGCAGCCACAGTGGGCTTCCGGGCAGGTGTGGCGCAACAAAAGCCCACACGCCTGTCGTGACGTCGGACGATGTCCCGGGCGCCGCCAATAAATGGCAGAATGTAAGCAGTATTCATCCTGAGGAGATTTCACATGAGCAAAACAACAGTGTCCGCAAACCAAGCTGAATCCACCATGGCCAGCCACGCTGACGCCATTGGCCACGGAAACAGCCCGGCTGCCTGGACCTGCGTACTTGTGATGCTGGTCGGTGCCCTGATTTCCTCCATCGCGTTCGTCATTGCCAGTACCCCGATCTTCATTGGCGGACTGGTTGTCATGGTCATCGGCCTGATCGTAGGCTTCGTCATGCGCAAGGCGGGCTACGGAGTGGGCGGCAGCAAGCTGCAGAACAACGGCCACTAATCGTGACCGTTCTTGATGACATCATTGTTGGCGTCAAGGAGGAGATGGAGACACGCAGCCGTCTCGTTTCCCTTGCGGAGCTGAAGGACCGCGCCGCAGGTGCCGCCCCGGCACACGATGCATGGGCCGCCCTGGGTGGTCCCTCATCCGTCCGCAACGACCTCAAGGTCATCGCAGAAATCAAGCGTCGCAGCCCGTCCAAGGGCGACCTCGCGCCCATCGCGGATCCCGCTTCCCTTGCGGTTCAGTATGCCGACGGCGGGGCTTCCGTCATCAGCGTCCTGACCGAACAGCGCCGTTTCGGCGGCTCGCTGGCCGACCTCGATGCCGTCCGCGCCGCCGTCGATATTCCCTTGCTGCGCAAGGACTTCACGGTGGACGAGTACCAGATCTGGGAAGCCCGTGCCCACGGCGCCGACCTCATCCTGCTTATTGTCGCGGCACTGTCGGACTCGGAGTTGGCGGAGTTCAGCGCGCTGAGCCACGAGCTCGGCATGAACGTGCTCGTGGAAACCCACACCGAGGAAGAGATCGAGCGCGCCGTCGCGGCCCAGGCCAAGATCATCGGCATCAATGTCCGCAACCTCAAGACCCTCGACGTCGACCGCTCGGTTTTCGGTTCCCTGGCTGGATTGATTCCTGCCGAGGCCGTCATCGTCGCCGAGTCGGGTGTGCGGGGCGTGGACGACGTCTCGCATTACGCCGCGGGCGGCGCCAACGCCATCCTGGTGGGGGAGGCGCTTGTCAGCGACTCCACGCCGCGCGAACGCATCACCGAATTCAAGGCAGCTGGAGCTGCCGCCATCGCCGTCAGGAACTGAGGCAGTCACTGAATCACGGCGAACTGTCGCAAGGCAGCCCGGGCTTGAGCCTGCGGCTGCCTTGCGGCACGTGGAACTACCCAATGAACTAACTGGAACAGGACGGTGAGACTGATGGTCAACGCGCCAACAGCCGGCTCAGAAGAGAATGCGGCTGACGCATTCCTGCAAGGTGGCCCTTCGCTGCGCAACGCCTCCGGGCCCTACTTCGGCAACTACGGCGGACGCTGGATGCCCGAGTCCCTCATCGCCGCCCTCGACGAAGTCCAGGACACCTTCGAGAAAGCCAAAGCTGACCCCGAGTTCATCGCTCAGCTCAAGGACCTCAACAAAAACTACTCCGGCCGGCCTTCCCTCCTCACCGAAGCCAAACGCTTCTCCCAGCACGCCGGCGGAGCACGCATCTTCCTCAAGCGCGAAGACCTGAACCACACCGGGTCCCACAAGATCAACAACGTCCTGGGCCAGGCCCTCCTCGCCAAGCGCATGGGCAAGACACGGGTGATCGCGGAAACCGGCGCCGGACAGCACGGCGTGGCCAGTGCCACGGCGGCAGCTTTGCTTGGCCTGGAATGTGTGGTCTACATGGGTGCCGAGGATTGCCGGCGCCAGGCCCTGAACGTTGCCCGCATGCAGCTGCTCGGTGCCACCGTGGTACCCGTGACCAACGGCTCCCAGACACTCAAGGACGCCATCAACGACGCCCTGCGCGACTGGGTCTCGAACGTCGAACACACCCACTACCTTCTGGGTACTGCGGCCGGGGCACATCCATTCCCTGCCATGGTCCGCTATTTCCATGAAGTCATTGGCGAGGAAGCCCGCAGCCAGATCCTGGAGCAAACAGGCAAGCTCCCCGATGCCATTGCCGCATGTATCGGTGGTGGGTCCAACGCGATCGGCCTGTTCCACGCTTTCCTTGACGACGCATCCGTCAAGATCTATGGCTTTGAAGCAGGCGGAGAAGGTGTCGAGACCGGTCGCCACGCGGCTGCGATCTCCCTGGGCCGTCCCGGTGTCCTGCACGGCGCCCGTTCCTACCTCATGCAGGACGAAGACGGCCAGACCATCGAGTCCCACTCCATCTCTGCGGGTCTGGACTACCCCAGCGTGGGTCCGGAGCACTCATACCTGGCCGACATTGGGCGCGTCACGTATGAGGCGGTCACGGATACCGAAGCGATGGATGCCTTCAGCCTCCTGTGCCGGACCGAGGGCATCATTCCCGCCATCGAGTCCTCGCACGCCTTGGCCGGCGCCATCAAGATCGGCCATCGGTTGACCGAAGGCAAGGAGAACCCTTCTGACGTCACGGTGATCGTGAACCTGTCCGGTCGTGGAGACAAGGACGTGGAGACAGCCGCGGCCTGGTTCAACATGTTGGATGAAGAAGGCCACGTCAAGGGCACTACGTTATCTACCCGTAAGCCCAAGGGCCCCACCGAGCGCACGTCCGATGCCGGGGATGTCAACGAGGACCAGAACTGATGACTGAAGAATTCGCCAGCAAATCCGCTGCCGCCATCGATCGTGCCAAGGCAGAAGGCCGTGCCGCGCTGGTGGGCTACCTCCCCGCGGGGTACCCCACCGTCCAGGAAAGCATAGAGGCGGGCATCGCCTTGGCCCGCAATGGCGCTGACCTCATCGAGATCGGCATCCCGTACTCCGATCCTGTGATGGACGGCCCGGTCATCCAGGCTGCAACCACCGAGGCGATCGCCAACGGATTCCGTGTCAGCAACGTTTTCGACGTTGTTGCCGGCATCACCGCCGCTACGGATGCGGCCGTGCTGGTCATGACCTACTGGAACCCGGTCATGCGCATGGGTGTCGATGAATTCTCCCGGCGCCTGGCCGAAGCCGGGGGAGCCGGGCTCATCACCCCCGACTTGGTCCCTGACGAGGCTCATGAGTGGTTCGAGGCCTCGGATAAGTACGGCTTGGACCGGGTGTTCCTCGTGGCACCTTCGTCCACCCCGGAGCGACTTGATATGACCGTCAAGGCAAGTCGTGGATTCGTCTACGCTGTCTCAATCATGGGCGTCACCGGAACGCGCACCTCTGTCAGCAGCAGTGCTGAAGACGTGGTGGCCCGTGCCCACGCTGCCGGAGCCGGGCGCGTGTGCGTCGGTTTGGGCGTGTCCAACCCGGACCACGTCCGTGAAATTGCCGGCTATGCTGACGGCGTGATCGTTGGAACCGCCCTGGTGGCGGCTCTCCGCGATGGCGGCGTGGACGCTGTCGGGCAACTCACCAAGAACCTCAGCGCCGGCTTGGGCCGCGCAGCTGCAGAAGCCTAGAAAAGGAAACAGCGAAGCGAATGCAGACCGTCCTCCACGCAGCGGCAATGGTCCCCATGAGTATCCCGAGCCCATCGTGGTCCGGTTTCGACATTCCGCTACCGTGGGGGACGCTGCGTATCCACGCTTACGCCCTCTGCATCCTGGCGGGCATCATCGTTGGCCTGTGGCTGACGTCGGCCCGATGGAAGCGCCGTGGCGCTCCTGAAGGCAGCCTGTGGGACATTGCCATCTGGGCAATTCCTTTCGGCATCATCGGCGGCCGGCTCTACCATGTGTTCTCCTCGCCTGACGCTTACTTCGGTCCGGGCTTTGACGGTACCGGGGACCTGTCCCTGATTCCGCAGATTCAGCGAGGCGGACTCGGCATTTGGGGTGCCGTCATCCTGGGTGCCGTGGGCGCTTGGATTGGTTGCCGCCGGGCAGGCGTCAAACTGACGGCTTTCCTGGACGCAGCTGCGCCGGGACTCCTGCTGGCCCAGGCGATCGGCCGTTTGGGGAACTGGTTCAACCAGGAACTCTTCGGTGCGCCGACCACCTTGCCTTGGGGATTGGAGATTGATCCAGCCAACGCGAACTTCCCGCCGGATATGGCGGCAGGCACGCTGTTCCACCCCACGTTCCTCTACGAGATGCTGTGGAACCTGCTGGGCGTGGCCATCCTTCTGCTGCTGGACAAGAAGTTCAACTACCGGTGGGGACGGCTCTTCTGGCTCTACGCGGTGTACTACACCCTGGGCCGGGTGTGGATCGAGGCGTTGCGCATCGATGATGCTGAACAGATCAATCTGTTTGGCATTACCACCAGGCTCAATGTGTGGACCAGCATCTTTGTCTTCATTGCTGCGCTGGCCATCTTCTTCATCCTCGGCCGCCGGGGACGGCCTGTACCCGACACTCCTTACTTGGCGGGGCGCGAGCCGGAAGAGAAGGCCGGAAAAGAGCCCATTCCGGTGACGAGCGTCACCAGTCATGATGTGGACGCATCTGTCTCAGATACTGGTTCGCGTGGTAATCTCCCTGATAACCAAAGCGATTCGGGCCACGTTGACGAGCCGCAGAAAACAGCAGGGAAGCCGGAAAAGGACACCACGTCCGCCCCGGAATCCACATCTGCTGCAACTGCCGCAAGGAAGGCCCCCGGATCCACGCCGAAGGCTGACGACACCAAGTAGTCACGTTCGGTCAAGGGGCAACAGAGTCACCGCTCGTAGGGCCCAGTCCACAGCGTCGTGGCACCCCGGAAACCGGACCGCAGCATACCGATGTTCACTGGTCAAGCCGGGGCCAGAGGTCTGCGTAACTGTTCGTTGCGCTGGATCGGCTGGCCTACAATTCCAATTACTAGCGCTTTGTTGTGCCCGTCACAGGGCAGGCAAGGTGGGGCCAACGTTGTCCCTTCCATACGCACGATCTCGAGGAAGGACGTCTCCCATGACCCATCTTCATAACCCCGGTTGGTCCGAAAATATCGAACCTCAGGGTGCCATGTCTCCATTCAAGCGCTTTGCCGCGCTCCCGGAGGCCCAGGGTCTTTACAACCCTGATACGGAGAAGGACGCCTGCGGCCTGGCTATTATTGCCACGCTCCGCGGGGAACCGGGATACGACATCGTGGAAGCGGCTCTGACCGCCCTCCGCAATCTCGAACACCGCGGCGCCGTGGGCGCCGACGAAGGTACCGGCGACGGTGCGGGCCTGCTTATGCAGGTACCGGACGAGTTCTTCCGGGCCGTCACCGAATTCGAACTGCCCGCCCCTGGCCAGTACGTGGTGGGCACAGCTTTCCTTCCCGCCGAGTCCCGCGAAGCAGAAACCGCGAAGGCCGGCATTGAAGCGCTTGCAGCCGACGAAGGCCTGACGGTCCTCGGCTGGCGTGAAGTTCCAGTGGTCGCCGATCTGGTCGGCGCCATGGCACGGGCCTGTATGCCGTACTTCTCGCAGCCGTTCTTTGCCTCAGCCACCGGTGAGCAGCTTGAGCACAATGAGCTGGACTCCCGCGCTTGGCGCATCCGCAAGCGTGCCCAGAACAAGTTCGGCGTGTACTTCCCGTCGCTGTCCTCGCGCACCGTCGTTTACAAGGGCATGCTGACCACAGCCCAGTTGGAGCCGTTCTACCCGGACCTTTCGGATAAGCGCTTCAAGACGAAGCTCGCCATTGTCCACTCGCGCTTCTCTACCAACACGTTCCCGTCATGGCCTTTGGCGCAGCCTTTCCGCACCATCGCGCACAACGGTGAAATCAACACGGTCAAGGGCAACCGCAACTGGATGCGTGCGCGTCAGTCGCAGCTGGCGAGCCCGCTGCTGGGTTCCGTTCCCGAAGAGCTGTACCCGATCTGCACCCCCGGTGCCTCGGACTCCGCTTCCTTCGACGAGGTTGCCGAGCTCCTGTGGCTGTCCGGCCGCCCCATCACGCACTCCATCATGATGATGATCCCGGAAGCGTGGGAGAACCACGCCACCATGGATCCCGCCCGCCGTGCTTTCTATGAGTACCACTCACTGCTCATGGAGCCGTGGGACGGTCCGGCCGCTGTTTCCTTTACCGACGGCAACCTCGTTGGTGCAACCCTGGACCGCAACGGCCTGCGCCCGGGACGCTACTGGATCACCGAAGACGGCCTCATCATCTTTGCCTCCGAAGTTGGGGTGATCGAGGTAGAGCCTTCCAACGTGGTCAAGAAGGGCCGCGTCGCCCCCGGCAAGATGTTCCTGGTGGACACCGAAGCCGGACGCATCATTGACGACGCCGAGGTCAAGGCCGAGGTTGCTGCTGCCAATCCGTGGGCTGAATGGCTCAAGGACAACCTGATCGACATCAACGAGCTCCCTGAGCGCGAGCACGTGGTCCACACCGCGGCGTCGGTCAACATCCGCCAGCGCACGTTCGGGTACACCACCGAAGAGCTCAAGATCCTGCTCGGCCCGATGGCCCGCACGGGTGCCGAGCCCCTGGGTGCCATGGGTTCGGATACTCCTGTCGCCGTGCTTTCCAAGCGCCCACGCCTGCTGTTCGACTACTTTGTGCAGTCCTTCGCCCAGGTCACCAACCCGCCACTGGACGCCATCCGCGAGGAACTGGTCACTTCACTGAAGTGTGCCATCGGCCCCAACGGCAACCTCCTGGACGGCAAGCAGGTCCGCCAGCCGCAGATCTCCCTGCCGTTCCCGGTCATCAACAACGACCAGCTCGCCAAGATCGCGAACATCGAGACGCCCGACGGCGACCGCATCGCCATGAAGGTCCGCGGCCTTTACCGCCCCGAGGGTGGGGAAGCGGCACTTCGTGCACGCCTGACCGAAATCTGCGAACAGGTTTCCGGCGCGATCAACCGCGGTGTGCAGTACGTGGTGCTGTCCGACCGTGACTCAAACGCACAGTGGGCGCCGATTCCCTCGCTCCTGCTGGTCAGCGCCGTTCACCACCACCTGCTCCGCAGCGCCAACCGCACCAAGACCGCGCTGGTGGTTGAGGCCGGCGATGTCCGCGAGACGCACCACGTTGCCGTGCTCATTGGCTACGGCGCATCCGCAGTCAACCCATACCTGGCCATGGAATCGGTGGAACAGCTGATTTCCAACGGTGACGTCACTGGCGTCACCGCTGAAGACGGCGTCTACAACCTGATCAAGGGCCTCGGCAAGGGTGTCCTGAAGATCATGTCCAAGATGGGTATTTCCACCGTGGCTTCCTACACGGGCGCCCAGACCTTTGAGGCGCTGGGCCTGTCCCAGGAGCTCGTGGACGAATTCTTCTCCGGCACGCATTCCCAGCTGGGTGGCGTCGGCTTGGACGTCATCGCTGCCGAAGTTTCGGCGCGCCACCAGATGGCCTACCCCGAAGGTGGCATCGAGCACCCGCACCAGCCGCTTCTTGGCGGTGGCGAGTACCAGTGGCGCCGCGACGGTGAACCGCACCTCTTCAACCCTGAGACTGTGTTCCGCCTGCAGCACGCTACCCGCGAACGCCGGTACGACATTTTCAAGGCCTACACCAAGGGCATCGACGACCAGTCCGAGAACCTGATGACCCTGCGTGGGCTCCTGAAGTTCAAGGACGGTGTACGCCCTGCGGTTCCGCTCGAGGAAGTGGAACCGGTCTCCAGCATCGTCAAGCGGTTCTCTACCGGTGCCATGAGCTACGGCTCCATTTCCAAGGAAGCGCACGAGACCCTGGCCATTGCCATGAACCGTTTGGGCGCCAAATCCAATACGGGTGAAGGTGGCGAGGACGTTGACCGCCTGCTGGATCCGGAGCGCCGCTCTGCCATCAAGCAGATCGCTTCCGGCCGCTTCGGCGTCACCAGCCTGTACTTGACCAACGCCGACGACATCCAGATCAAGATGGCCCAGGGTGCCAAGCCCGGCGAAGGTGGCCAGCTGATGGCCCAGAAGGTCTACCCCTGGGTAGCCCGGACGCGTCACTCGACTCCCGGAGTCGGACTCATTTCCCCGCCCCCGCACCACGACATCTACTCGATCGAAGACCTCGCACAGCTCATTTACGATGCCAAGCGCGCCAACCCTTCGGCCCGTGTCCACGTGAAGCTGGTTTCGGAAGTCGGGATCGGCACGGTGGCGTCCGGCGTCACCAAGGCGAAGGCCGACGTCGTACTTGTTTCAGGTCACGACGGCGGTACCGGCGCCTCGCCGCTGAACTCGCTCAAGCACGCGGGCGTGCCGTGGGAACTCGGCCTGGCCGAGACCCAGCAGACCCTCATGCTCAACGGTCTCCGCGACCGCGTGGTGGTTCAGGTGGATGGCCAGCTCAAGACCGGCCGCGACGTTGTTATTGCTGCCCTGCTGGGTGGCGAGGAATACGGTTTCGCGACTGCTCCGCTGGTGGTTTCAGGCTGCATCATGATGCGCGTCTGCCACCTGGACACCTGTCCCGTTGGTGTTGCCACACAGAACCCCGAGCTCCGCTCCCGCTTCAACGGCAAGCCCGAGTTCGTGGTCAACTTCTTCGAGTTCCTCGCAGAAGAAGTCCGCGAAATCCTTGCAGAGCTCGGTTTCCGCAGCCTGGAAGAAGCCATCGGTCACGCCGAGGTGCTGGACACCCGCGAAGCGATCAACCACTGGAAGGCCGAAGGGCTGGACCTCGATCCCATCCTGCACGGGCTGGAGTTCGACGACGACGTGCCGCTGCGCAACATGACCGGCCAGAACCACGAGCTGGACAAGCACTTTGACCAGCGGCTCATCACCATGGCCCAGGAAGCACTCAGCGACCGCATGCCCGTCAAGATCACCCTCGACGTCATTAACACAGACCGGTCCGTGGGTACGATGCTGGGCCACGTGGTGACCAAAACCTTCGGCATCGATGTCCTGGCGACCGACACCATCGACGTCACGCTCAACGGCACCGCAGGCCAGTCGCTCGGAGCGTTCCTGCCCGCGGGCATTACGCTGCGGATGTTCGGCGATTCCAACGACTACGTCGGCAAGGGTCTCTCCGGCGGCCGCATCATCGTCCGCCCGGACCGCACCAACGTGTTCCAGGCAGAGCGCAATGTCATTGCAGGCAACGTCATCGGCTACGGTGCCACCAGCGGCGAGATGTTCCTGCGTGGCCAGGTTGGCGAACGCTTCCTGGTCCGCAACTCCGGTGCGACCGCCGTCGTCGAAGGTATTGGCGATCACGGGTGCGAATACATGACCGGTGGCCAGACCTTGATCATCGGGCGCACCGGCCGCAACTTCGGTGCCGGCATGTCCGGTGGTACCGCCTATGTGCTGGACCTGCAGCCCGAGCGTGTCAACAAGATGGCCCTCGACACCGGCGAACTCCAGCTCCTGGAGCTCGATGCCGAGGACCGCGACATCGTTCACGGCCTCCTCACCAAGCACCTTGAGGAAACCGAATCCGTCCTGGCCGGCCGTCTGCTCGAAAACTTCGACGACACCGCCGCCCGCATCACCAAAGTACTGCCCCGCGACTACGCAGCAGTCCTGCAAACCCGTCTCGACGCCATTGAAGAGGGTTTGGACCCCGATGGCGAAGAAGTATGGTCTCGAATCCTGGAGGTAACCGGTGGCTGATCCACGCGGATTTCTGAAAGTCCGGCAGCGCGAAACGCAGCCACGCCGTCCTGTTCCCGTCCGCATCATGGACTGGAAAGAGGTGTACGAAGCACAGGAAAAGGGTGTCCTGAAGAGCCAGGCCGGCCGCTGCATGGACTGTGGCGTTCCGTTCTGCCACCAGGGCTGCCCGCTGGGCAACCTGATTCCTGAGTGGAACGACCTCGTGTGGCGGGATAAGGGTGAAGAAGCGATTGAGCGACTTCATGCCACGAATAACTTCCCGGAATTCACGGGCCGTCTGTGCCCTGCACCTTGCGAAGCGTCCTGCGTGCTGGGTATCAACCAGCCTGCAGTGACCATCAAGCAGGTCGAGGTTTCGATCATCGACCAGGCCTTCGACAACGACTGGGTCCAGCCGCTGCCGCCGACGCGCCTCACTGGCAAGACAGTGGCCGTGGTGGGATCCGGACCGGCAGGCCTGGCCGTGGCACAGCAGCTGACCCGTGTTGGCCACACCGTGGCCGTCTACGAACGCGACGACAAGATTGGCGGACTGCTCCGCTATGGCATCCCCGACTTCAAAATGGAGAAGGAACAGGTTGACCGCCGCCTGGAGCAGATGAAGGCCGAAGGCACCCGCTTCCGGACCGGAGTCGCCGTTGGTACAGACGTGACCTGGGAGCAGCTGCGTCGCCGTTACGATGCCGTCGTAGTCGCCACCGGTGCTACCGTGCCGCGTGACCTGCCCATCCCGGGCCGCGACCTTGAGGGCGTCCACTTCGCCATGGATTACCTGGTTCCTTCGAACCGTATGGTGGCAGGGGAGAACCCCGAAAACCACATTGATGCCCGCGGCAAGCACGTTGTCATCCTCGGTGGTGGCGATACCGGTGCTGACTGCATCGGCACCGCCCACCGCCATCAGGCCGCTTCGGTGACCACGCTCGCGATCGGCAAGCAGCCGCCGTCGGAACGTGCAGGACACCAGCCGTGGCCGACGTTCCCCACCCTCTTCGAGGTCGCAAGCGCCCACGAAGAAGGCGGCGAGCGTACCTACCTTGCGTCCACCGTTGAGTTCGTTGGAGAAAACGGCAAACTCACCGGCGTCAAAGTTGCTGAAACCGAGTTCGTGGACGGCAAACGCCTGCCCAAGGCCGGTACAGAACGGATCATCCCAGCTGACCTTGTCTTCCTGAGCCTTGGCTTTACCGGCGCTGAGCCGGCAGGAATCACGGAGCAGGTCAGCGCAGAGTTCGACGGTCGGGGCAACGTTGCCCGCGACGGCTACTACATGACGAACACCGAGGGCGTGTTTGTTGCCGGCGATGCCGGACGTGGCCAGTCACTGATTGTGTGGGCCATTGCGGAAGGCCGTGCATGTGCGGCCGCAGTGGACAAGTTCCTGATGGGAAGCACCATTCTCCCGGCACCGGTCGCCCCCACCGACCGGGCAATAGCGGTCTTATAGCGCCGGCAGGAACGTTTCTTTTACTCAATCAGCATGAACTACTTAGGGTAGGTATATGAGACGCGCGAAAATTGTGGCAACTTTCGGCCCGGCTATCTCCAGCTTCGACAACACCCTCGCGGTGCTGGAGGCCGGCGTCGACGTTGCTCGCATGAACATGAGCCACGGCGACTACTCCGTGCATGACATCACCTACGAAAACGTCCGCAAGGCTGCGGCGCAGCTGGGCAAGCCTGTTGCGATCATGGCTGACCTCCAGGGACCCAAGATCCGTCTTGGCCGTTTTGTTGACGGACCCCACGAGCTGGCCGTCGGCGACACCTTCACCATCACCACCGAAGATGTACCCGGCACCAAGGACATCTGCTCCACCACGCTCAAGAGCCTCACTGAAGACGTCAACGTGGGCGATGCCCTGCTGATCGACGACGGCAAGGTGGCCATGCGTGCCATCGAGGTTGACGACGTCAAGGTAGTCGCCACCGTTACTGTTGGCGGCAAGGTTTCCAACAACAAGGGCATCAACCTGCCCGGTGTTGCCGTCAACGTCCCCGCCTTGAGCGAAAAGGACGAGGACGACCTCCGTTGGGCCCTCAAGCGCGGCGCCGACCTCATCGCCCTCTCGTTCGTGCGTGATGCCTCAGACATCAAGCGCGTCCACGAGATCATGGACGAAGAAGGCCGCCGTGTTCCGGTGATCGCCAAGATCGAAAAGCCGCAGGCAGTGGAGCAGCTCCACGAAATCATCGACGCCTTCGACGCCATCATGGTTGCCCGTGGCGATCTCGGTGTCGAGCTGCCGCTCGAAGAGGTGCCGATCGTCCAGAAGCGTGCCATTGAACTGGCGCGTCGCTGGGCCAAGCCGGTCATCGTGGCCACCCAGGTCCTGGAATCCATGATCGACAACCCGCGTCCGACGCGTGCCGAGGCTTCAGACTGCGCCAACGCAGTTCTCGACGGCGCCGATGCAGTCATGCTCTCCGGCGAAACCTCTGTGGGCCAGTACCCCATCGAAACCGTCAAGGTCATGGCCCGGATCATCGAGTCCACCGAAGTTCACGGCCTCGAGCGCGTCCCCCCGCTGGGTACCAAGCCCAAGACGCGCGGTGGCGCCATCACCCGTGCCGCCGTCGAAATCGCCGACCAGCTGGACGCAAAGTACATCTGTACTTTCACCCAGTCCGGTGACTCGGCACGCCGCCTTTCGCGCCTCCGCCCCGTCAAGCCGGTCTTCGCGTTCACGCCGGTGGAGCACGTCTGGAACCAGCTTGCCCTCACCTGGGGCATCCAGCCGGTGCTGGTTCCCTCCGTGGGCCACACCGATGAGATGACCGCACAAGTGGACAAGAGCCTGCTGGAAATGGATCTTGTGGACGAAGGCGACCTGGTTGTCATCGCCGCCGGTTCCCCGCCAGGACAGGCCGGTTCCACGAACTCACTGAAGGTCCACAAGGTGGGTGACCTCGCCGATACCTCCAAGGTTGACGACGGTTCACGCAAAGAACCTGTTGGCCCGTGGCCTGAAAAGAAGTCCAAGACCAAGAGCTAGTTCTTCGGTTGTTGAATGCGGGCCCCGCCTTATGGCGGGGCCCGCATTCTCGTTTGTGGGTGATGAGTACGACGGCGGCCGCCCACCTCGCAGGGCCGGTTCTAGCGGTCGTTGCAACACCCAGAATTTTTGGGAGTTGCAACGACCGTGTCGTCTTTAAAGAAGGTACC
>NZ_JBBEGB010000013.1:0-103013 GCF_037402035.1 Paenarthrobacter sp. CCNWLY172
GCCCCGACCACAGGTCGGGGCTCTTCCCCTTTAACCACCCAACCCCTAAACGAGGCAAAGCATCCATCAACCGGGAACTTGCCAACAACCCAGGCCAGTCGCTGTCGCTGAAGGCTTCCCGCAGGCTGCTGAAGCGGCTGTGAGACTTGACACGGGAGACCGGGAATCAGGTCCAGGCGTTCGGCTGCCGTGGTGGCGTCGAATAGAATTGCATAAGACATACGAGTCGGTAGCTGAGCGCTGCCGGCGGCGTGACAACGAAATAAGGGTTATGAGCGACTACGCACGCGCCAGTGGTCGGCTCGCAACAGGAGGAATCCACCATGGCTGAGCACAACGGCGGCAATCGCGGCGGTAATCGCGGAAACTTCGGCGGTAATCGCGACGACCGCGGTTCGTACCGCCCCAACAACAACTCAGGCGGGGACCCTCGTGGGTTCCGTTCCCGGGAGAACCGAGACGGCAACGACCGTCCGGCCCGTGACGGCGAGCGTCGTCCGTTTAACAACGACCGTGGCGATCGTAAGCCTTTCGGTGACCGCAACGATCGTCCGGCCCGTGACGGCGAGCGTCGTCCGTTTAACAACGACCGTGGCGATCGTAAGCCTTTCGGCGACCGCAACGATCGTCCGGCCCGTGACGGCGAGCGTCGCTCCTTCGGCGGCGACCGCGATCGTAAGCCTTTCGGTGACCGCAACGACCGTCCGGCCCGTGACGGAGAGCGTCGCTCCTTCGGTGGCGACCGCGATCGTAAGCCTTTCGGTGACCGCAACGATCGTCCGGCCCGTGACGGCGACCGGCGCCCCTTCAACAACGACCGTGGCGATCGTAAGCCTTTCGGCGATCGTCCCGAGCGCGGTCCGCGGAACTTCGACGGTCCCCGTCGCGACAACGATGACCGTCGCCCGTTCAACAACGACCGTGGCGACCGTAAGCCTTTCGGCGACCGCAATGATCGTCCGGCCCGTGACGGCGAGCGTCGCTCCTTCGGCGGCGACCGCGACCGTAAGCCTTTCGGCGATCGTCCCGGGCGCGGTCCGCGGAACTTTGACGGCCCCCGCCGCGACAACGATGACCGTCGCCCCTTCCACAACGACCGCGGCGACCGCAAGCCTTTCGGCGACCGCAACGACCGCGGTAACTCCTGGGAAGAGCGTCCTGCCAGGGTGCCCAACGCCAAGGACATCCGCAGCTCCAACCGTCCTGACCGTGAGCGGTCTCCCGAGATCGATGAGGATGTCACGGGCAAGGAACTCGACCGCGCCACGGGTCACCAGATCAAGACACTTGAGGAGCAGAGTGCTGGTTGGGTCGCCAAGCACCTGGTCATGGCTGGCCGCCTGATTGACATTGAGCCTGAGCTGGCCTTCCAGCACGCATTGGCTGCAAGCCGTCGTGGCGGACGCCTTTCGGTTGTTCGTGAAGCGGTGGGCCTGACCGCCTACGCCGCGGGACACTATGGCGAAGCGCTTCGTGAATTCCGTACGTACCGCCGCATCAGCGGGTCCAACGTGCACTTGCCTGTGATGGCTGACTGCGAGCGAGGCCTCGGACGTCCGGACCGTGCGTTGGATATGGTTCGTTCTCCAGAAGCCCAGGACCTCGATGCCCCGGGCAAGGTGGAGCTGGCCATGGTGGCGGCCGGTGCCCGTGCGGATTTGAAGCAGTTTGATGCTGCAGTCACCGAACTGGAAATTCCCCAGTTGGACATCAACAGGGCCTTCTCTTACAGCCCGCGACTTTTCCGTGCTTACGCTGAAGCGCTCAGCGCGGTGGGTCGCACGGAAGAAGCGGACAAGTGGGCCCGGCAGGCTTTGGTGGCTGAGAATGCTCTGGGAGTTGGCGATTTCGCTGAACCGGAGATCCTTGACCTCGGGTGGGATGAGCAGGAAGAAGCAGCCGCGAGCAAGCCGCGGTTCGTCAAGTCGGCTCCGGAGCCCGACGTCGTTAAGCCTGAGACGGAATCGGTTATTGCCGAAGCCGCAGCGGCTGACGTTGAGCACGATGACGTTGAACTTGATGACGCAGAGTCTGACTACTTCGAGTCGAACGACGCGGAGTCGGACATCGACTCCGCAGAAGACGACTCTGAGGAAGAAGAAGCCAAGGAAGAAGACGCCGAGAACCAGGGTTCTGACTCCCAGCATGGCTGATCCACTCATCTCATTGTTTGATGCCGTCCTCTCGGATCTGGACGGTGTGGTCTATGCAGGACCGCACGCCATCCCCGGGGCCGTGGAGTCGTTGCTGCGTCTGGAGACCTTTGGCGTTGGCCTTGGCTACGTGACTAACAACGCCTCCCGCACCCCGGCCCAGGTCGCTGCGCACTTGCGTGAGCTCGGTGCGCCGGCGGAGGACCATCAAGTGGTCAGTTCCTCCCAGGCAGCAGGGGAGCTTCTGGCTTCCCTGTTGCCTGCGGGGGCGCATGTGCTCATCACCGGCAGCGCAGCTCTGGCCCATGAGATTGAATTGGTGGGACTCAAGCCGGTCCACAGCGCCGCTGAGTCCCCGGTTGCCGTGGTCCAGGGATTCAACCCTGAGATCGGTTGGAAGGATCTCGCGGAGGCGTCGTATGTAGTGGCCGGTGGAGCCATGTGGTTTGCCACCAACACGGACATGTCCATACCGCAGGCTCGAGGCATGGCACCGGGCAATGGGACGCTGGTTGCTGCTGTGGCGGCTGCTACGGGGAAAACTCCTGTGGTGGCTGGCAAGCCCGAAGCGCCGCTTTTCCATGCGGCAGCGAAACGGTTGACCGCCGATCGTCCGCTGGTTGTGGGCGACCGTTTGGACACGGACATCCTGGGTGGCAACCGTGCGGGATTTGCGACGGCGGCCGTCCTCACTGGCGTGGACACCACCCACACCATCCTTGCGGCGCGGACCGACGAGCGCCCCACCTACCTTTTGGCCGACTTGGAGGGCCTTTACGCGCCCTACCCTGAGGTCATCAGCGACGACGGAACCTTCCGTTGCGGTGCAGCCTCGGCGGTCGCCGGGGACGGGACCGTCACGGTCACGGGCGCTGAGGATGACCTTGACGCTTGGCGCGCGGCCTGTGCCGCGTGGTGGGCCAGGTTCCCCGACATGGCTGTGGCGCAGGCGCCACAGGTGGAATGGCGAACTCACTAGACTGGTGCGATGACCGAGCCCAATTATGTACCGGCGGAAAGCCATGCGGGCCACGACGGCCCCGTGACTGAAAACTCTGAGCCCTCGCGCCCGGAGGTCCAGTGGCCCGATTCAGCCAGCTCCACGGGGGACCCGCTGGTGGACAGGGCCTTGGCCGTCCTGGACAACGTGCCGGCGACCCCCGTGGCTGAACACGGAGACCTGTACGCAGCCATTCACGACTCCTTGCTGGAAGCCTTGGATGCTGAACCCGGCCTCCCTGCCGCACCACAAAGTACTCCCCGCCCGGAAGGCGACAGCTAGCGTATGGCACGACTCGACCAGGAACTCGTCACCCGTGGGTTGGCGAGGTCACGTACCCATGCAGCAAAGCTCATCAGCGATGGAAAAGTCAGCTCCGCGGGGACTGTCCTCGCCAAAGCCGCACTCCAGGTGGACTCGGCTACGGACTTGGCCGTAGAGGCCCATCTCGAGGACATCTACGTCAGCCGCGCCGGTCATAAGTTGGCGGGCGCGCTGGAGGCGTTTCCCGCCGTCGTGGTTGCCGGGAAGCGGTGTCTCGACGCCGGTGCCTCCACAGGTGGCTTCACTGACGTCCTGCTGCGGCAAGGGGCGGCAAGCGTCGTGGCGGTGGATGTAGGACACGGCCAGTTGGTGCCACACCTGCGCGATGACCCCCGTGTGGACGTCCATGAGGGTCTGAACGTCAGATATATGTCTCCGGAGCAGATCGGTGGGCTCGCAAACCTGACGGTCGCGGACCTGTCGTTCATTTCGTTGACCCTGGTGGTGGCGCCGCTGGCGTACTGCACCGAACCCGGCGGGGACATGGTCCTGATGGTCAAGCCGCAATTCGAGGTGGGCAAGGAACGGCTGAGCCGAACCGGCGTGGTGTCATCGGACCATGAACGACGCCGGGCCGTTGCCCAGGTGGCCCGGGCCGCGGTGGATGCCGGGCTTGTCCTGATGGACCTTGCCGCCAGTCCGCTGCCTGGCCAGGACGGAAATGTTGAATACTTCCTGTGGATGAAGCGCGGGATGTCAGCGGTGTTGCCTAAGATCGAAGAGCGGGACGGGGACGTTGCTGCATTGATCACGAAATTCTGGCCAAACCACTAGAAAGCAGAACCCGATGAGCAGGCGTGTACTTGTCCTTGCCCACACAGGGCGGGAAGAATCGCTCCGCGCAGCGTGGGATGCCTGTACGCAACTGCATTCCTCCGGCCTGGTTCCTGTACTGCAGAAGTCTGAACTGGCCGATATTGAACGTTTTTTCGGTGCGTTGGATACACCCATTGAGATCCTTAACGACCACGTCAACCTGGAGGATGTGGAGTTGGTGATGGTCCTGGGTGGAGACGGAACCATCCTGCGGGCCGCGGAACTGGTGCGTGAGGTGGACGTCCCGTTGTTGGGAGTCAACCTGGGGCACGTGGGCTTCCTGGCTGAAAGCGAGCGTGCCGACCTGGCCCAAACAGTCGAATGGATCGCGAGTCGCCAGTACACGGTGGAAGAACGCATGACCATCGATGTCCAGGTGTGGGTCAAGGGCCGGAAGATTTGGCACACGTGGGCGTTGAACGAGGCTGCCATTGAAAAGGCCAACCGTGAGCGCATGCTGGAAGTGGTCACTGAGGTGGACGAGCGCCCGTTGACGTCCTTCGGCTGTGACGGAGTGGTCCTCGCAACTCCCACCGGTTCCACCGCTTACGCGTTCTCCTCGGGAGGACCAGTGGTGTGGCCGGAGGTGGAAGCCCTCGTGATTGTTCCGATCAGTGCCCATGCCCTGTTCGCCAAGCCGTTGGTGGTATCGCCGAGGTCCAAGCTGGCCGTCGAAATCATGAACCGCACCGAAGCCATCGGTGTCCTGTGGTGCGATGGTCGGCGTTCCGTGGACCTGCCGCCCGGGGCGCGTGTTGAAGTGACCCGTTCAGCCACCCCTGTGCGGTTGGCGCGCACCCACAAAACACCCTTTTCCGCCCGGCTCGTCCGCAAGTTTGAACTCCCCATCCACGGCTGGCGAGGACCGGCTCCGCGGAGCGGGGAAGTCCACACCGGCCCTATCCCGGTCATCCGGACCCTTTCACCGGCTCCGTTGCCCAGTCCTCGGGATGTAGACGGTCCCCGGGATGGTGACCCTTCCGACCCCACGAATGCGAAGTGAACCATGCTTGAAGAACTCCGAATCCGTGACCTTGGTGTCATCACCGATGCTGCCCTGCCCCTGGGCCCTGGCCTGAGCGTCGTCACCGGTGAAACCGGTGCGGGCAAGACCATGGTGGTGACAGCCGTCGGGCTCCTTCTGGGTGCCCGATCAGATGCAGGCGCCGTTCGTAGCGGAGCCAAATCGGCGTCCGCTGAAGCGGTGTTGAAGCTCGATCCGGCGCACAGCGCTGTTGAGCGCGCCAAGGAGGCAGGCGGTGAGGCGGAAGAGTTCGACGGCGTTGCTGAGCTCCTGCTGGCCCGTACCGTGGGTGCCGATGGGCGCAGCCGTGCCTACGTTGGCGGGCGCGCGGCGCCCGTGGGGGTCCTGGCCGAGTTGGGAGAGAGCCTGGTAGTGGTCCACGGGCAGTCGGACCAGATCCGGCTCAAGAGCGCCACTGCGCAGCGGCATGCCCTGGACCGGTTCGCCGGTGCGCCCCTTGCCAAGACGCTGGGGGAGTACCAGGAGCTCTACAGCCACTGGAAGAACATTCAGTCCGAACTCGAAACGCTGCGCAGCGAGGCCCGGGAGCGGCTGCGGGAAGCTGAGTCCCTGGACGCGGCGCTCAAGGAAATCGACGAAGTGGATCCCCAGCCAGGGGAGGACGAGACACTGAAGGCCGAGGCTGTGAAGCTCGCCAACGTCGAAGAACTCCGGTTGGCCGCCGCTGCAGCCCATGAGTCCCTCATCGCCGAGGAATTTGGGGACGCCGGCGACGCAACCACCATGGTGGATGCTGCCAAGAGGACACTTGAGCATGTTGCCGACCATGACGAGGAACTGCGCTCCGCCGCTGCCCGGCTCGCGGAGGTCGGGTTCCTCCTCAACGACATTGCAACAGAGCTGTCCAGCTATCAGGCCGCCCTGGATACGGAAGGTCCGGAGCGGCTCTCCGAAATCGAGGAGCGCCGGGCCGCCCTTGCCAAGTTGATTCGGAAATACGCCCCCAGCATTGATGAAGTGCTGGAGTGGGCGGCGACTGCCAGGACCCGGCTGGACGAGCTTCAGGATGATTCCAGCCGCATCGAGTCCCTGGATGCTGAGGTGGCTTCGACGGAAGCCACTCTCCGGAAGCAAGCAGCGGCTATCTCCAAGGCCCGCCTCAAAGCTGCCAAGGATCTCTCAGCCCGGGTCAGTGCTGAGCTCAAGGCGCTGGCGATGGCTGACGCCACCCTGGTCATTGAGGTCGATGGCAGTGGATCGTTGGGCCCTTGGGGCACCGACGAGATCGCCTTCCTTCTTCAGCCGCACTCCGGGGCTCCGGCCCGGCCTCTGGGCAAGGGAGCCTCGGGCGGTGAACTCTCCAGGGTGATGTTGGCCATCGAGGTAGTTCTCGCTGCGGTAGATCCTGTACCGACGTTCGTGTTCGATGAGGTGGACGCGGGCGTGGGTGGCCGGGCCGCCGTCGAAATCGGCCGGAGGCTGGCAATGCTTGCCCGGCACGTCCAGGTGCTGGTGGTAACGCACTTGCCGCAGGTTGCTGCCTTCGCCGATCAACACATCCGAGTCACAAAAACCTCCGTGCGCGGTGCTGACGGCAAAACAACCACCGGGTTCACCTCCAGCGACGTACAGCTGCTGAGCGAGGACGAGCGGGTCAAGGAGCTGGCCCGCATGCTGGCCGGGCAAGAAGATTCTGAATCGGCGCAGGCCCACGCCCAAGAGTTGCTGGACGACGCGAAGCTCATGCCGCAGCGCGCTTAGTGCTCTTGGCCGGGAATGCGAGCACCATCACATCGGCACACTTAATCCCGCCCGGCTCTTGCTTGGAATGCGGTGGTGAGCAACTATTGACCATTTGGGGAATCCGAACAGACGCTTGGAAGGCGTAATTGATGATAAGCTCGAATTCCGTGGTGCAGCGATCAAATTCCCGTGTAAATTCCCGGTTCCCGGGCTCGTCCAAGACGACCAAACACATCTTCGTCACCGGTGGTGTGGCGTCCTCGCTCGGTAAGGGTCTGACGGCTTCCAGCCTCGGTCACCTGCTGCGGGCACGCGGTTTGTCTGTAACTATGCAGAAGCTCGATCCCTATTTGAATGTGGATCCGGGCACGATGAACCCCTTCCAGCACGGCGAAGTATTCGTGACCGACGACGGCGCCGAAACCGACCTCGACATCGGACATTACGAGCGCTTCCTCGACGAAAACCTCGAAGGTTCGGCCAACGTCACAACGGGCCAGATCTACTCCACCGTCATCGCCAAGGAACGTCGCGGCGAATACCTCGGAGACACCGTCCAGGTCATTCCCCACATCACCGACGAAATCAAGCGGCGCATGCGGCTGCCTGCCGAAGGCAAGAACGCCCCGGACGTCATCATCACCGAAATCGGTGGCACGGTAGGTGACATCGAATCGCAGCCGTTCCTGGAGTCGGCCCGTCAGGTCCGTCAGGATGTTGGCCGCAACAACGTCTTCTTCCTGCACGTGTCGCTGGTTCCCTACATCGGACCGTCCCAGGAACTGAAGACCAAGCCGACGCAGCACTCCGTAGCTGCCCTTCGCTCCATCGGCATCCAGCCTGAAGCGATCGTGATCCGCTCGGACCGCGAAGTGCCCGACGCCATGCGCGAGAAAATCGGCCGTATGTGCGACGTCGACATCGACGCCGTAGTCAACGCAGCTGACGCCCCCAGCATCTACGACATCCCCAAGACCCTGCACTCACAGGGTCTGGACTCCTACATCGTCCGCGCACTGGACCTGCCGTTCAAGGATGTTGACTGGAGCAAGTGGGACAAACTGCTCGAAGCAGTGCACAACCCGAAGCACGAGGTCGAGGTTGCCCTGGTGGGCAAGTACATCGACCTCCCGGATGCGTACCTCTCGGTCACCGAGGCCCTTCGTGCCGGCGGTTTTGCCAACGAAGCCAAGGTCAAGATCCGCTGGGTCCCCTCCGACGAGTGCGAGACCCATGCCGGGGCCACGAAGGCCTTGGCCGGTGTGGACGCCATCTGCGTGCCCGGCGGCTTTGGTATCCGCGGCCTCGAAGGCAAGCTCGGTGCCTTGAAGTTCGCTCGTGAGTCCAAGCTCCCGGTCCTTGGCCTGTGCCTCGGCCTGCAGTGCATGGTGATCGAGTACGCCCGCAACGTGGTTGGCCTCGAAGGCGCCTCCTCCAGCGAGTTCGAGCCCGACTCCAAGTACCCGGTCATCGCCACCATGGAAGAGCAGCTGGACATCGTGGAAGGCAAGGGAGACCTCGGCGGCACCATGCGTCTGGGCCTCTACGAAGCCAAGCTGGACGAGGGTTCGGTCATCGCCGAGACGTACGGCACCACCACGGTCAGCGAACGCCACCGCCACCGCTACGAGGTCAACAACAAGTACCGTGACCAGATCGCAGCAGAAGGTCTGGTGTTCTCCGGTACTTCTCCTGACGGCAAGTTGGTGGAGTATGTGGAACTTCCCCGCGAGGTCCACCCGTATTACGTGGCAACGCAGGCGCACCCCGAGCTCAGCTCGCGCCCCACTCGCCCCCACCCGCTGTTCGCAGGTTTGGTCAAAGCTGCCTTGGAGCGTCGCGAAGGTGCCCCCGTGGCCACCAAGACCGGTGCCCGCACGGTAGCTGCCAAGTAAACGCAAGTACTAACGAAGGACGGCGCGATGCCCGGAATTTCTGAAACCCCCCGCACATCAAGGCAGGTTTCGGACATGCCGAGCCCGCGCCGTCTTTTGTCTACCAGCAAGGTTTACGAAGGCAGAATTTGGGACGTTGTCAGCGACTCGTTCCAACTCAGCGATGGCACGGACACCCTTGTTCGTGACTACATTGACCACCCAGGCGCAGTAGCAGTGCTCCCCATGAACGTGGACGGCGAGATCCTGCTGCTGAAGCAGTACCGGCATCCGGTGGGCATGGACCTGTGGGAGATCCCGGCGGGCCTGCTGGACGTCGAAGGCGAAGACTTCGTGGTGGGGGCGGCCCGGGAATTGGCGGAGGAAGCTGACTTGGTCGCGGCTACGTGGAACGTCCTGGTGGACTTCTTCAACTCGCCCGGTTCGTCCAGCGAAGCAGTCCGGATCTATCTGGCGCGTGGCATCAGTGACGTTCCCGTGGCGGACCGGCACGTCCGCACCGATGAAGAGGCCGAAATTGAACTCCACTGGGTGCCGCTCGATGACGCCGTGAAGGCAGTGCTGGAAGGCCGCCTGCACAATCCTTCCGCGGTGCTGGGCATCCTGGCTGCCGCAGCTGCAAAAGCCGATGGGTTCACTGGGCTTCGTCCCGCCAATGCGCCGTGGCCGGCTCACCCGAGCCAGCGCTGAGCATGGCCGAGGCTGCCACCAGAACCCCCACTGGCCTTGACCGCGCAGTAACGGACTACCTGCAGCATGTGGGTGTGGAGCGCGGCCTGGCAGCGAACACCCTTGCGGCGTACCGCAGGGATTTGACACGTTACTCCAACTTCCTCACGGGCCAGGGCGTGGAACGGCCTGGCGACATCACCCGGCATCATGTGACCGCCTTCGCCCAGGCCTTGTCGGATGGAAGCGATGGCGCCGCAGTGCTGGGTGTCCGCTCCGCTGCGCGAACGGTGGTGGCCGTCCGCGGACTTCACAAATTCTGGGCACTTGAAGGAACCACGACGGCGGACCCCGCCAGCGATGTCCACCCGCCTATGCCGGGCAAACGGCTTCCCAAGGCCATCAGCGTCGGCGAGGTCACGCGGATCCTGGAAGCTGCGGGAGCCGATTCGCCCACAGGGCTCAGAGACCGTGCTCTCCTTGAATTCCTGTACTCCACCGGTGCCCGCATCAGCGAAGCAGTCGGGTTGGACGTGGATGATATCTCCCTCGAAGACACCGGTGGCGATCCTGCGATCGTCCGATTGTTCGGCAAGGGCTCCAAAGAGCGGCTGGTGCCCCTCGGCTCCTACGGAGCCCGCGCCGTCGGAGCTTATGTTGTCCGGGGCAGGCCGCTGCTGGCATCCAAAGGAAAAGGAACGCCGGCGCTGTTCCTCAACGCCCGCGGGGGCCGGATCAGCAGGCAGAGCGCCTGGACCATCCTCAAAGCGGCGGCTGAGAAAGCCAACATCACCAAGGACGTCTCGCCGCACACACTCCGCCACTCCTTCGCCACCCACTTGCTGGAAGGCGGAGCCGACGTCAGGGTGGTGCAGGAACTGCTGGGGCATGCCTCGGTGACCACCACCCAGGTTTACACCTTGGTTACCGCAGAGACCTTGCGCGAGGTCTATGCGGCGGCGCACCCGAGGGCGCTGGGCTAAGAGGGCGCTGGGCCAAGAGCGCGTTCGGCGAACTACCCGAGCACGTTCAGCGTCAACTCCACGGCGTCCACGAACAACGCCAACAGCGACGTCCCCAGGCCGGCCACCAGCAGGAGCCCCGGATGTGCCAGGCCCACGACTACGCGCTTGAGCCGGGGCCGTCCCTTGAGGAACTTCTTGGGAACCCGGGTCTTCACCGGCACCTGCCGCCAGCCGCGCAACCGTCGAAGGAACCATGCACAGCGCACAATGAAGGCCATCCAGAGGACGGAGAGCACCAGCGGAACGGCAGCGAGCATGAGGTTGAAGCCCAACGCCGTAACTTCCTTTTCGGAATCGCCGATCACGGTTTGGACGGTGGTGGAGATGGAAGCGCTCATCACCACCGAGGCGGCCCACACCATGAACGCCGCCACAAGCGCCAGGAACCGTACAAAAAAGTGACCCAGCACTGTTGCATCCACTGCTCTGAGATGACTGCGGGGCGTGGCATGCAGGACCACCAGCGTGGAGATCAACGTGGGCAGTGCCGCAACGAGGACCAGGAGGTACCAGGTCCATCCGGCCAGGTCCACCACTTCGTCCAAAACAATAAGCCCGGCCCACAGCACAGTCCAGGCCCACCCTGCATAGAGGGGGCGGGCCACCAGCCAGCGGGGTAGCCATAGGTCCCGTTCGGGCGTGGCTTTTGTGGCTGTTTCGGCAGCCGCACTTTCCTCGACGGACGGAGGATCTGCAGCGTCGTCAACGGCGGCCACATTGGCTGGCCGGTTACCCCCACCTTCAGTCATGGGCTCACTGTAGCAATGGCAGCACTGGCGGGGGAGATCAGGTTAAGGTAGGCAGCATGACTGCAGCCCATGTGACTTTGTGCTTCCTCCTCCGCGACGGTGCGGACGGCGAGCACGTCCTCCTCGGCACCAAGAAGACTGGCTTCGGCAGGGGCAAGGTAGTGGGAGTGGGCGGGCACGTGGAGCCGGGTGAGACCGCCTCCCAGGCAGCATGCCGGGAGGTCATGGAGGAAATCAATGTAGTGGTTGCCGCGCAGGACCTGGTTCCGGCGGGCACTGTTGACTTTGTGTTTCCGGCGAGGCCGGAGTGGAACATGGCCACCACTGTGTTCCTGACCCGCACGTGGGAGGGGGAACCTTCCGAAAGCGACGAGATCGCCCCGGCATGGTTCCCGGTGATGCAACTCCCCGTGGACCGGATGTGGGCCGACGCCGAACACTGGCTGCCGGCCATGATTGCCGGCCAGCGCATTGCGGTGCGGGTGGCCTTGGCAGCAGATAACGAAAATGTAGCTGACGTCCACACCACTGATTGGGTGGACCAGCCGTAGCAGAAACGCGGAAAGAACGACGCCGGACCGGTCGCCTTTCGGTGACCGGCCCGGCGTCGTACGTCTCTTTGACTAACCGGAAACGTTAGGGCACGTGCCGCTCTTCCGGCCCGTTGTATTCGCTCAGGGGACGGATGAGCGAGTTGGAGGCTACCTGTTCCATGATGTGGGCGGTCCAGCCGGTGATGCGGCTGGCGACGAACAGCGGGGTGAACGTCTGGGTGTCGAAGCCCATCAGGTGGTAGGTGGGGCCGGCCGGGTAGTCGAGGTTGGGCTTGATGGCCTTGGCCTCGTCCATGGCCTGTTCCAAGCCGTTGTACAGCCCAAGGAGTTCCGGGCGCCCGTAGTGGGCGATCATCTTGTCCAGGGCGGCCTTCATGGTGGGTACACGGGAGTCGCCGTGCTTGTAGACGCGGTGGCCGAAGCCCATGACTTTCTTCTTCTGTGCCAGGGCGTCTTCCATCCAGGCCCGGGCACGGGTGGCGGCTTCCTCGAGGGACTCTTCGCTGCGGATGCCGATTTCGTCGAAGGTGTGCATGACGGCCTCGTTGGCGCCACCGTGCAACGGACCCTTGAGGGCGCCGATCGCGGCGGTCACCGCTGAGTGCAGGTCAGCGAGCGTGGAGGTGACCACACGGGCGGTGAAGGTGGAGGCGTTGAAGGAGTGCTCTGCATACAGGATCATCGAGACGTTGAACGCCTCCACCACCTCGGGCACCTGTTCTTCGCCGAACGTCATCCACAGGAAGTTGGCCGAATAGTCCAGGTCCTCCCGCGGTTCCACGGGTTCCTGGCCGCGGCGGCGGCGCTGGTCGTAGGCCACGACGGAAGGCATGGCAGCCCAGAGGTCTATTGCCTTCTTCATGTTTGCTTCCGGTGAAGAATCTTCAGCCAGTTCATGCCGGGCGCCGAGCACGGATGCCGCCGTGCGGCACACATCCATGGGGTGGGCGGTGGTGGGCAGGGTGTCGATGACCTGTTTGACCACGGGGTCCAAAGCGCGGCCGGCGCGTTCCCTGGCAGTAAATTCAGCCAGCTCTTCCTCGGTGGGCAGTTCGCCGTTCCACAGCAGGTAGGCGACCTCTTCGAAGCTGCATTTGGCGGCCAGTTCCTGGACCGGATACCCGCGGTAGAGCAGCGAGTTGGTGTCCGGGTTGACCTTCGAGACGGCGGTGTAGTCCACCACGACTCCGGCAAGGCCTTTTTTGATGTCAACAGCTGCCATGCTGCTCTCCTTCGTTCATAATGCAGGCGCACCGGTGAGTCCGGAGTGCCTGCTTTCCCCTTGATGAATCCGGTACCTAGCGGACGCCAGGAACCTGGAAGTTAAAAACGCCGGTATCGAATTGGTTGTATGCCTCGTAGTCGACGAGTTCGTAGAGGCGTGCACGCGTGAGCATGTTTTCCACTTCCGCCTCTTGGGTCCCCGCAGCCCTGATCGATTCCAGAGTACGCTCTGCAGCGCCCATGGCAATGCGGAGCAGTGTGACGGGGTAGATGACCATGTTCACCCCGACTCCTTGGAGCTGGTCGACGGTGAAGAGCTCGCTTTTGCCGAACTCGGTCATGTTGGCCAGGATCGGCACGTCGACGGCGTCGCGGATGGCCTGGAACTCGCTCAAATCACGCATGGCTTCGGGGAAGATCGCATCAGCGCCGGCGTCTACGAGGGCTTTGGCGCGGTCCTGTGCGGCCTGGATTCCTTCGACTGCCCGGATGTCCGTGCGGGCCATGATGAGGAAGTTCGAGTCGCGCCGGGCGTCTGCTGCGGCGCGGATGCGTTTGGTGGCGGTGTCGATGTCGACGACGTTCTTGCCGTCCAGGTGTCCGCAGCGTTTCGGGTTGAACTGGTCCTCGATGTGGCAGCCGGCCAGGCCCGCGTTCTCGAGTTCCTGGATGGTGCGGGCCACGTTCATGGGTTCACCGAAGCCGGTGTCGGCGTCCACCAAGGACGGCAAATCGGTCATGCGGGCGATCTGCCCGGCGCGGGTGGCTACCTCGGTCAGGGTGGTGAGGCCGATGTCCGGCAGGCCGAGGTCGTTGGCCAGGACCGCGCCGGAGATGTAGACGCCGGCGAAGCCTTTTTCCTCGATGAGCCGGGCCGAGAGCGGGTTGAAGGCGCCTGGGAACTGCTGCACGGTCCCGGAGGCCAGCAATTCCCGCAGCTTCACCCGCTTTTGTTCGGGAGTGACTTTGGAGTACAGCATTTAGAACAGTCCCTTCGGAGCTGCTTCGAGGTTGATGACGCCGGGGGCTGCGGTGATGTTCAGCTGGTCCAGTTCGCCTTCGGCCAGTTCGGTGACGCGTTCGACGGCGGCGAGGAACCTCTCGATTTCGGCTTCCTCCACGAGTCCTGCAGCGAGGGTGCGGAACTTGTTGACGTACTGCTCGCGGGCGAACGGCCGGGCCCCGAGCGGGTGGGCATCGGCCACGGCGATCTCGTCCGTGACAACCGACCCATCCGTGAGTGTGATGACAACAGTGCCGCCGAAGGCTTTCTCTGCGATGTCCAGGGAGTGGTAGCGGCGGGTCCATTCCGGGTCCTCGACGGTGGTGACCTTGTGCCAGAGTTCCACGGTGTCCGGGCGTGCTGCGCGTTCGGGGGCGTAGGAGTCCACGTGGTGCCACGCGCCGTCCTGCAACGCGACCGTGAAGATGTACGGGATGGAGTGGTCAAGGGTTTCGCGGGATGCGGTGGGGGAGTACTTCTGGGGATCGTTCGCCCCGGAGCCGATCACGTAGTGCGTGTGGTGGCTGGTCTTGATCAGCACGGATTCCACGTTGGCCGGGTCCGTGGTTTCGGGGTGTTCACGGTTGAGCTTGCGGGCGAGGTCGATCCACGCCTGGGCCTGGTATTCGGCGGAGTGTTCCTTGGTGTAGGTGTCCAGGATCGCGCGCTTGGCTTCACCCGGGAGCGGCAACGGAACCTCGTAGGAGGCGTCCGGGCCATCCAGCATCCAGGCGATCACGCCGTCTTCGCCTTCATAGATCGG
The DNA here is from genome assembly GCF_037402035.1 of Paenarthrobacter sp. CCNWLY172. Classification (NCBI taxonomy): domain Bacteria; kingdom Bacillati; phylum Actinomycetota; class Actinomycetes; order Micrococcales; family Micrococcaceae; genus Paenarthrobacter; species Paenarthrobacter sp. CCNWLY172. The sequence goes on from NZ_JBBEGB010000013.1 coordinate 14,904, forward strand.
CACGGGCGAGGTCTGTCCGCGCATGGAACGGTCCACGGCTTCGACGGCCATTTTGCCTGCGAAGGCCGGGGCGTGTGCTTTCCAGGTGGAGATTTCGCCCTTGCGGGACTGCCGTGTGGCGGTGGTGGTGTGGAGGGCCTGGCCCACGGACTGGAAGATCGTCTCAACATCCAATCCCAGCAACGTGCCGATTCCCGCGGCGGCGGAGGGGCCGAGGTGGGCCACATGGTCGATCTTGTGCTTGTGCAGGCAGATGGCCTTGACCAGGTTCACCTGGATCTCGTACCCGGTGGCGATGGCACGGACAAGGTCTGCACCGTTGGAGCCCACGTGCTGGGCGACGGCGAGGATCGGGGGGATGTTATCTCCGGGGTGGGAGTAGTCCGCGGCCAGGAACGTGTCGTGGTAGTCGAGTTCGCGCACGGCCACACCGTTGGCCCATGCCGCCCACTCGGGGGAGACCTGCTCGGTGATGCCGAAGACGTGGGCTCCCTTGCCGTTGGCAGAAGGGGAATGGGTCAATGCCTGGGCGCGGGCTGCGACGATCGGTGCCCGGTTCAGCGAGGCGATGGCCACAGAGGCGTTGTCGATGATCCGGTTGATCACCATGTCGGTGACCTCGGGGGTGACCTCGACGGGATCAGCGGCGACCACGGCGATCTTATGCGCCAGCTGCTCCTCGCGGGGGAGGTTCTCTTCGCTCTTGTAAACGCGGACGTGATGGTTCTTGACCATGGTGCTCCTTCTAGGCAGGCTGTTTCAGGGCAGTGGTGTGGGTGGCTTTAACGTGGGTGAGGCTGCGGTGCAAGTGGACTGTGGTGGCGGCCTCGGCCAGCCGTGGTTTGCCCGCGGCGATGGCCTCGGCAATCGCGGCATGTTCCGCGGCTGCCGCGTGGAGCCTGGCAGTGTCATCGGCGGCCAGGCGGCGGACCCGGACCAAGTGGACGCGCAAGCTGCGCATCGCCTGGGCAAGGTAGGAATTGGAGACCGCAGCGTCGATGGCGTCATCCAGGCGACCCACCAAGGCGTAGTACTCATGGCGCGCGGGATCGTCGTCGCGGAGCAGTTCTGGGGCCAGCAGCAGCTGGGTATGCAACTCGGCGAAGATCCCTGGTTCCCCACGCTGGGCAGCCAACGCCGCGGCCCTCACTTCAAGGGTTTCGCGCAACTCGAACAACTCGTCGATGCTCTCAAGCGAAATATCGGTCACGACGACGCCGCGGCCTCCTGCCGCCGTCGTCAATCCCTCCGCGGTGAGCCGGCCCAGCGCCTCACGGACCGGCGTCCGGGACACCCCGAGACGTTCGGACTGCTCCACTTCCGCCAAGACAGTACCTGGCCGCAGGCGCCATTCAATGATGTCTTCTCGGAGGGCGTTGTAAGCCCGATCACTGGCGCGCATGCCCCCAGTGTATACACCGATGGCCTCTGAGGCGAGCAATACGGCCAAAAATGCTTTCTGTGTATACAGGCGCCTATCCGCGATTCCAGCCGTACTCGTTCTCAGGGCGCCCAGGGGTGCCGTACCGGGGCGCCCTGGTGACTGTCCCGGCGTCGGCCAAATATTCCAGATACCGGCGTGCGGTGACGCGGGACATGCCCAGGGCGTCCATGACTTCGCTCGCGGAGACCGCTTCCTGCCGCGCCCGCATCAGGTCTTTCACCGCTTCCAGGGTGGATCCCGAAAGGCCCTTCGGCAGCGGTAGTTCCGTCGGAGCGCGGAGGCTGGCAAAGGCCTGGTCCACATCGCTTTGGGAGGCTCCCGCCTTGGAGATTCCGGACAATGAACCGGCCAGCTGCTCACGGAACGTTCGGTAGCTGCCGAGCTTGTCCGCGAATGTTGCATACGTGAAGGGCTTAATGAGGTACTGCACGACGCCGATGGACACGGCGCTGCGCACGATGTTCAGTTCCCGGACAGCGGTGATGGCAATGATGTCGGCAAAAACTCCCGCGGACCTCATGCGCCGGGCCACGTCGAGCCCGTGAAGGTCAGGCAGATTCATGTCCAGCAGGACCAAGTCAACGGGGGCCCCCGATGCAGCGAACTCCCCAAGGATGCGCAGTGCCGACTGGCCGTCAGGGGCAGTGCCCACCAGCGAAAACCCGTCCAGGCGGCCGACATAGACGGAGTGGGCGTCCGAAGCTATGGGCTCATCCTCCACTACCAGGACACGGATGTCTGTCATGCCTTCTCTTCCTCAGGAACCGACGCGGGCAGCACTACATGGAATTGTGCTCCGCCGGGATTGCTGATGGTCATCGTACCGTTGAGCCGATCCACGGCCTGGCGCACCAGTGCCAGGCCAACGCCGCGCCCGTGGGAGCCGCGCGGGTTTTTGTCCGGAGACTTCGTGCTGAAGCCGTACTGCAGTACGTCGTCAATGGACTCCGGATTGATGCCACTCCCGGAGTCCCGGACCGTGAATTCGACGGCGGCAGGTCCGGCTTCCACGTCCAGCTCCACCTTCCGTGGGAAGTCACCGGCAGCCGCGGCATCAATGGCATTGTCCAGCAGGTTTCCGAGGATCGTCACCAGGTCCTGGATCTCCAGGCCACGGACACCGGAACTCCCTGACGTCCGGACCTCCAACTCCACCCCGCGTTCGTGGGCTTCTGCCGCCTTGCCCATCACCAAGGCGCTCATGACGGGCTCATCCACCGACGCCACCATGTCGTCGGTGAGTTGCTGGCTGAGTTCAAGGTCCTTGGTGGCAAAGTCCAAAGCCTGGGGTGTGCGGCCAAGTTCCAGCAGGGAGACGATCATGTGAAGCCGGTTTGCGTGTTCATGTGTCTGCGCGCGCAGCGCATCCGAGAGGGTTTTCATGGTCTGGAGTTCCGAGCCCAGGGATTCGATCTCGGTACGGTCGCGGATGGTGGCCACTGTGCCGTAGACCGCCGGTTTCTGTCGGCTGCGCTCAGGCACCGGCCCTACTGCGGGGGCCTGGTTCACTACCAGGATCCGGGAACCGGTCAGGTGAATCTCGTCGTGTGCTGGCCTGCCGGATTCGAACAGCGCCCGCAGGCTGCCGTCGAAGGGGAGATCAGCGAGTTTCGGGGCATCGACAGGGGAACGGTCGGCGTCCGAAGGCTGCAGGCCCAGCAACTCGGCGGCTTGGTCGTTATACATGACTGCCTTGCCGTGGTTATCGATCAGGATCACACCCTCGCGTACGGAGTGCAGGACCGACTCGTAGTAGGCAAACAGCTGAGCGAGCTGTTCCGGTCCCCAGCCCCGCGTTACCGATCTCAGATACCGCCCAAGGAGCCACGAAGCGACGGAGCCAAAGCTCAACACCACCAGTGCTATGCCTCCGATCACCCCCAGGCGCTCGGCCACATCCGTATCTACCGTCCGGACGGTAACTCCCGCTGCCACCAGGGCTTTGACGGTTCCGTCGGCAGCTTTGACCGGTGCGATGGTTCGAACCGACGGACCCAAGGTGCCTGCCGTGACCTCCGTGAACGTCTCGCCCCGCAGCGCGGGCTCAATGGTTCCGATGTACGGCTTGCCGAGTTCTTCGACCCTCGGGTGCGTCCAGCGCGTCCTGTCCGGAGCCATGATGGTGATGAAATCGGCATCAGCATCGTCCATGACGTCCAGCGCGTAGGGCTGCAGCGTAGCAGAGGGCTCCGCAGCTGAAGCCGCGTCCAGGACCAACGGGTTGTCGGCAATGGATGTCGCCACGGCGAGCATTCGACCCCCGGCGTTGTCGTAGGCCCTGTCCCGGGCTTCCACCACGGAAAAGGCTCCAAACACCGCCGTCAGGACCAGGACGAACAGGAGGTTTGCCACAAACAACCTGCGGGCGATGCTCCAGCTGTGAAACACGTGGACCTCCATGACCAATATGACCGCAACGGTGATGTGTGTCACCAACGGCTCAATGATGGATATCACACAAGGGCAGCGGATTGGACATCAGTGCAGGACCGCAGCGCCTTACACAGTATCCAAAGGAGAATCCCATGACCTCTCAACGAGGAGAGTCGGCAGTAGCTGCCAAAGCTGGACGCAAGGGGCTCGACAAGTCGCATTACTTGTACATCGCGGTCATCCTTGCCGTAGTACTCGGCGCCGTGGTCGGCTTGATGTTCCCCGAAGTCGGCAAGTCACTCAAGCCACTCGGCGATGGCTTCATCAAGCTCATCAAGATGATGATCGCGCCGGTCATTTTCTGCACCATCGTCCTGGGCATCGGCTCCATCGCCAAGGCTGCCACCGTTGGCAAGGTGGGTGGCCTCGCCCTCGGCTACTTCGTGGCCATGTCAACCTTTGCCCTGGCCATCGGCCTCGTGGTGGGCAACCTCATCCACCCGGGTGAGGGACTCAAGCTGACCCCGTACGATCCCACCAAGAAGGCGGACACCAACAGCACTGTTGACTTCCTTCTGGGCATCATCCCCGGTGATATCCCGGTCCTGCCCACACTGCTTGCCGCGATCCTGGTCGGTTTCGCCTTGCAGAAAATGGGCAAGCAGGGAGCCCCTATCCTCGCCGCAATCGGCCACGGCCAGCGCCTCGTCTTCCGCATCCTCATCATGATCATGTGGCTGGCGCCGGTAGGCGCGTTCGGTGCCATTGCCGCCGTCGTTGGTGCCACCGGCGCCCAGGCAATCCTCAGCATGTTCACGCTGATGCTGGCCTTCTATGTCACCTGCGCACTGTTCATCGTGGTGATCCTCGGAACCCTGCTCCGTGCAGTGGCCGGCGTCAACATCTTCAAGCTCATGAAGTACCTGGCCCGTGAGTACCTCCTGATCTTCTCCACTTCCTCCTCCGAAGCAGCGCTGCCCCGCCTGATCGCCAAGATGGAGCACCTGGGTGTCTCCAAGCCGGTAGTTGGCGTCACCGTTCCCACGGGCTACTCCTTCAACCTTGACGGCACGGCGATCTACCTGACCATGGCTTCGCTCTTCGTCGCCAACGCCATGGGCACCCCGCTGGACCTCGGCGCCCAGGTCTCCTTGTTGGTCTTCATGATCATCGCTTCAAAGGGTGCCGCCGGTGTCACGGGAGCGGGACTTGCAACCCTTGCCGCAGGTCTTCAGGCACACAAGCCTGAGCTGCTCGGCGGCGTGGGCATGATCGTAGGAATCGACCGCTTCATGTCCGAGGCCCGCGCCTTGACCAACTTCACCGGCAACGCAGTAGCCACGGTCCTGATCGGAACCTGGGTGAAGGAAATCGACAATGGACAGGTGGAGCGTGTCCTCTCCGGCAGCGAACCCTTCGATGAGCAGACCATGATCGCCCATGGCGGCGAAGAAGAGGCCGCTCCTGAAGCTGAAACCCGCGAAAAGGCAACCGTCTAACCCGGGCAGGGATCAGCGCATCGCATCATTTACGAAGGCCGGCACCTCTCCAGGTGCCGGCCTTCCGCATGTGGCCGCCAAACTGCGGCAATGAAGGCAACCTTCTACCTCAGCTAGAGGGTCAAGGCTCACGAGCAGGACAAAGTCAAGTTCCCCAAATAACCGTGTCGGGCGCTGTAGCCTAGGTGGGTAGTAGCGCTGTAGCTGGGGGCCAGCGGCAGGGAAGATCGTCGTCGAAAGAGTGGTTAGATACGTGAGCATCGAACGAGGAACAGCTACGCTGGGAGGCACCGAGCTCGATCTGGAAGACGCCATCATGGGGCCAACAGGCCGCCCTTACCGCGAATTTCCGGAACCTGCTCCCCTTGCTTCCCACGGCCCGGCGAGAGTCATCGCCATGGTCAACCAGAAAGGTGGCGTGGGTAAAACCACCTCCACCATCAATCTCGCTGCTGCGCTCGCCGAATACGGCCGGCGTGTCCTGCTGGTGGACTTTGATCCCCAGGGCGCGCTCTCCGCGGGTCTGGGAGCCAATCCGCACGAGCTCGACCTCACTGTGTACAACGTCCTGATGGACCGCAAAGTGAGTATCCGGGATGCCATCCAGCAGACCGGCGTCGAGGGCGTTGACCTTCTTCCCGCCAACATCGACCTCTCCGCCGCAGAAGTCCAACTCGTCAACGAGGTGGCACGCGAGCAGGTATTGGACCGCGCGCTCAAGAGCGTCGAGGACGATTACGACGTCGTCCTGATCGACTGCCAGCCGTCCCTGGGGCTGCTGACCGTCAATGCACTGACGGCAGCGCACGGAGTCATTATTCCGCTGATCTGTGAGTTCTTCGCCTTGCGGGCAGTGGCCCTCCTGGTGGAAACCATCGAAAAGGTCCAGGACCGCCTCAACCCGAGGCTGCAGGTGGACGGTGTCCTGGCCACCATGTACGACGCCCGCACCCTGCACAGCCGCGAAGTGATTTCACGTCTCGTGGAAGCCTTCGGTGACAAGGTGTTCGAGACCGTCATCAAGCGCTCCATCAAGTTCGCGGATGCAACGGTCGCGGCCGAGCCCATCACCAGTTATGCGGGCAACCACATTGGCGCCGACGCCTACCGCCGGCTTGCCAAGGAATTGATCTCGCGCGGCGGCGCGCCCTAGCCGACCGTGGGACCGTCACTCGCTCCGGCCATGGAAGCTGGCGCTTCCGCTTCTGCGGAAGCGCCCGACGCCGGTACCGCCGAAGCCCGCAAACCCGGTTTTGAGGTACGGCTGGCCAACTTCACGGGCCCGTTCGATCTCCTGCTTGGCCTGATCTCCAAGCACAAGATGGATATCACCGAAGTGGCCTTGGCCACCGTCACCGATGAGTTCATCAAGTACATCCGCCGGCTCCAGGAGCTGGGGGAGGACTGGGCGCTGGACGAAGCCAGCGAGTTCCTGGTCATCGCCGCCACTCTGCTGGATCTCAAGGCCGCGCGCCTCCTGCCGGCCGGTGAGGTGGAGGACGCAGAGGATATTGCGCTCCTTGAGGCGAGGGATCTCCTGTTCGCCCGCCTCCTGCAGTACAAGGCTTTCAAGCAGATAGCCGGGATCCTGGGTGAAACGCTGGAACAGGAAGCGCGTCGTTATCCGCGCCAGGTTGCTCTGGAAAGCCATTTCGCCGCCCTGCTGCCCGAACTCGTATGGCGCCATACCCCGGAACAATTCGCGGAACTTGCTGCCAAGGCGCTGAAACCCAAGGATTCGGCTCCCGCCGAGGTGGGCCTGGACCATCTTCACGCTCCACCGGTGAGCGTCAAGGAACAGGCCGGGATCATGGGCCACCGCCTGAAGCTGGGCGCGCCCTTGTCCTTCCAGGCGCTGATAGCCGACGCAGAGACCACCCTGGTGGTCGTGGCACGCTTCCTTGCGTTGTTGGAAATGTTCCGGGACCGCGTGGTGGCTTTCGAACAGCCCGCACCCTTGGCGGAGTTGACGGTTCGGTGGACGGGCGACGACGCCGGGTGGGACAGTTCCCGCCTGAGTGAAGAGTATGAGACTGGCGTGGGGCCGGAAAACGGGGAGAACAGCAGTGAATGAGCAGGAAACGGCCCAGGAGGGGCTGGCTGACCTGGAAGCGCTGCCAGGTGGTGCACGGGCAGCCTTGGAGGCAGTGCTCATGGTCATCGACGAGCCTGCTACGTCGGAAGAGTTGTCCGCCGGACTCAACGTGACGGTCTCCGTCGTCGAGGATTTGCTGCATGACCTGCAACGGGAGTATAGCGGCTATACTGTTAAAGCCCCGGACGTGGATGCTGTCGGCTATGCCGATGCCAGCACTGCACCCCGGGGTTTTGAATTGCGGAATGTCGCCGGCGGGTGGCGCATCTATTCACGGTCGGATTTTGCCGACATCGTGGGAAGGTTCGTTCTCGAAGGGCAGACCACCAGGCTCACTCAAGCAGCGCTTGAGACCCTGGCGGTCATAGCTTACCGGCAACCGGTCTCCAGGGCCCGGGTATCTGCCATTCGCGGCGTCAACGTCGATTCGGTAGTCCGGACACTCACCCAACGGGGTTTGATCGAGGATTCCGGAAACGATCCCGAATCCGGGGCTGTCCTTTACCGGACAACCTCGTATTTCCTGGAGCGGATGGGTATTGGCTCAGTGGCTGAACTGCCACAGCTTTCGCCACACCTTCCAGGTTTGGAAGGAATTGACGAGTACTACGACGCCAGCCGGATGTAGCCACAGGCTACGCCCGGCACCGCAGGAAAACTTCAGATGGATTCACGGCACCTTCAGGGTGCACAGCGACAAGGGGCAGACGATGTCTGCCCGGCTGGCTAGTGTTGATTGCAGCACGGAAAGCCGGCCATTACTACACAAGGACGGGTCATGACACAGGCGGGACGCCAGAGTTCACCACGTAACAGTTCGGGACGCAACAGTTCTGGACGCAATGAGGCCAAGGGCGGCACGGGCCGCACCAACGCCGGCGGCTTCTCAGGCCGCGGCGGCAGCGCCGGCGCTGGAAAGCGCAACTTCACCCAGGGCGAAGGCCGACCCTTCAAGGCTCCGAAGCCGCGCGAAGCGGCACCTTTCGATCCTGACAACCCCACAACTGCGGGCGACTTTGACCGGGGCCAGGCCTCCAGGCCCGCGAAGCCCTTCCGCAAGCCCGGCTCCAACAAGCCCGGCTTTGGCAAGGCACCCGGTACGCCGGGCGCACTGAAGCCCAAGGCCAAGCCCGCCAGGCAGTACGGCTCCAAGGCATTCGGCAGCGAACGATTCGGCCAGAACCTGGGTCCCATCCGCAAGCCAGGCCGCAACCGCGGACCGCGCCAGGAAGTCCCGCAGTCGGACCTTCACGATGTTGACGGCGTACGCCTGCAGAAGGTCATGGCTCAAGCCGGCGTGGCTTCACGCCGCGTCTGTGAGGAAATGATCCTCGAGGGACGCGTCGAGGTTGATGGCGTAGTGACCACCGAGCTTGGTATGCGCGTGGACCCCACGGCTGCCGTGATCCACGTCGATGGCATCCGGATCCAGCTCGACGAAACCCTCGTCTACATGGTCTTCAACAAGCCCAAGGGCGTCGTCTCCACCATGGAGGACCCCGAAGGCCGTCCCTGCATCAGCGACTTCCTGAAGAACAACAAGAACAAGGGCGAACGCCTGTTCCACGTTGGCCGTCTCGATGTCGCCACTGAGGGGCTGCTGCTGCTGACGAACGACGGCGAACTCGCCAACCGCTTGACGCACCCTTCCTATGAGGTACCCAAGACGTACCTCGTCCAGGTGCGCGGCCCGTTCCCGCAGGGCGTGGGCGCGAAGCTGAAGAACGGCGTCGAGCTCGAAGACGGTGTCGCCGCAGTGGACTCGTTCCGGTTGGTGGACTCCACCCCGGGCCACGTCCTCATCGAGGTTGTGCTCCACTCAGGCAAGAACCGCATCGTGCGCCGTATGTTTGACGCCGTCGGGTTCCCGGTTGAACGTCTTGTCCGCGTGAAGGTCGGCCCCATCGGCTTGGGTGACCAGCGCCAGGGCAGCATCCGCAACCTCGGCAGGCAGGAAGTCGGACACCTCCTGGCATCTGTAGGGCTCTAGGGCATGTCGGCATTCGGTACGCACGGCCGGGGCCATCTCGATGGCCCGGTCGTCGTTCTCGGTACAGGCTTGCTGGGGGCCAGCATTGGCCTCGGCCTGCGCGGACGCGGAGTTCCGGTCTTCCTGTCCGATCCTTCGCCCACCAATCAGGCGGTCGCGGTGGATATCGGAGCGGGACGGCCGTTGGGCGAGTTGGGTGAAGAACCCCAGCTGGTTGTTGTCGCGGCTCCGCCGGACGTTACCGCCGACGTCGTGCAGAAGGCTTTGGCGGACTACCCATCCGCCGTCGTGGTTGACATCGCGAGCGTGAAAGCGACCATTCAGGCGCAGCTGCGTGAGCGTGGCGTGGACCTGTCCCGCTATGTGGGGACGCATCCTATGGCCGGGCGTGAGAAGTCAGGCCCGGTGGCTGCCCGGGGAGAGCTTTTCACCTCCATGCCGTGGGTTGTTTGCCCGTCAGAGGAAACCTCGGATGCGGCGCTTCAGGCTGCCCGGTTGTTGGCCGGGGATCTTGGGGGAATCGTCTCCCAATTCACGGCAGACGAACACGATGAAGCTGTGGCACTGGTATCGCATTTGCCCCAGATCATGTCTTCCCTGTTGGCCAGCCGGCTGCAAGGTACGCCCCTGCATGCCCTTTCCTTGGCTGGCAACGGGCTCCGGGACACCACCCGCATCGCCGCCAGCGATCCCACCCTTTGGGTGCAGATCCTGGGAGGCAACGCGGAAAAGGTGGTTTCCATCCTGCACGGTGTCCGCGAGGACCTGAACCGCTTGATCGGAACTCTTGAAGAGCCGTTGGCGCCCGGCGCTCGGCTGGACCTTGCGCAACTGATCAGTGAAGGCAATGCAGGGCAGGCGAGGATTCCCGGTAAACACGGCGGACCTCCGCAGGCCTACTCGTGGCTCACCATCCTGGTGGACGACAAACCGGGCCAGATTGCCCACCTTCTCACGGAGATCGGCGAGATTGGCGTGAACCTCGAGGACCTCCGGCTCGACCATTCGTCGGGACAAAACGTGGGCATGGTGGAGCTTTCCGTGCTTCCCAGCAAGCATGACCTCCTTGTTGAAGCTTTGACTGACCGTGGATGGCGGGTACTCCAGTAATGACGCGTGAATTTTTTGGACCGGAAACGGTAGCCCGTCCGGGCAAGCCGTTGGTCATTGCCATCGACGGTCCTTCCGGATCGGGCAAATCCAGCGTCAGCAAGGAAGTTGCCCGGCGCTTGAAACTGGCTTACCTGGATACGGGCGCGATGTACCGGGCCCTCACCTGGTACTGCCTCAAGACAGGCGTTGACCTCCAGGACGGCGCAGCAGTGGAGCAGGCTTCCAAAGCCATGCCGTTGGAGATCAGCACATCCACTGCTGCGGAGTACGTGGCAGTGGATGGCACAGACGTCACGGACGAAATCCGGGATCCCTTGATCTCCTCGTCCGTCAGCGCTGTGGCCACTACGCTCGGTGCCCGCACGGAGCTCATCCGCCGCCAGCGTGAGCTGATCGACCAGCACCACCACCGCATGGTGGTGGAGGGACGCGACATCACCACCGTCGTCGTCCCCAATGCCGAGGTCCGCATGCTCCTGACCGCCAGCGAGGAAGCACGGCTCCGGCGCCGGGGCATCCAGTTGGGTGGCACCCAGAGCAAAGAGCAGCTGGCAGCCCAAGTCATCCAGCGCGACGCCAAGGACTCCACGGTGGTGAACTTCACCCAGGCAGCTGATGGCGTGGTGACGCTGGATTCCTCGGACCTGGACTTCGAGGAAACAGTGGAGACCGCCCTGGCGATCGTCAGCAAGGTGATCTATGGCGACTAAGGAACAAGGACACGGGCTTCCCGCTCCGTGGACCAAAGTGTGGAGCCGTCCCGTCGGGTGGTTCCTTGACCACGTCATGTACCGGACCGTCGTGGCGGGTAAAAGCAACGTTCCCGCCGGCGGACCGGTGATTTTCGCCGCGAACCACATCAGCTTCCTCGATGGGCCTGTGATGTTCGGCGCCTCTCCGCGGCCTATGCACATCCTCGTCAAGAAAGAGATGTTCAGGGGCTTCCTTGGTTCTGTCCTGCGGGGCTCCGGACAGATTCCGGTGGACCGTTCCGGGGACCGCGCCGCCCTGCATCTCGGCAAGCAACTGCTTGACGACGGCCGCTGCGTCGGGATTCTTCCGGAAGGCACGCGGGGGAGCGGTGCAGCCGAAAGCATCAGCAACGGGGTTGCCTGGCTTGCCATTAACTCCGGAGCAACAGTAATACCGGTGGCCATCCTCGGAACCCGCCAGGGCGACGAGCACCGCGACCATATCCCCAAACCGCGCCGCAAGCTCCACGTGAGCTTCGGTGAACCTCTTACGGTGAAGCGCCGGAAGGGTGAACCGGGCCGTGTTTCAATGGACAGGGCGGCTGCGGAAATCCGCGCAGCCCTGGCCGATCACGTCCAGGATGCCATCCGTGCCACAGGACAGGGCCTTCCCCGGGATCCTGCGCCCGGAGAATCCACTCCGCAGCACCGCCATACAGCAGTAGCCGGGACGCCGGCAGACCACCCCTAAGGAAAGTGCAATGAGCGATACGACTCAAAAATCCGGCCTCCACGGAGCCGGCGACGACGAATACACGCCCACCGGCACCGACCAGGTGGCTGAAAACCTGGCTGCCCTGGACGATGACGAGGCCGAGCTCCGCGCGGCCACCCTGCGTGCCGGCCTGGACGACTACGAGCTCGATGACGAAGATGCCGCACTTCTCAGCGGCGAATACGGCGACGAAGGCGACGAAGGTCCCCTCAAGCTGGACCCCGTCTTGGCCATCATCGGCCGCCCGAACGTGGGCAAATCCACATTGGTCAACCGCATCCTGGGCCGCCGCGAAGCCGTGGTTGAGGACACCCCGGGCGTTACCCGCGACCGCGTCATGTACTCGGCGCGCTGGAATGGCCGCAACTTCACCTTGGTTGATACCGGTGGATGGGAGCACGATGCCAAGGGCATCCACGCCCGCGTAGCCGAGCAGGCCGAGATGGCCGTTGAGCTTGCAGACGCCGTCCTCTTTGTGGTGGATTCCGCCGTTGGTGCCACGGCCACGGACGAGGGTGTCATGAAGATGCTCCGCAAGAGCAAGAAGCCGGTCATCATGGTGGCCAACAAAGTGGACGACTTCGCACAGGAAGCTGACTCGGCAACGCTGTGGGGCTTGGGCTTCGGCGAACCGTACCCGGTATCGGCACTGCACGGACGTGGCGTTGCCGACCTCCTGGACCACGTCATGGATACCCTTCCCGAGTTCTCCCTGGTGGAAGGCGTTGAGCGCTCCGGCGGTCCGCGCCGTATCGCCTTGATCGGACGCCCGAATGTTGGCAAGTCCTCGCTGCTGAACAAGCTTGCAGGCTCTGAGCGCGTCGTGGTTGATCCGCTGGCCGGGACCACCCGTGACCCTGTCGACGAATTCATCGAACTTGGCGACCGTACCTGGCGTTTCGTGGACACCGCAGGTATCCGCCGCCGCCAGCACATGGCCCAGGGCGCCGATTTCTACGCTTCCCTGCGGACGCAGGCCGCGCTCGAAAAGGCGGAGGTCGCCGTCGTGCTTCTTGCCGTCGATGAAGTCCTCAGTGAGCAGGACGTGCGTATCCTCCAGCTGGCCATTGAATCCGGCCGTGCACTGGTCCTCGCCTTCAACAAGTGGGACCTGCTGGACGACGAACGCCGCCGCTACCTGGAGCGCGAAATCGAGCAGGACCTGGCGCACGTTGAGTGGGCGCCCCGCGTCAACATCTCCGCCAAGACGGGCTGGCACAAGGACCGCCTGGTTCCTGCCCTGGACATCGCACTGGAGAGCTGGGACCGCCGCATCCCCACGGGTCGCCTCAACGCGTTCCTGGGCGAGCTCGTCGCTGCGCACCCGCACCCGGTCCGTGGTGGAAAGCAGCCCCGCATTCTCTTCGGCACCCAGGCTTCCAGCCGTCCGCCGAAGTTTGTGCTGTTCACCACCGGGTTCCTGGATCCCGGATACCGTCGCTTCATCACGCGTCGCCTCCGCGAAACGTTCGGCTTCGAGGGTACGCCCATCGAGGTCAACATGCGCGTCCGCGAGAAGCGTGGCAAGAAGCGCTAAGTGAGACGGGCATCACAGCCGAGTTTGGCTGTGATGGCGTCTCCGACCTCCAACTTCGTGTAAGCTTTTGGAGGTGGTTCGGCCGGACTGCTTAGGTGGGACTCTTCGGAGGATAACCTGGGCGGAGAACGGTGGAACCAGCGGGCTGTAGCGCAGCTTGGTAGCGCACTTGACTGGGGGTCAAGGGGTCGCAGGTTCAAATCCTGTCAGCCCGACAATGAAGGACCGGAATCACGCGGGATTCCGGTCCTTTCTTGTTTCCGGCCCTTCGCTTCACCTTGTGTCAGCGTCGGGTTGCGTCGGGTGAAGCGAAGGATGACGGGGGTAGGGCTAAACCCTCTGCAGCGCGCCGAGTGCCCGCACCAACGGTTCAAGCTCCGGCACGGAGGCCGCGGCCTCAAGGGCGGAGGCCAGCGTCTCGTCGTGGACCGGCTTGGCCGACTCCAAGAGTTCTTGTCCGCTGATGGTGAGCTCGGTGTAGATGCCGCGACGGTCGTCGGCGCACAGGATGCGCGTGAGTAGGCCGCGGTCCTCCAAGCGGTTGACCAGGCGGGTGGTAGCGCTGCTGGACAGGGCCGTGGCGCGGGCCAGTTGCTGCATCCGCATATGCCAGCCGTCCTGGCGGCTCAGGGCATCCAGCACCGTGTACTCCACTACCGACAGGTCACTTGAGGCCTGGAGCGCCTTCTCCAGTTCCCCTTCGATGCTTCCGTGCAGGGCGGCAAGGGTCCGCCAACCCTGCGCCCGAACTTCTACGGCGTCATCCTTGATGCCCATGTTTGCTGTGCTCCTGACTTGATGTCGTGTAGATCGGGACGCCGGAAACTAGTTGCTTGCGCAAGTACCTAGCGTGTGCAACTATATATAAAGCGTCTGCAACTATTATTCTACGGTTCCCGGAGGCGCAGTTCCACTTTCCCTGGGAGCCACCACATAAGGAGCTTCACATGCCCGCAGGGTTAATTGCCCTTGCCCTCGGCGGATTCGGCATCGGACTGACAGAATTCGTGATCATGGGTCTCTTGCCCGAGGTTGCCGCCGACTTCCAGGTCAGCGAGGCTGCAGCCGGCTGGTTCATCTCCGGCTATGCCCTGAGCGTTACGGTTGGCGCACTGCTGGTCACGGCGGCCGTGACCCGGCTTCCGCGGAAGCCTGTTCTGGTGGGCTTGCTCGTCCTGTTCATTGCGGGCAACTTCCTGTCCGCCATCGCGGACAGCTACACGGCAATGCTCGTAGGCCGCATTGTCGCCGCACTGTGCCACGGTGCTTTCTTCGGCATCGGCTCGGTAGTGGCGGCCAGCCTGGTTCCGGCGCACAAGAAGGCCGGTGCCATTGCCATCATGTTCACGGGCCTCACCGCCGCGAACGTCCTGGGCGTGCCTTTCGGAACCCTGCTGGGCCAGAACTTCGGCTGGCGCTCCACGTTCTGGGCGATCACCATCATTGGCGTGATCGCCTTGGTGGGCATCGCGCTCATGGTCCCCAAGGCCGGCACCGAACCGACCAAGGGCCTGCGCAGTGAGCTTGGAGCCTTCCGGTCCGGCCAGGTCTGGCTTTCCATCATTGTGACCATCCTCGGCTTCGGCGGGATGTTTGGCGCCTTTACCTACATCGCCTTCACGCTGACGGAGGTCTCCGGGTTCGAGTCCAGCGCCGTGCCGTGGCTCCTGGTGCTCTTTGGTGGTGGCCTCTTCGTTGGAAACTTCCTCGGTGGCAAGGCTGCCGACAGAGCATTGGACAAATCCCTCGTCGTCATCCTCGCCGGGCTCGTCGCAGTGTTGGTCTTCTTCGCCCTCACCGCGTCCAGCAGCATCGCAACGCTGGTTTCGCTGGCGCTCATGGGTGGTTTCGGCTTCGCGACGGTCCCCGGCCTCCAGATGCGCGTGATGCACTTTGCCTCAACGGCCCCAACGCTGGCGTCCGGCGCAAACATCGGTGCCTTCAACCTGGGTAACGCTCTCGGAGCCTGGCTGGGCGGCGTGACCATCACCGCTGGCCTCGGCTACACCTCGCCCATTTGGGCCGGTGCCGGCCTTACCGTCGCTGCGCTGCTGGTCATGGTCTTTGCTGCCGCTGCCGCAAAGCGCGGGGGAGCCGCAACAATTGCTGCCACGCCCGACGGCGAACGCGAGCCACGCGGGGCTACCGTCGCCTGAGGTGTCCCATCGGCAAAAGAAGCCCGCCACGGATTGTTCCGTGGCGGGCTTCGTGTTCTGTGGGGTGGCCTAGGCGCTTGGCGTGGGTCCCTGCGTCTCCGCTGCTGCGCTTTTCGCCGCCTTGACGCGCTGGTTTTCCGCCTGCTTCAGCGCTTTCATTTGTTTGCCCCGCCGGCGCCAAAGAGCCCACAGGACTGTGACGGCGATGAAGACCACCACTGCCGCAATGGCAGACACGGCCGTCCAGGTTGTAAAGAAGCCGGCGTCCACGCTCAGCGTCCGCTGGCCTGCGTGGGCTGATTCCGAGGTTCCAAAGGCAATGCCGGCCGTCAGGAGGTTCGGGGTGGCGATGGCAACTGCCGCCAGGAGAATGACGATCTTCCATGGCCAGGCGACTGCCTTGCGGGTGGCTTGCCAGGCCACAAGGAGGGGAATGAAGGTGAAGACGAAACCGTAGAACATGCCCACCAGGACACTGGCTCCGAGATCCCGCTTGATCTGGCCGGCAATGACATCGGACCACCAGCGGGGGAGAATGGCCCCCAGAATAAAGTAGGCGGCCACAGCGACAAGCAATGCCACCAGTATCAGGATTATTTTGACGCCCCAATTGCGCTTTTTCCGAGCTGGTACTTGTGCTTGTTCAGTCATGGGTCAATCATGGCAGAGACCCCCTTGGGCGCAGGGAAATGTGCCTATACTTTCAGCGGTGGCCACCAGCACAGGCCGCCGTCGAGGTTCGTCATTGTCCCGATGAAAGGCCACCCGTGAGCAATATTCCAGAAGATCTTTCCTATACCGCGGAGCACGAATGGGTTACCGCTCCCGATGCCGAAGGCGTTGTGCGGATTGGTATTACCGACTTTGCGCAGGATGCCCTGGGCGACGTCGTTTACGCCCAGATGCCTGAGCCCGGGACAAAAGTCACCGGCAATGAGGTGGTGGGGGAAGTTGAGTCCACCAAGAGCGTCAGCGACATCTATGCTCCCGTGAGCGGCGAGGTCATTAATCGCAATGACGCGTTGGACACCGATCCTGCGCTGATTAACTCGGATCCTTACGGTGAAGGGTGGCTCATTGAGGTCAAGCTCGCAGAAGCAGATGCAGTGGATTCCCTGCTCAGTGCATCAGAGTACGAACAACAGGTAGGCTAAAGTTATCTGGCCCGCCAGGCTGAATTTCCTTAGCGGGAAAAGCGCGACGGCGGGCCAGCAACCGATTTGCCCGGCGGTACCGGGATGCGGAAGTGGCTGGCAGGTTTTTGAACTGCCGGCAGATGAGGAGGAAATTCCATGGTTGGCGGCGAACAGAATCAAGCCAATGTCGGGAACGGCGCGGAGGAACAGCCTACGTCGGAGACCACCTCCATCAGCATCACGCCAACGTGGGACGAGCCAAGCATCGCCCCCAAGCTGGCCCCTGAAGAGCGCGCATCCGTGGAAGCACTACCGCCCAACTCGGCCTTGCTTATTGCCCACAGCGGGCCAAACGCCGGAGCGCGGTTCCTTTTGGATGCGGACACCACCACTGCGGGCCGGCACCCGGACGCAGACATCTTCCTGGATGACGTCACGGTGTCCCGCAAGCACGTCCAGTTCCTTCGCACGGCATCGGGCTTCGAACTGGTGGACATGGGCAGCCTCAACGGAACATATGTCAACCACGACCGCGTTGACCGTGTGCACCTGAAGAGCGGCAACGAGGTGCAGATCGGCAAGTTCCGGTTGACCTACTACCTGAGCCCTGTCCGCGCAGCAGGCCAAGTCTGACGGGGTACCTGCCTGTGGCTATCGCCCAGCCGGACCGCCGAGGACCGCAGGTCCTGAACATTGGGGAAGTCCTTGCCCAGCTGAGTGACGACTTCCCTGGCATGACTGCGTCCAAAATCCGGTTCCTGGAGGAAAAGGGGCTCATCAACCCCAAGCGGACCGCTGCAGGCTACAGGCAGTATGCGGACGGTGACGTCGAGCGCCTCCGTTTCGTCCTCGCGCTGCAGCGCGACCAGTACCTTCCGCTGAAAGTCATTAAGGACTACCTGGACGCCATTGATCGCGGTGAGCGCCCGGAAAATCTGCCACCCGGCGTGACAGTGGCGCCCCAAGCTGTTTCGGCCGGAATGGCTGCCGAGAGGCAAGGACGGGCGAGGGCACTGACCGAGGAGCAGTTGCGCTCTGAGTCGGGAGCGAGCGTGCCGTTGCTTGAATCACTGCTGAGCTTCGGGCTTATCAGCCACGTCGGCGGGCGGTTCGACGAGCACGCCCTTCAAGTGGCGCGGGCCTGCGTGCAGTTGGAAGGGCACGGCCTCGAACCGAGGCACCTTCGTCCATTCCAGGCCGCGGCAGACCGTGAGTTCGGTTTGGTGGAACGGGCCGTAGCGCCTCTGACGTCGCGCCGCGACGCCGCGTCCCAAGCCCGCGCAGCAGAAGCTGCCCGCGAGATCAGTGAGCTCTGCCTCACCCTTCACAGGGCGCTCGTCCATGATCGCATCTCCCGGATGGACAGCTGATGATCGAAGTCGAAATCGTAGGCGTGCGCATAGAGTTGCCGTCCAACCAGCCCTTGGTGCTTCTTCGCGAACTCAATGGCGAACGGCATGTACCTATCTGGATCGGCACCCCGGAGGCCAGCGCCATTGCTTTGGCCCAGCAGGGAGTGGTTCCGCCCCGGCCCATGACGCACGACCTCTTGGTGGACGTTGTTGAATCGCTGGGGCACTCCATCATCAGCGTCAACATCGTTGCTGTTGAGGACAACATCTTTTACGGGCAACTGCAGTTCGACGACGGCACCGTGGTCAGTTCCCGGGCTTCGGACGCGCTGGCGCTGGCGCTCCGGGCCAAGTGCCGCATTTGGTGCGCTGATGCCGTGATGGAAGAAGCCGGTGTCCGGATCACGGAACACGACGAAGGTGAAGACTCCGAGCCGGATCCCAGCGTGGACGAAGAGCGCGAAATGCGCCGCTTCCGGGAGTTTCTGGACGACGTGGAACCCGAAGACTTCGAGGGCTGAGGGACCTTAAGCCTAAAGTTGAGGGTGAAAGTTTCGACACGACCGGAAATTGGGGCCAAGGTCTTTGACCTCGGCCCCCGACGGGCCTAACGTCGAAGATATCAAGTTCCCGTTGCATACACTGCCTGCGCAAGTCACACTGGAAGGTGCGGACTTGTGGGAATTACACTGCTGCATTTCAGTGTTGTGCCAGGGTATGCACCGTCCCCAAGGGAACTGAGAACAAGGAGGTCACGTGAGTCCGAAAGGCGAAGCAGGCGAGCTGAAGCAGGCCTCGACCGGCATTGCTGCGCCCGCATCCGGCGCCCAAGGTTTACTCTTCACAGAGGACCTTCCTGTGCTGGACGAGGACGCGGGCTACCGCGGTCCCACTGCATGCAAAGCCGCAGGCATCACGTACCGCCAACTCGATTACTGGGCCCGTACGGGCCTGGTGGAGCCGGCCGTACGCGGCGCGGCAGGATCCGGGTCCCAGCGGCTCTATGGATTCCGCGACATCCTGGTTCTCAAAGTGGTCAAGCGGCTCCTTGATACAGGTGTGTCCCTGCAGCAGATCCGAACCGCTGTGGAGCACCTCCGCGAGAGGGGTGTTGAGGACCTTGCGCAAATTACCCTGATGAGCGACGGTGCGAGCGTTTATGAATGTACCTCTGCGGACGAAGTCATTGACCTAGTCCAAGGCGGACAGGGCGTCTTCGGCATAGCCGTTGGACGCGTATGGCGGGAAGTAGAGGGAAGCCTGGCCGCTCTTCCGAGTGAACACGCCGTGGAGCAGTCCTTTCCCGACGACGAATTGAGCAAGCGGCGAGTGGCCCGCCGCATCGGCTGAACCCTGCCGCATCGACTGGACCGCACGACCCGGTCTTAAACCACAGAAAGCCTCTTCCCCTTGGGGAGGAGGCTTTCCTTGTCGATACCAGGTTTGCTGTGGTTCTCGCTCTGCTGTTTGCTCCAGCCCCTGTGCGAGGCTGCATCACCTAGCGCTGGCGGCGGTCCCGCAGGGATGGTTGTCCCGCCAGGAGGCTCTCCAGGAGCGCATCGAACAGCTTGGCGGAGTTCTTGGCCGAATCCCCGGGCCAGTGGTGCACAGAGTGGGCTGCACCCTGGATCTGCTGCCAATTTGCTTGTTCCGGAATGTGGGGAGTCAGCAGCAAGTCACCGAACATTGACTCCATTTCAGCCAGGCGGAAGGTGTGTTCTGCGGAGCCTGTACGAACCCGGTTGGCAACTATGCCGGCCGGAGCCAGGTTGGGAGCGAACTCCTGCCGGAAGAGTTGAATGGCCCTCATGGTGCGTTCAGTGCCGGCTACGGAGAACAGCCCGGGCTCAGCCACAAGGACCACCCGGTCACTGGCGCTCCACGCCATGCGCGTCAACCCGTTGAGGGACGGTGGGCAGTCCACCAGCACGAGTTCATAAGCTGTGGTGCCGGCCAGTACTGCTGACAGCCTTCGGAGGTCGCGCCGTCCCAGGTCCGGGCGATCGTAGATTCCAGTGAACGCCGAACCTACTGCGACATCCAGGGTGCCGTCGCTTGATCCGTTGGAGACCCAGCTGCTGCCCGCCACGTTTTCCTGGAGCCGGGCCTTCCGGGGGCTTTTCAGCATCCGGCCGATGTCCAGTTGCCCGCCCGGCTGGACACCCAGTGCCGTGGTGGCGTCGGCGTGGGGATCGAGATCGACCACCAGGGTAGGAATGCCGGCGGCGAGGGCCGCGGACGCCAGACCAGTGGTCACGGACGTCTTTCCCACTCCACCTTTGAGGCTGCTGATGCTGACTACTTGCACTTGAAAACCCAAAACCTAACGCCGGTTGCCGTATCGCGCTGATTCGGCTCCGGAAGCGCCGGAGCCGGGGCTTGCCGAAGCCCCCTCAACATCATATGGTGCATCGCGGCTGAATCCCGCTTTCTACGCGCCCGGCCGCGGGAGACGACGCAGCAATAGCATGCCGTCGGATCGCGCGCACGCATATACAGCCCAGATGACGATTCCATTGTGATGGTTGCCACAAAGATTTGTGTTTGATGCTGGCGGCACTACACACTGTGACCACCGACCGATCCACCCGCAATGATGCAGGAGAAGTATGTTTTCGAAAATTCTGGTGGCCAATCGCGGCGAAATCGCGATCAGGGCGTTTCGCGCTGGTTATGAACTGGGCGCCAAGACCGTAGCCGTCTTTCCGCACGAGGACCGTAACTCGATCCACCGGCAGAAGGCCGACGAAGCTTACCTGATCGGCGAGGTGGGCCATCCCGTCCGCGCCTACCTTGACGTGGAGGAGGTTGTCCGCGTCGCCAAGGAAGCCGGCGCAGACGCCATCTACCCCGGCTATGGCTTCCTCTCGGAGAACCCGGACCTCGCCCGTGCTGCCAAGGCAGCCGGAATCACCTTTGTGGGTCCGCCCGCGGAGGTGCTGGAACTCGCCGGCAACAAGGTTGCGGCACTGGAAGCAGCCCGCAAGGCCGGCGTGCCTGTCTTGAAGTCGAGCAAGCCGTCCAAGGATCTTGACGAGCTCATTGCGGCAGCGGACGAGATTGGGTTCCCCATCTTCGCAAAGGCTGTCGCCGGTGGCGGTGGCCGCGGTATGCGCCGTGTGGAGACGCGCGAAGCCCTCCCCGAGGCCTTGCAGTCCGCCATGCGTGAGGCTGACGCCGCGTTCGGCGATCCCACCATGTTCCTTGAGCAGGCTGTGTTGCGTCCCCGCCACATCGAAGTGCAGATCCTGGCTGACGCCGAGGGCAATGTCATGCACCTCTTCGAACGTGACTGTTCACTGCAGCGGCGCCACCAGAAGGTGGTGGAGATCGCTCCTGCGCCGAACCTGGATGAGAACATCCGCCAGGCGCTCTACCGCGATGCCGTCGCTTTCGCGAAGGCCCTCAACTATGTCAATGCGGGAACCGTGGAATTCCTGGTGGACACCGAGGGTGAGCGCGCCGGGCAGCATGTGTTCATCGAAATGAACCCCCGTATCCAGGTGGAGCACACCGTCACCGAGGAAATCACGGATGTGGACCTCGTACAGGCGCAGATGCGCATCGCGTCGGGTGAGACCCTGGCGGACCTTGGCCTGAGCCAGGAGACCGTTTCCATCAAGGGTGCCGCGCTGCAGTGCCGCATCACCACGGAAGACCCCGCCAACGGGTTCCGTCCGGACGTCGGGAAGATCACGGGTTATCGCTCTGCCGGCGGTGCCGGTGTCAGGCTCGACGGCGGTACCGTTTACTCGGGTGCCGAGATCAGCCCGCACTTTGACTCCATGCTGGTCAAGCTGACCTGCCGTGGTCGGGACTACCCGGCTGCAGTGGCCCGTGCCCGCCGTGGCCTCGCAGAGTTCCGTATTCGCGGCGTGTCCACCAACATCCCTTTCCTGCAGGCTGTCCTTGCGGATCCGGACTTCAACGCCGGCAACGTGGCCACTGACTTCATTGACAAGCGCCCGGAGCTGCTGAAGTCCCACATCTCCGCCGACCGTGGCACCAAACTGCTCACGTGGTTGGCCGAGGTGACTGTAAACAAGCCGAACGGTGAGCTCACGGTCCACTCAGACCCGGCCAGCAAGCTGCCGGCGATCGAGGGGCCGGTTCCCACCTCAGGTTCGCGCCAGAAGCTGATGGAACTCGGGCCCGAGGGCTTCGCCAAGGCCCTTCGGGAGCAGCAGGCCCTGGCCGTCACGGACACCACCTTCCGTGATGCCCACCAGTCGCTCCTGGCCACCCGCGTCCGCACCCGTGACCTCGTCGCGGCCGGTCCGGCGGTGACGGCCCTGATGCCGGAACTCCTTTCCGTGGAAGCCTGGGGCGGTGCGACGTACGACGTCGCCCTGCGTTTCCTCGGTGAGGACCCCTGGGACCGTCTGGCCGCACTGCGTCAGGCACTTCCCAACACCTGCCTCCAGATGCTGCTCCGCGGACGCAACACCGTGGGCTACACGCCCTACCCTGAGGAAGTGACTGAGGCTTTCGTTAACGAAGCAGCAGCCACCGGCATCGATATCTTCCGCATCTTCGATGCCCTCAACGACGTCAACCAGATGGCACCGGCCATCCGGGCCGTCCGGGCCACCGGCACCGCCGTCGCAGAAGTGGCGCTTTGCTACACGGGCAACCTCCTTGACCCCAATGAGGACCTGTACACCCTTGACTACTACCTGGACCTCGCCCAGAAGATCGTCGACGCCGGTGCCCACATCCTCGCCATCAAGGACATGGCAGGCCTGTTGCGTCCGGCTGCGGCCACAAAGCTGGTGACGGCGTTGCGCGAGCGCTTCGACCTGCCGGTGCATCTCCACACGCACGATACCGCCGGTGGGCAGCTGGCAACCCTCCTCGCTGCCGTCGAAGCCGGCGTGGACGCTGTTGACGTCGCTGCTGCCTCCCTTGCCGGGACCACCAGCCAGCCTGCCGCTTCGGCCTTGGTGGCAGCCTTGGCCAACACCCCGCGGGACACCGGCCTCAGCCTGAAAAACGTGGGCGCCATGGAGCCTTACTGGGAAGCTGTCCGCCGCGTCTACGCGCCCTTCGAATCAGGTCTGCCGGGCCCCACAGGCCGTGTCTACCAGCACGAGATCCCGGGCGGCCAGCTGTCCAACCTTCGCCAGCAGGCTATTGCCCTGGGGCTGGGGGAGCAGTTCGAAGCCATCGAGGACATGTACACCGCTGCCGACCGCATCCTGGGCCGGCTGGTCAAGGTGACGCCTTCCTCCAAGGTGGTGGGAGACCTCGCCCTGCACCTGGTTGGCTTGAACGCTGATCCGGCGGACTTCAACGAGAACCCGCAGAACTACGACATCCCCGACTCCGTGATCGGCTTCCTGTCCGGCGAACTCGGAGATCCCCCTGGAGGCTGGCCCGAGCCGTTCCGTACCAAGGCACTGCAGGGCCGCAGCGTCAAGGTCCGCGATGTGGATATCAGCGCCGAAGACAGCGCTGCGCTCAAGGGGGATTCCAAGACGCGCCAGCACACGCTGAACCGTTTGCTGTTCGCCGGTCCCACCAAGGACTACCTGAAGAGTGTGGAGACCTACGGCAACATCTCCGTGCTGGACACCCGTGACTACCTCTACGGTTTCCAGCAAGGCTCAGAGCATGTCATCGAGCTGGAAAAGGGCGTCCGCCTCATTGCCCAGCTTGAGGCTGTGTCCGAAGCCGATGAGAAGGGCATGCGGACTGTGATGTGCACGCTCAACGGCCAGTCCCGCCCGGTGGTTGTCCGTGACCGTTCGGTGGTCAGCAACGTCAAGGCAGCAGAGAAGGCCGATCCTGCCCAGCCCGGCCAGGTTGCAGCCCCGTTCGCCGGTGCCGTGACGGTCACGGTCAAGGCGGGCGACGTCGTCAACGCAGGCGATACCGTGGCCACCATTGAGGCGATGAAGATGGAAGCATCCATCACGACGCCGGTAGCCGGCACGGTCTCACGCCTGGCTATTTCCTCGGTGGAGCAGGTCCAGGGTGGCGACTTGCTGCTGGTGATCAGCTAGCAATCCGCCCATAAAAGTACCCCGTCCGGAAACGTCCGGACGGGGTACTTTTTTGTCGTGGTTCTCTAGGAAGCGCGTGGAGACGAGTACATTTCCTCGATCACAGTGTTGAAGTCCTTCATGACCTGGGCCCGCTTGACCTTGAGGGACGGGGTGAGGTGCCCTGAGGCCTCCGTGAAGTCCGCCGGGACAATCCGGAAAGACTTGATGGCTTCAGCCTGGGACACTGACTGGTTGGCCTTGCTGATGAGTTCCTGCACCGCGGCTTTCACCACCGCATGGTCCGCAGCTTCGCCCAACGACGTGCTGGACGGCAGCCCGTGGCGTTCCAACCATCCTGGAAGGGCTTCCTCATCGAGGGTGACCAGAGCGCCGATGAACGGGCGGTTATCGCCCACCACCAAAACCTGGGAGACCAGCGCATCAGCGCGGATCTGGTCCTCGAGCAACGCGGGAACCACGTTCTTGCCGCCGGCCGTCACGATGATTTCCTTCTTGCGGCCAGTGATCTTGAGGAATCCGTTACTGTCCAACTCGCCAATATCGCCGGTGCGGAACCAGCCGTCGGTGAAGGTCTCTTCCGTGAGGTCTTCGCGCTTGTAGTAGCCGCGCATGACGCAGACTCCCTTGGCGAGGATTTCGCCGTCGTCGGCAATCTTGACGGAGTTTCCGGGCAAGGGGGCGCCAACGGTGCCAATCCTGATCATGGAAGGAGTGTTGACGGAGATGGGCGCGGTTGTTTCGGTCAGTCCGTAACCTTCCAGGATCTGCAGGCCGATGCCTTGGAAGAAGTGGCCAAGGCGTTCACCCAGAGGGCCGCCGCCGGACACGGCGTGGGCCACCTGTCCACCCATGGCCGCGCGGAGCTTGCCGTAAACGAGTTTGTCGAACACTGCGTGCTTGATCTTCAGGCCGAGGCCCAGGGAACCTGACTCGCGGGCCTTGGAGTAGGCGATCGCGGTGTCCACGGCGCGGTGGAAGATGGCGCCCTTGCCGCCGTCTTCGGCCTTGGTCAGCGCCGAGTTGTACACCTTCTCGAAGACGCGGGGGACAGCCAGGATGAACGTCGGTTGGAAACTCTGGAGGTCGGCCAGCAGGTTTTTGATGTCCGGGGTATGGGCTACCTGGACGCCGCCGGCCACGGCAAGCACGGAGATGAACCGGGCAAAGACGTGGGCCAGCGGCAGGAACATGATGGTCTTGCCCGACTCATTGATGATTTCGGGAAGGGACGCGCGGGCATTCTCGGAGAGCTCCACGAAGTTGCCGTGGGTCAATTCGCAGCCCTTGGGCCTGCCGGTGGTGCCGGAGGTGTAAATGATGGTGGCGAGATCGGCCAGGCCGGCGGAGGAGCGGCGGGACTCGAGTTCGTCGTCGGGTACGCCTGCACCGGCTGCCCGCAGGGCATCCAGCCCCGCACCCTCAAGCTGCCAGACGTGGGCCACCGAGCTGATGTCCTCGGCTGCCACCGCCTGGCGTATGACGTCCTCGTGGTGTGCGGCTTCGCCGAAGGCTGCCACCGCACCAGAGTCACCCAGGTTCCACGCCACCTGGGAAGGAGAAGACGTTTCATAGATCGGGACCGAGACTGCACCGGCGAACCAGATGGCGAAGTCCACCAACGACCATTCGTACCGGGTCCGGGACATAATGCCCACCCGGTCGCCGGTGGCGACGCCGCTGGCAATCAGGCCCTTTGCCAGGGCCCTGACATCAGCGAGGAAGTCCTTGGCCCGGATGTCCTGCCACTGCCCATTGCTGTCCAGCTTGGAGAACAACGCTGGGTTTGACGCCTTTCCGGCTTCCCGGATCACGAAGTCCGTGATGTTGGTTTCCGGGGCGATATTGACGAGGGGAGGAACACTGATTTCACGCACGGTAGCTCCTTTGATATCCACGGGCCACGAGGGGCTGCTTTCACTCTAGTATGCCCGCTCGCGGAGGTGTGTCCTATTTCACCTACTGGCGAGTAACTTTACGGATGAGCCGTCATTTCAAGCAACTCGGGGGCCCTCGGACCCGCCGATGCGGGGGCCCGCAGTCCAGCGGAATAAGATGATGGGATGCCCGCACTACGGTCCTCTTTTCGTGCCAGACCCAAACCACCGGCCTCAGCATGGAAGGACGTGCCGTGGGCTGCCCGCCGCAGCCATTTGGGCCGTCGTGGCCTGGCGATTGGAATAGATATCGGCGGCACCAAAGTTGCAGCCGGCGTGGTGGATGCGGAAGGGCGGGTCCTCGCCGAGGCCCGCAGGTCCACTCCCGGTGCCGATCCCCGGGCCGTGGAACAGACCATCGTGGAGCTGGTGGACGAACTCAGCGCCGAGCACCGCGTGGCCTCCGTCGGAATCGGCGCAGCGGGATGGATGGATCTCGACGGCGGGACGGTGCTGTTCAGCCCGCACCTTGCCTGGCGCAATGAGCCGCTCCGGGCCAGCCTGCAGAAGCTGCTGCGGCGTCCTGTCCTCCTGACGAACGACGCCGATGCCGCCGCCTGGGCTGAATGGCGCTTCGGTGCCGGCCAGGGTGAGAGCCGGCTGGTGTGCGTGACGCTGGGTACGGGCATTGGCGGGGCCATGGTCATGGATGGCCGGGTGGAACGAGGACGTTACGGGGTGGCCGGCGAATTCGGGCACCAGATTATCTTTCCCGGCGGACACCATTGCGAATGCGGGAACCGTGGGTGCTGGGAGCAGTATGCCTCCGGCAACGCCTTGGGGCGCGAGGCCCGCCAACTTGTCCGGACCAACTCGCCGGAAGGCCGGGCTCTTTTGGAAAAGGCCGGCGGAACTGCAGACAACCTCACGGGGGCAGCTGTCACGGCGTTGGCACTGGAAGGTGATGCGACATCCCGCGAACTCCTTGCAGATCAAGGCGAATGGCTGGGATTGGGACTGGCCAACCTGGCCGCTGCCCTTGACCCCGGGATGTTCGTGATCGGCGGGGGACTCTGCGATGCCGGGGAACTGCTGGCCGGACCGGCCCGGGAGTCGTTCGCGAAGAACCTCACCGGCAGGGGGTTCCGGCCCATGGCGGGGATTGAGCTCGCGGCACTCGGTCCCCGTGCCGGCATGATCGGCGCCGCGGACCTTTCACGTGTCAGCGGACGCGCCCACAGCTAAGCTGTTCGCCGCAGAGGGGGCGTCGGCAGCACCTAGATGCGGGCGCCGTCGTCGTCCTCATTCTTTTCCTGCGGAAGCCGCATGATGAGGAACACCACCGACGCCACAAAAGCGGCAACAATTCCCAGGATCGCAACAAGGGGAGCAGACCGCCAGAACATTGCGGTGAAGAGCAGCGCGATGGGTCCTCCCACTGCACCAACCCACGCCAGCATGGTCAAGGGCTCCGTGCCGGCAAGGCTCGGAGGCTCCTCGGGAACGAAAGCGTCATCGTCGTCGTCTTCGACCTCGAAGTCACGTGGCCCCAAGGGACGGCCGGCGCCTTCGGAAGACGCGGGAACCGCGGTCGCTTCAGCGGGCGGCGTGGACAATCCCAAGGGGTCGAAATCCCTGAAGGCCTTGCTGGATTCACGCCGGGGCAGCCCGCCGTCTCCGGGAGCCGGGTTCAGGGGACCGGCCGACGGCGGGTTCCCGGCTTCGGAGGTTCCAGTCCCCTCCAACCGGGCCACCAGGTCCAGCCATACGGCGTCGTCGTCCTTGTTGGCGCTCTGATCGGCAGAGTTGGCATCAGGCCTGTTCATGGGCTGTGTCCTTTTCGGGGGAGGGCCCGTGTCCGGCCAGGGTTGCTACGGTTTGTTGAATGAACTCCACGGTACCCGCGAAGATCTCCGGGGCGTCGTTGTCGAGAGTAGCCACGTGGTAGCTGTTGTTGAGGTATTTGACGTCCACTGGTGCGTTGACCCGGGCGCGCAGGAAATCCAGGCTCGCCTCTGAGATCACGTTGTCCACACTGGATTTGTAGACCTGGACAGGGGAGTGGATGCGGGGCAGGATCGCTGCCGTGTCCTTGTACATCTTCTTTAACTCGTGCGCCGCGGCAACGGGAGTGCGGGCGTAGGCGCCTTCATTCTGGTCCGGTTTGAGGATGTCGTTGGCAATGGCCGGCGTTGTCTTCACCACGTATTTGAGCGCAGCGACTATGACTGCCCGTGGATCATCGAGGACCAAGCCCGGGTTGACCACCACTGTTCCGGCCACAGGGCGCGTCGCCGCGATGCGCAGCGCCAAAGTGCCGCCCATGGACAGGCCGGTGCTGAAGACGTAATCGCACTCGGCGGCCAGTTCAAGGTAGGCGTCATCCACTGCGCGGTGCCACTCCTGCCAGGAACGCCTCGCCATGTCCTGCCACGTGGTGCCGTGACCGGGCAGCAAGGGCAGCCTGACAGCATAACCGGCTGCCGCTAGGTGCTCGGCCCAAGGCCTGACGCTGTGTGGACTGCCGGTAAAACCGTGGGACATAACGACACCCACGCGGGGGCCTGTCCCGTTCCAACTGCTGAGGAACGGCGAGAAATCCGGAAGCATGTTCATGATGACTCTGAGGCTACTCTGTCCCCGGCGTGCTGACGGAAAAACCTGGCTGATTGTTCGAAAATGGTAGGCGCATCAACATCCAGTGTGGCCACATGACCGCTGTGCGGAAGCGTCACCACTTTTAACCGGGAGGACGCAATGTGGCGCTCAATGGCGGCTACGGAACTCGGCGGGACCACCTCGTCCACTGACGACTTGAAGACCAAAGCCGGAGCCTGCACCTTGGGCAATCCGAGAGTGGCCGCCCGGAAGAGCTTCTTCAGTTCATGGACTGACTTCAGGGGCGTCTTGGAATAGTCGCCATCCTGGGTGGTGACCGGAGCCGGTTTGTCTTCAACGATGGGTGTGGTGGTGGGCATGACGTATTTGAGGGCAGCTACGTACCTCACGCGACGGTCATAGAAACTCAGGCCCGGATTGACAAGGACCAGCCCGGGGACATCATGCTGTGAAGCTACACGCAGTGCCACGGCGCCACCCATGGACAATCCCGCCACGAAGCACTTTTCTGTTTGCCCGGCCAAGTCCAGGTAACTCTGTTCAAAAGTCCGGTACCAGTCCTGCCACCGCGTTGTTGCGAGGTCCTGCCAACTGGTCCCGTGGCCAGGCAGCAGTGGTACAGAAACGGCGAATCCTTGAGCGGCCAGATACTCCGCCCACGGGAGGACACTGAGTGGACTGCCGGTGAATCCGTGGCAGATGGCCACTCCGGTGCCGGCATTGGGTCCGTGCCCGGCATGGTGGAAGGCAAGCGGCGCTGCAGGTGTGAGGCGTTCCGTCATGTGTCCCATCGTGTCACTGTTCCGGAGATTTCTCACTGGAGTAG
The DNA here is from genome assembly GCF_037402035.1 of Paenarthrobacter sp. CCNWLY172. Taxonomy (NCBI): domain Bacteria; kingdom Bacillati; phylum Actinomycetota; class Actinomycetes; order Micrococcales; family Micrococcaceae; genus Paenarthrobacter; species Paenarthrobacter sp. CCNWLY172. The sequence goes on from NZ_JBBEGB010000013.1 coordinate 44,393, forward strand.
GGTTGCAGTTGAGTGCCGGCCGGGTTGCCGGAAGCATGCCATCCGTCGGCCGTGAGAGGACAACCGTGTTCTATTGGGTCATGAAAAGGATCTTCCTGGGTCCCATCCTCAAACTCCTGTTCAGGCCGTGGGTCAAGGGCCTGGATAACGTCCCTGAAAGCGGCGCCGCAATCCTGGCGTCCAACCACCTGTCCTTTTCGGACTCCATCTTCCTGCCTTTGATGGTGCACCGGCCGGTGATCTTCCTGGCCAAGTCCGAGTACTTCACCGGGAAAGGCTTCAAGGGCCGGCTTACGGCGCTTTTCTTCAGGCTGAGCAACCAACTTCCCATGGACCGTTCCGGAGGGGCAGCGTCCGAGATGTCGTTGCAAGCCGGCAAAGATGTCCTCGCCTCCGGGGGCTTGTTGGGAATTTACCCGGAAGGCACCCGCAGCCCGGACGCCCGGCTCTACCGCGGCAAGGTGGGTGTAGCGCGGCTCGCCTTGCAAACCAGGGTCCCCGTGGTGCCGGTCGCCATGATCGGCACGGAGAAAGTCCAGCCCATCGGTAAGCGGCTCCCCAGCATCCGCCGGGTCGGCATCATCTTTGGACAACCCCTGGACTTCAGCCGCTACTACGGCATGGAGGACGACCGCCTGATCCAGCGCGCAGTGACGGACGAAATCATGTACGCCCTGATGCGTCTCTCCGGCCAGGAATACGTCGATGAGTATGCCGCCGTGGTCAAGGCCCAATTGGCCGGCAAGGGCCCGGAGCCTGTCCACCAGCTTGAGGTGACAGAGGAGGTCACCGAAGACATCGCTGAGGACAGGGATGAACCTGGGAGCGGCGGGGACGGGACATCGCAGAAACTGTGACGCGGGCGGCAGCATCGGTTACGCCCACTGTCCCGGAACCACGCCGGAGGCTACTACTCTTGAAGGGTGACTGAGCTAACCGCGAACACCGCATCCTCCACAGCAGATCCCCTTGCCAGCACCGCCCAAAGCGGGGCAGCGAACTATCCCGGGCTCGACGCCTGGCGGGACCTGCCGATTTCACAGCAGCCCACTTGGTCGGACGCCGGCGTTTTCGAGGCTTCCGTCAAGGAACTTTCCGTGGTGCCGCCGCTGGTCTTCGCAGGCGAAGTGGACGTTCTTCGGGAGCGACTGGCCGCTGCGGCACAGGGCAAGGCTTTCCTCCTGCAGGGCGGCGATTGCGCTGAGACCTTTGAGGCCGCCACCGCGGACAAGATCAGCGCCCGCGTAAAGACCATCCTGCAGATGGCAGTGGTGCTCACGTACGGTGCTGCCATGCCCGTCATCAAGATGGGCCGCATGGCGGGCCAGTTTGCCAAGCCGCGCTCGTCCAACGACGAGACCCGCGACGGCGTGACACTTCCCGCCTACCGCGGCGACATCGTCAACGGCTACGACTTCACCCCGGAGTCCCGCGCCCACGACGCCGGCCGCATGCTGAAGGCCTACCACACCTCTGCTTCCACTCTGAACCTCATTCGTGCGTTCACCCAGGGTGGCTTCGCGGACCTTCGACTCGTCCACCAGTGGAACAAGGGCTTCACGGAAAACCCGGCGCACGCCCGTTACGAGTCGCTGGCACGCGATATCGACCGTGCCATCAGCTTCATGGACTCTTGTGGTGCCGACTTCGAGGCACTGAAGAGGGTGGAGTTCTTCGCCAGCCACGAAGCGTTGCTTCTCGACTATGAGCGTGCCCTCACCCGCATCGATTCCCGCACCGGCCTGCCCTACGACACCTCCTCACATTTCCTGTGGATCGGCGAGCGGACCCGTGAACTGGACCATGCACATGTCGACTTCCTCTCCCGTGTGCGGAACCCGATCGGCGTCAAGCTTGGGCCAACCACCAGCGGTGACGATGCTTTGCGCTTGATCGACAAGCTGGACCCCAACCGGGAACCGGGCCGCCTGACGTTCATCACGCGCATGGGTGCGACGAACATCCGGGAAAAGCTGCCTGCCGTCGTCGAGCGCGTCACGGCCTCAGGGGCACAGGTGCTGTGGGTCACCGATCCCATGCATGGCAACACTGTCACGTCACCGAACGGCTACAAGACCCGCAACTTCGACGACGTCATTGATGAAGTCCGTGGCTTCTTCGAGGTCCACCACTCGTTGGGTACCGTCCCCGGCGGCCTTCACGTCGAAATGACCGGCGACGACGTCGCTGAGTGCCTGGGCGGTGCCGATCCCATCGATCAGGACGCTTTCCTGGACCGTTACGAGTCAGTGTGCGATCCCCGCCTCAACCACATGCAGTCCCTTGAGATGGCCTTCCTGGTGGCAGGAGCCCTCTCCAAGCGGTAGGAAACCAGAACGAAAGGCGCGGTCCGGATGTCTCCGGACCGCGCCTTTTTGATGTATTCAGGTAACTGGAGTGGGGCTGCTAGACGACTGTCAGCGTAATAACCGAATCTTCCGGTACTTCAGTATTGACGGGGCTCTGGTCACGGACGGTACCGAAGAAACCGCCGAGGATCTTGTTGACTTCCACCTTGAAGCCCAACTTCTTCAACTCCTTCTCAGCCTCATCGGCCTGTTTGCCAATGAAGCTGGGAACCTTCAGCATTTTGGGCCCCTTGGACACGGTCAGCGTCACGGACTCGCCTCGGATGAGGGTGCCGTTGGCCGGTGACTGGGAGACCACTGCGCCCTTGGGGACCGACTTGTCATTGACCGTTTCCGGAGCAATCACTGCTTTGAGCCCGGCGTCCTGGAGGGCCTTGACTGCGGCATCCTGTGTTTTGCCGCGAACGTCCGGCACGGGAATCGGCTGCGGACCCTTGGAAACTTCCAGGGCCACAGGCGTACCGTGCCGGACTTCAGTGCCCTTGGCCGGGTCCTGGGCAATCACGACGCCGGCAGGTACTTTCTCGTCGAAGGCTTCGGTGACGTTCCCCAAGGCCATTTCCGCGGCATTGAGTGCCGTCTTGGCCTCGTCCAGGGTGCCGCCGGTCAAGTCGGGCAAGGGGAAGAGCTGGGCCCCCTTGGAGACGAAAAGGGTAATGGGCTGGAACTTCCGTACTTCTGCGCCGGATTCGGGCTCGGTTCCGACCGCGAGTCCGGCCAGGATGTCGTCGTCGAAGACGTCGCGCGGTTCCGATTGGAAACCAGCAGTCCGGAGGAGTTGCTGTGCCTCGGCAACAGTCTTGTTCTTGACGTCGGGTACAGTCCCGGGTGAACCGGGCCCCATGCCGAAGAACCACCCGGCTGCAGCCGCGAGCATCGCCAGGATGACGATCACGATGGCCCAGATCACGCCACGACGGCGGGGATTGCCTTCCCTGAGGGGGCGGACAGGGGTCGCTGCAGCGCGGGCGCGGTCTTTGGTCTGTTGCCTCTCGAGCCTCTTCAGCTCACGCTTGCCGGGACGGCCAAGGTCCTGCCCAGCATCCCCGCCTGTCGCAGTCCTCGCGTGCTGGATCGCTGAACCACCGGCGGCCATGATGGTGGTCGGGTTGCTCTGGTGGCTGATGAACTCGGTAGGTGACGCCGTGGTTGCCAGCGTTTCCGTTGGACTACCGGCGCCGCCACCGAGCGCGGTGGAAGCCGATACCGCGGGGTGTGGGTTGGGTCCCGGGGCTTGCCGGTGGTCCAACTGTTGGTCGGTCAGCGTGGTTCTGATGTGGCGGAGTTCGGCCAGGAGGGCAGCGCCGTCCACAGGCCTGTTCTCGGCATCTGCCGCCGTGCACCACTGAACCAGTTCGTCAAGGTCTTCGGCCAATCCGGGAACAACGTCCGACGGTCGTCCCACCACCGCGTTGACGTGCTGGTAGGCCACCTGGATGGGGGAGTCGCCGGCGTAGGGCTGTTTGCCGGTCAGCATTTCGTAGAGCATGATGCCCGCCGAGTAGATATCGCTGCGGGCATCCGCGGGTTGCCCAAGAACCAGTTCAGGAGCCAGATAAGCCACAGTGCCGATCAGGGCGCCGGTGCTGGTATTGGCCGAGACCGCCCGGGCCAGGCCAAAATCACCCACCTTGATCCGGCCGTCGTCGGCGATCAGGACGTTCTCGGGTTTGATGTCCCGGTGGATCAAGCCGGAGCTATGGGCAGCGGCCAGTCCTTCGATGACGGGATCGATCAGTGCAAGAGCAAGCCTCGGTGCCAGGATGCCTTGCTCGATAAGGACGTCGCGGAGGGTGTGGCCCTTGACGAATTCCATCACCAGGTAGGCGATGTGGCCGTCTTCGCCTTGGTCCAGTACGCCCACAATATGGGGGTGGGAAAGGCTGGCGGCGGCTTTTGCCTCGCGGCTCAGCCGCTGCAGGAAGGTGGGATCGTTTGCCAGGTGTGGGTGCAGGACTTTGAGGGCCACGTCGCGCTCAAGGCGCTGGTCCGTGGCCAGGTAGACGGTGGACATTCCGCCCTTGGCGAGGCGGGAACGGACCAAGTATCGGCTGTCCACCATGGTCCCAATGAGCTGGTCCTGCGTTGGTTCTTGCACCATACGATCCTAAACGAGGCAGGGAAGGGGCCCGAATCCACATTGGGCTGGCCAATGGGATCCGGGCCCCTTCCGAGGTGCTGCTGAAGCCTAGCCGAACGTGCGCTGGCGGGCCTTGATCGATTCGACGTAACGCTTGGTGTCGTCGTACATGCCGTACTTGCTGACCGAGTACTGGCCCTGGTAGTAACCGGCAATCGCGGTGTCCAGGTCCTTGCTGGTGGCGATCAGTGCGCGGATGATCGCGACTCCTGCCGTGGCGTTGTCGTAGGGGTCCAAAAGGTTGAGCTTGCGGCCCACCAGGTCCGAGGCCCACTGGCCGGACGACGGAATGACCTGCATGGTGCCGATCGCGTTGGCAGGTGAAACAGCCCGCTGGTCGAAGCCGGACTCCTGTTCTGCGAAAGCAAGCGCCAGGGACGGGCTGACGCCCATGCGCCTGGCCGTATCTGCCACGATGCTCTTCATTTCGGCGCGGCTTGGTACCGGGGAAGCGTTGAGGAGGGCCTTGTTCTCGTTGGCCGAACTCACCACGGCCGCCGGGTAGGTGAAGCCCAGGAAGGTGCTGGGAACCAGCGGCTTGGTCTCGCCGGCGGGCTGAAGTCCGGGGCCGGGGATGCTGAGCTTCTGGCCAGGGTAGATGACCGTGGTTGCCGATACCTTGTTGGCGGTCATCAGCGCGCTCAGGGAGACCCCGTGGCGCGCGGCGATGGAGCTGAGGGTGTCGCCGGCTTTGATGGTGTAGGAACCTGTGCTGGCCAAGGGGGCAGGCGCGGGGGCCGGTGCTGGAGCCGCGGGCGTGGAGGGCGCAGAGCCGCCGCTGACCTTGATCTTCTGCCCCGGGTAGATGATGGAGCTTCCATTGAGGTTGTTCCAGCTGAAAATGCTGGACAGGGGTACGCCATGCTTGGCGGCTATCGCGCCCAGGGTGTCACCGGAGACCACTGTGTAGATGCTGGCGTTGCCTGGGGCGCTCGGGGCCGCCGGTGCGGAGGGTTGGGCGGGTGTGGTCGTAGCCGTTCCCGTGAGTTTGATGGTCTGGCCCGGGTAGATCAACGTGGTGGCCGAGAGCTTGTTCAGCTGGAGGACCGCGTTGGTGTCCAGATTGAAGCGGCGGGCGATCGCGCTGATGGTGTCGCCACGGACGATCGTGTAAGTATCCGGAACCGAAGGGGCCATGGGGCGCAGGGCTGCGGGCAGCGTGGCTGCAACAGCCTGTGCGGGGATGACGGTGCCGGCATTGACGGCTTGCGCCTTCATTGCTGCAGCAAGCGTGGCAGGGACTTTGCGGGGCTGGGGTGCCGGGGAAGCCATGGACGGCTGGGCCAGGGCAAGCGAGGACAAAACCACGGCGGGAAGCGCAGCCGTGGTTGCCGCAATGACCGGCATGCTCATGGTTCGTTTCGGCGAGCGGGGCGTCGTCATGAAGTGTCCTCATCTCAACAGCGGGGTGTTGGGTAGCGCTGTTGTCAGTGTTGCCAATGTTACTGATGTTATCAATGGTGCAAGTGTGATCAGTGTGAATCTCTCACACTTATTCAATCGACACAACAATTCCTGTCGTACGGGATTATGGACACCAATTAATTGCCAATGAAATGGCGGCCTCAAGGCGGGAGCCGGGTGCCGCCGTCGAACCCCGGCTAGGCGCCGGGCAGTGCGGCGTGGCAACCTTGTTCCGTGAGTAATGTAGAAAGCCTTGTTTCCGACTGGCTCCCGCTGCCGGATGTCGCCGAGCTGCTGGAAGTTTCCATCACCAAAGTCCACGGACTTTTGGATGAGCGTGCGCTGGTAGCCATCAGGCGGGGAGAGCGGAATGTCCGCTCCGTTCCAGCCTTGTTTCTTCAGGATGGGCATGTTGTAGACAGCTTGAAGGGAACCATCGCGGTTCTCAGCGATGCCGGTTACAACGACGAAGAGTTGATCGTCTGGCTCTTTACCCCGGATGAATCACTGCGGGGCCGTCCTATCGACGCCCTTCGCGAGGGGCGGAAAACTGAAATCAGGCGTCGCGCCCAGTCTCTCGCCTGGTAGAGGTGTCTTCCCGGCTGGACAGCCTGGAACTGAATTAAAACGACGACGACGGCGGGTTCCACCGCCGTCGTCGAGTCATGTCCTTTCGAAGCCGGTCCCCACCGGCTGAACCGCCAAGATGATGCTGAGGCTTAGGCTGCGCGGCTGACGGCGGCCTCGGCCAACTGCCTCAATGCCGTGAGCGGCGCGTCATCGAGTGGCAGGCGTTCCAACGCTTCAAAGGCCTGGTTGCTCAGTTCGGCAATCCGCGACTCCGTGGCATCCAAAGCGCCGCATTGCACCATGATGCGGCGGATACGAGCTACGTCGTCTTCGCCAAGGCCCGGATTACCCAGCATTCGATCAAGGTATTCTGCGTCGTCGGCTGTTGCCTGATTCAAGGCAAATCCAACAAGGACAGTGCGCTTGCCTTCCAACAAATCATCGCCTGCCGGTTTGCCGGTGGTTTCGGGATCGCCAAAGACTCCAAGGACGTCGTCCCGCATTTGGAATGCCTCGCCGAGGGGCAATGAAAACTCTGAGTAGTTCTTCAGCAGCCCCGCGGGGGCGCCGGCAAGCGCTCCGCCCAATGCCAGCGGATGTTCCGTGGAATACTTTGCTGATTTGTACCGTATGATCGATTGCGCGCGATCCACTGAGCCGGCCCGGTCACGAACAGGGCCGGCCACCTCCTCAAGAATGTCGAGGTACTGGCCCGCCATGACCTCGGCCCTCATGACATTAAAAATGCGGCGCGCGGGGGTTCCCGCCGCGGCCCGGACGCCGATTTCGGTAAAGGACTCCTCGCTGAAGGATAAGCAGAGGTCCCCCGTCAGAATGGCAGCGGCATCCCCAAAGCGCGCGCTGTCCAAAGCCCAGCCGTTGATGCCATGGAGTTGGCTGAAGCGTTTGTGCACGCTGGGTCCACCGCGGCGTGTATCTGATCGGTCAATGATGTCGTCATGGATCAGCGCTGCTGCCTGGAACAGTTCCAGCGCGCACCCGGCTGTAACGATGTCAGGATCTCCGGATTGACCGCCTGAGCCCCTCCAACCCCAATAGCACATCAGTGCGCGGAGTCGTTTTCCACCAGTGACGAGGTGGGAAATTGAGCCGATCAGCGGTTCGACGTCCGGGGATACCGTAGCCATGAGGTCCTGTTGCTGTGACAGGAAGTTTCTCAGTTTGCCCGCAACCCCGTTGATGAACTCCGTCTGTTCGGACGCCACTTGGGAAAATGCCGTCACTTGATGGACCCGGACGCCACGTTGGCGCCAATGGTGAAGGTTGACACGCCTTCCTTTTGCCGTATTGAGACGTTCACGGTCTCGCCATCGCCCCTGATGAAGTCCAGCGAGGTGACGTTGCCCACGGCTTCTGGGCCTGGGACAAGCTTGAAGCCCTGTGCCTCCAAGGATGTTTTGTAGTAGTCCACCACGCCCTCAGGCGGGGCCTTGACGGTTCCGACCAAGGCAACGGTGGCCAGGGAGGTGCTCTTGTCAAAACTGCTGGAACGGACAGACGTCTTGGGCATGACGGGGATCAACTGTTCAGGGAAGCCGGGAACAAGTGCGTTCACCGTTGCCGTTGCGCCGGGCGCCGGGGTGGCCGACTCCGTGGCCGTCGCAGTCTCCGGTGCCGACGTGGAACCGGAGCCCGAACCTGAAGCGGCCGGCGTGGATGGTGCCGACTGCGATGAAGTCTCTGTGGGGGAGGGCGCGGCTGAGCCTCCTGGCGACGGCGTACATGCCGAGGCCGCGACGGCGACACTTGCTGCGAGCAGGGCAAAACCTCGCGATCGAGGAGTTCCAAAGAGCTTCACAGGGTATCCTTCCGTGGGCTGAGCCTGACTGTGCCTCCAGTTTAGTCAGTGGCCGGGCATAGTATTGCCGATGTGAGGCAGGAAGCATTCGGAAACGGACCGGGAGCCGGCCAGGAACCCTCCCGCAGCGCTGGAGATGCTCTGCGGGAACTGAGGCGAACCAGCATACTTCACGTTGATATGGATGCGTTCTTCGTTTCCGTTGAACTCCGCAGCCGCCCTGATCTTCGGGGAAAACCCGTCTTTGTCGGATTTCCCGCTGAGCGGTCGGTGGTGCTCTCTGCTTCTTACGAGGCCCGGGCAACCGGAGTGAAGTCCGCGATGCCGATGTCCATGGCGATGAGACGCTGTCCGTCCGCAGTGATCATCAACCCGCGGCACACGGTGTACTACGAAGTGTCCGGCCAGATCATGGAGATCTTTGCCTCCATTACGGATCTCGTGGAACCGCTCAGCGTGGACGAAGCGTTCTTGGATGTTGGCGGCGCGATTCGCCGGCTCGGTCCGCCCTTGGACATCGGCCACCTCATCCGGCGACGGGTCCAGTCGGAACTGGGCATTACGGCCTCCGTGGGAATTGCAAGCACCAAGTTCGTGGCCAAGATCGCGTCCACGCGGTGCAAGCCCGACGGAATACTGCAGATCGACGCGGAGGACACCCTGGCGTACCTGCACAGCCTCCCTGTCAACGCATTGTGGGGTGTGGGTGGAAAGACCGGAGAAATGCTTGCCCGGCTTGGCATCCGGACCGTGGCAGATGTGGCAGCTACTCCCTTGGCATCTTTGAAGAAGGTCCTGGGTGCCAGCGGTGAACACGTCCACCGCCTGTCCATGGGGGTCGATCCGCGACCCGTGACCCCCACCAGGCTGGAGAAGAGCATCGGAGCCGAGGAGACGTTCACCAACGACACCGGCGACGACGACCTGTTGCACAGGGAACTGCTGCGCCTCTCGCACCGGACGGCGGGTAGGTTGCGGAGTTCAGGCATGCTGGCCAGGACTGTCGCCTTGAAGCTGAGGTACTCGGACTTTTCGACCGTCACGCGGAGCCGGACCGTCCACGCCCCGGTGGACAGTGCCCAGATGATCTACCAAGTGGCTGTTCAACTGCTGGAATCCCTGGGCCCGCGGTCCATGACTGTCCGGCTCGTAGGGGTTCGGGCAGAGCAGCTTGAGCCAGCCGGACAGACGTCCCTGCAGCTGAGCCTGGATCGCCGGGATGACAACTGGAGGGCAGCGGAGCAGGCATTGGACCGCGTTTCAGAACGCTTCGGTTCCAAGACCTTGCTCCCTGCCAGGCTCCTGGAACCGGGAAAACCTCCCACAGGCACCTGATCGGCTGTGAGCTTGGTCCCGCTGGGCTCCGGGCGTCTTTCAGAACGGCGTCGGACAAACTATCCTATTTATTACAGAGATTTAGATCGTCTGGACAAACTGTTTCCTGAACAGTCGGCCCTGAGATGCCCGCTGAACCACGAGGGAATTTTGGGAACGATTTTCTTGGTCCGATCGTTTTGGAAACAGACGCACAGAAAGCGTTATGTCCAGACGCTGGCTGACTAAAGGAGGTCGCGATGCCCCTCTCGGAGCACGAACAGAAGCTGCTTGAGCAACTGGAAAAGCAACTTCATGAGGACGATCCGAAGTTCGCCAGCACCATGGGCTCGGATCCCATTCGCAGTTGGTCAACCCGGCATGTGATTATCGGCGTGCTCGGCGCCATTGCCGGCATCCTCCTCCTGCTCGTGGGAGTGTCGATGCAGGCGATACCAGTGGGTGTCCTCGGCTTCGTCGTCATGGGTGCTGGCGTTTACTTCGCCACGCTGCGCGGAGGTGCCTTTGGCAAAGCCGGCAAGGGCAAGCCTGCAAAGGGCAAACCCAAGAGTTCCTTCATGAGCAGCTTGGAAGAGCGCTGGGACGAGCGGCGCCGCGACGATTCCTGAGCGTTCGTTTCTCTCTCCACCGCCGGCCGTGCCGGTTACCCTGCTTGACGTGCGCCCCTGACGATCCAAAGGGGATAACGAAAGACCCGCAAACTGCGGGTCTTTTTGCGTTTAAGGAGTGGTGGTGGCCTCCTCCACTTCCCACCCCGTCTCCACTTTCCACCACCCGCCACCTCCACAGCTGCGTAGATGTCCGGATTGGATACCTGGGCTCCCTGTTGGGAGCAGACGCGCCGAACCCAGGGGATCGCATCCCTCCACTTTCCGCCACGACCCTGAAAGCCGCGCCGTTTCGGTCATCTTAAAACTCAAGGTGGTGGAGAAACGCCCCATACTGCGTTGACTGTGGGGCTTTGTGGAGTAAAGTGGAGCACATAAGAGGGTAGTGGCAGTGTTGGGAATGAACGGGCACCTTAACTGAGGGGCGGTGGGGCCAGATGTTTCTGGGTACTCACTCGCCGCGTCTCGATGAAAAGGGCAGGATCATCCTTCCCGCCAAGTTCCGTGAGGAGCTGGCGGAGGGGTTGGTCCTCACCAGGGGCCAGGAACGCTGCATCTACGTCTTCAGCCAGAAAGAATTCGAACGTATCCACGAATCGATGCGGGAAGCGCCACTGTCTTCCAAGCAGGCCCGTGACTACATTCGTGTTTTCCTGTCCGGAGCCTCTGATGAAGTACCTGACAAGCAGGGGCGCGTGACGATTCCGCCGGCGCTCCGGGCGTATGCGGGCCTCGGTAGGGAACTGGCCGTGATCGGTGCCGGTACCCGGGCGGAGATCTGGGATGCCGAAGCTTGGAATGAGTACCTCAACGAGAAGGAAGCAGCCTTCTCGGAAACGGATGACGACAATCTGCCCGGGTTCATCTAACCGGTCGGAGGAAGCAGTATTACCGCTTCTTGAATGGGATCTCCAGCCGCCCATCGAACAGTCTTCCTGGCTCACCTTCCCCTGAGCCAGGCCGGCCGAACGATAGGCGCGGATGGGGATCCGATTCAAGAAACACCAGGCAAGCGATTGCGGAAAGAGGAGGCAGCGTGGAAGAGCAGGACGCGGCAAAGCCCACATCGGAGCGCCACGTACCCGTCCTCAAAGACCGCTGCATCAACTTGCTGGCCCCTGGTTTCGAGGCTGCCCGGAAGCGCGGCCAGACGCCTGTGGCCATCGATGCCACCCTGGGCATGGGTGGCCACTCCGAGGCGATGCTGCAACGCTTTCCGGACCTGCACCTGGTCGGCATTGATCGCGATGAGGAAGCGCTCGCTTTGGCGGGTGCACGGCTGGAGCCGTTTTCGAACAGGACTGACCTGGTTCACGCCGTCTACGACGAAATCGAAGACGTCTTGGCGGACCTTGGCATCCCCGAGGTTCATGGCATCCTCATGGACCTGGGCGTGTCTTCACTGCAGCTTGATGAGCGGGAGCGTGGCTTCGCCTACTCCTACGACGCCCCCCTGGACATGCGGATGGACACCAGCCGCGGCCAGACAGCTGCCGATGTAGTCAACAACTACAGCGAAGACGAGCTGGTCCGCATCATCCGTAAATGGGGCGAAGAAAAGTTTGCCGGGCGCATCGCCAACAGGATCGTGAATGCCCGCGCCGGGAAGCCCTTCGCGACCACCGGTGAACTGGTGGAACAGATCCGGAGTGTAGTCCCCGCTGCAGCCGCGAAGAGCGGTGGACACCCCGCCAAGCGCACCTTCCAGGCGCTTCGGATTGAGGTCAACGAGGAATTGGATGTGCTGGAACGGGCCGTTCCTGCAGCCGTGGCCGCTACGGCCATGGGCGGCCGGATTGTAGTGATGTCGTATCACTCGCTGGAAGACAAGATCGTGAAGTCCGTATTCCAGGCCGGATCCAAATCCTCAGCCCCACTTGGTTTTCCCGTGGAACTTGAAGAACACAAACCCGAACTAAAGACCATCACCAGGGGCACGGAAGTGCCCACCGCAGCAGAAATCGCTGAGAACCCCCGCGCGGCGTCCGCCCGGTTGAGGGCAGTGGAGCGCATCAAACCGAGGAGAGACGCATGAGCAACGCCGCAGCGAAGACACTGCCCTCCGTGGTGGGCAATACGGCCCGTGCGCTGCCCGCTCCTGCCGGCAAGCCTGACGCCGGACGCAAGGCCCGCACTCCGCTCTCCCTGGTGCGAAACGCTCCGGGCAAACGCCGGACACCTTTTGTTGTCCTCTGCTTCGTGGCCATGGCGGCTGCCCTCCTGACCGTACTTGTCTTGAACATTTCAGTGTCCACCGCCCAGTACCAGTTGGTGCAGCTCAAGGCGGAGGCAGCCACCCTGAATAAGGAAAACCAGGACCTGACACAGAAGAAGCAGAATTTCGAAGCTCCCCAGAATCTGGCAGCAAAGGCTGCAGAATTGGGAATGGTTCCTTCCACCGTCAAGGGACAGATCGACCTGAATACGATGACCGTCACCGGAAAGGCAACGCCGGCAGTTAAGGGAGATGCTCCCTTGGCCCAGCTTGCTCCTCCGGCCGTGGCGGGGATGCTGGACGTGGTTCCCTCGGTGACAACCAAGGATCCGCTGGAGAACCTCAAACCGGTAACACCGGTGGCGCCGCCCACTCCGGCGGCTCCTGCCGAAAATCCGGCATCTCCGGCAGCCACGCCTCCGGTTGAACTCCATGGGGGATCAGTCCCGGCCCCCCAGCAGAAGGCACCCGGGCAGTAACCCATCAGTCCACTGAAGCTAGGCCAGCAGCAAGGAATCAACGTGGCTCAGAACCCCGGCACATCGAAAAAAACGAAGACGCCGGCGGCAAGAAAGCGGCTCCGCGTTGGTCTTGGCATCATGCTGACCCTGCTGTTGGTTGTGGGCGGGAAGCTCTTCATGGTCCAGGGCCTGGACATGGGAGGAATGGCCGAGGCCGCGCTGGCAAAACGCCTCACACCGCAGGTCCTGCCGGCAGAACGCGGACAGATTGTGGACGCGAACGGAACCGTGCTGGCCAGCAGCGTCATCCGCTACAACCTGGTGGTCGATCAGGTCTTGAACACGAACACAGCCTCTTTCAAGCGCTATAACGAGAAGACCGACGAGATCGAGACTGTTTCCAGGGACCAGGGCATCTCGGAGCTCGCTACGCTCCTGGGGTCCGACGTGGAAAAGATCCGTGAGGCGCTGACCGGGGACAAGAAGTACTTCGTGGTTGCCAAGGACATCAAGCCTGAACTTGAAGACCGCATCTCCAAACTGAACATCCCCGGAGTCGTCCCTGAAGGCGTCAGCAAGCGCGTCTACCCCAACGGCAGTGTTGCCGGTGGCGTGGTGGGCTTCCTCCAGGACGGGACCACCGGACAAGCAGGCATCGAACAAACCCAGGACGAGATCCTTCGCGGTGTTGAAGGCAAGCGGGTCTTTGAGATCGGCGCTGACGGCCTGAGGATTCCGGTTGCCACCGATGAACTGACGCCGGCCGTGGATGGCAGCGACGTCAAGCTGACCATCAACACCGATATCCAGTACTTCGCGCAGCAGGCCATCCAAAGCCAGGTGGACAAGATGAACGCGGAGTGGGGGTCCATCATTGTGATGGACACCAAGACCGGCAACCTGGTGGCCCTGGCTGATACCAACGCTCCGGATCCCAATGACCCGGGGAAAGTGGACGCCAAGGATCGGGGCGTACGCTCCGTGACGGCCGCCTATGAACCTGGGTCCGTGCAAAAGATGATCACCGCGGCGGCTGTCATCGAGGAGGGCAAGTCCTTCCCCTTGGATCACTTCACAATTCCAACGGCATACACCATCGACGGACAGACGTTTACGGACGCCTTTGAGCACGGCACGGAGGAACGCACCCTGGCGGGCATCCTGGGGTGGTCCATGAACACCGGAACCGTCATGGCCGGCAGCAGGTTGACCAAGGAACAGCGCTACGACTGGCTGAAGAAATTCGGCATTGGGGAGCAAACGGACATCGGCTTGCCGGCTGAGGCCACCGGCATCCTGGCCAAGCCTGAGCAGTGGGACGAACGGCAGCAATACACGGTGCTGTTCGGCCAGGGCGTTTCCCAATCCACACTCCAGACAGTCCGGGCCTTCCAGAGCATCGCCAACGATGGTGTGATGCTGCAGCCCAGGCTCATAGACAGCTACGTCACCCCCGAGGGGGAGGAACAGAAGGTTGCGGCCAAGGATTCGCGCCAGGTGGTGTCCAAGGAGACCGCGCAGCAGGTCCGGGACATTCTGGAGAGCGCCGTGACCGAGGGGCAGATCAAGGACGCGGCCATTGACGGCTACCGGGTTGGTGCTAAGACGGGAACGTCCCAGGCGCCCCGTGAAGACGGTCTGCCCGGCTTCGACGGTTACACCGCCTCGATGGTGGGCATGGCGCCGATGGATGACCCCCGTTTTATCGTCGAAGTGGTCCTGCAGCGTCCCAAGGGAAACATCTACGGCGTCACCAACGGGCCGGTGTTTCGGTCGGTGATGGCGCAGGTCCTGCGGACCTATAACGTGGCGCCGTCCACAGGAACTCCCGCGCGCCTGCCCCAGTTCGTCAAGTAAGCTTCTTGGGCGTCTGTTTCGGCCAAAATTCGATCCACCACTAACGGCCCGGCGCCGCTGGCCCCAAGCCGGTCGTTCCACGAGCACCAACGGAGAACTACGTGTCAGAGCACTATGAGGCAGCCACCAACGTCACGACACCGGATGCAGGCCGGTCCGGCTTCCGCCCCGGGTCCGTGGCAGCGGTGCCTTTGGCCACCATCGCGGAGGTCCTTGGCGTTGCCGCCCCGGAGGGAATCCATGACGGAGGAGTAACGGGTATCACGCTCAACTCCAGGGCCGTGGAACCCGGCGATCTCTATATGGCTTTGCCGGGAGCCTCGCGCCACGGTGCCGACTTCGTTCCCCAGGCAGTCGAAGCCGGTGCAGTCGCGGTGGTGACGGACGACGCCGGGGCACGCCAGCTTGCGCTGGCCGGCGAACAGCCCGTACCTGTCCTGATCATTGACGAGCCGCGTACGGCTGTGGGTCCTTTGGCCGCACTGATCTACCGAAGCCAGCCCTCCGAAGGTGGATATCCAACGCTCTACGGTGTCACCGGCACCAACGGCAAGACGACCACCACCTACTTCATCAACTCGCTGCTGAGGGCCCTTGGCAAGAAGCCGGGGCTCATTGGCACCATCGAGATCGTGGCGGGCGGTGAACCCATCCCCAGCTTGCTGACCACACCTGAGTCCACGGACGTCCATGCCCTCTTGGCGTTGATGCGGGAACGCGGCTTGGAGGCTGCGTCCATGGAAGTGTCATCCCATGCGATCTCCTTCCGGCGTGTGGATGGTGTGATGTTCGACGTCGCGGGCTTTACCAACCTCACACAGGACCACCTGGACCTGCACGGGAGCATGGAAGAGTACTTCCGCACCAAGGCAGACCTTTTCACTGCAGGCAGGGCCCGGCGCGCCGTTGTGACTGTGGACGACGAGTGGGGACGGAAGCTCGTGGAGCTGGCGGATATCCCTGTCACGACCCTCTCTGCCAAGGACTCCACCTCCGATGCTGATTGGCAGGTAACAGCAGTCGCCGCCCGCGGGCTGGGCTCGGAATTCGAACTACGTCATGTCGATGGACGTGTCCTGCGCGTCCATACGGGGCTGCCCGGGGACTTCAACGTGGCCAATGCAGCCCTGGCCGCCATCATGGTCCTGGCGTCCGGTGTCGATGTACAGACCCTGCAGGCTGCGCTGGATGCCCATGACCCTTTTTCCGTTGGTGTTCCCGGACGAATGCAATTGGTGTCAACTGAACCGGCGGCCGTTGTTGATTTTGCCCACAATCCCGACGCCCTCGCGCGTGCCCTTGAGGCCGTGCGTTCCCCCCAGGAGGGTTCCCGCGTCATTGTGGTCTTCGGTGCCACCGGCCAGCGCGATCAAGGCAAGCGGCCCACCATGGGCGCCATTGCCGCGCGCCTGGCTGACGTGGTGATTGTCAGCGATGACGATCCCCATGACGAAGATGCCGCCTCAATCCGCGCCGAGGTCCTGCAAGGCGCCCACGCGGCACGCGATACAGAGGGACTGTCCAGCGAGATCATCGAGTCCTTCCCCAGGGACGCGGCGATCCGGCTGGCCGTGGAGATGGCCACTGTCAACGACACCATCCTGATCGCCGGACGTGGCCACGAAGTGTGGCAAGAGGTCAAAGGCGTCAACCTGGCTCTGGACGACAGGGTGGAATTGCGTGCCGCCTTGACATCCAAGGGATTCAGCGTTTCAACGGACCAGCGGATAGAGTCCTAAACCGAGATGATTGCACTTACTGCGGCGGAGATCGCCGACATCACCCATGGCCGATTGACCGGAGCTACGGACGTCGTGCCCACCTCCGTCGTCACTGATTCACGGGAGGCGGTTCCCGGTTCCCTGTATGTGGCCAAACCGGGAGAGCACGCCGACGGACACGACTACGTTGATGCTGCGTTCGAGCGCGGCGCCGTCCTGGTCCTGGCGGAACGTGAAGTGACCGATGCCGCCGGAAGCCCTTTCCCCGCCGTCGTGGTTGATGACGCGGTCTTGGCCATGGGCGCGTTGGCAGCGGAATGCGTCCGACGCATCCGGGCTGAACGTGCGCAGCGCGGAGAAGACTTCACCGTCATCGGAATCACGGGCTCGGCAGGCAAAACCACCACCAAGGACCTCCTCGCCGGAGTGCTTTCAGGGGCCGGCAGGACGGTGGCCCCGCAGGGTTCATACAACGGTGAGGTGGGCGTGCCGTTGACGGTCTTCGCCGCAGACGCCGATACCCGTTACCTGGTCATCGAAATGGGCGCCACAGGCCTGGGCCACATCAAGTACCTTGCCGACATGGTCAAACCGGACATCGGTGTTGTGTTGGTGGTTGGCACGGCCCACGCCGGTGAATTTGGCGGCGTCGAGAATATCGCTAAAACCAAGGGTGAACTCGTCGAAGCCCTTGGGGAGCACGGCACAGCGGTGATCAACCTGGACGATGGCCGTGTTGCCGCCATGCGCAGCCGGACGAAGGCCAAGGTCCTGGGCTTCACGTCGTCACCGGCTACCACCGAGGAAGTCGAAGCCCGCAACGTGGTGGTCAACGGACACGGTTTCCCCGAGTTTGATCTTGTACTGCCCGACGGCGGGCCTGCCGTCGAGGTGCGAAGCCGCCTGATCGGCGGTCACCACGTGACCAATCTTTTGGCCGCTGCGGCAGCCGCCTTTGCCGCAGGCATCCCGGCAGCCGCTATTGCTGCCTCCCTGAGCTCACAGTCTGCGGCCAGCCGCTGGCGTATGGAGCGGACGGAACGCGCGGACGGCGTGACCATCATCAATGATGCCTACAACGCCAATCCCGAATCGATGCGGGCAGCGCTGCGGACCCTGGCAGACCTTGGGCAAGGCAGGAGGACCTGGGCGGTCCTTGGGGCCATGCTCGAGCTGGGGGAGGACTCCATCCGCGAGCACACCGCCGTTGGCACGCAGGTAGTGCGCTTGAACATTTCACGGCTGGTGGTGGTGGGACGCGAAGCACGTGCCCTCTACGTTTCAGCCATCCAGGAAGGATCCTGGGGTGACGAATGCTCGTTCACCGAGACAGTGGAAGAAGCCTACGAGCTCCTTCAGAATGAGCTCGAACCCGGTGACCTGGTGCTGTTCAAATCCTCCAACGGCGTGGGGCTGCGGCATTTGGGTGATCGGATAGCATTACCTCCACGGGCCGAGCCCACCGGAGACAACGCGGCTGAAGCGGCCGCAAGCGAAGGGAACGAGCTGCTGTGATTGCACTTTTGATCGGCGCCGGCGTCGCCCTTCTGGTGGCCCTTATTGGGACACCCCTGTTCATCAAGTTCCTGGTGGCCAAGAGCTACGGGCAATTCATCCGGGACGACGGTCCGACGTCGCACCACACCAAGCGCGGAACGCCCACCATGGGTGGAACCGTGGTGGTGGCGGCCGTCCTCATCAGCTACTTCGTGACCCACCTGATCATGTGGATGATGAACCCGCGGTCCCCGGGACCATCCGCGTCCGGGCTCCTGCTGCTGTTCCTCATGGTGGGCATGGGCTTTGTAGGGTTCCTGGATGACTACATCAAGATTTCCAACAAGCGGAGCCTGGGCCTTAACGCCCGCGCCAAGCTGATCCTCCAGGCTGCGGTGGGAATCATCTTCGCCGTCCTGGTCCTGCAGTTCCCCAATGAGGACGGATTGCGCCCGGCATCGACCCAGATCTCTCTGGTGCGGGACATCCCTTGGCTGGACCTCGCTTTTGGAGGAACCGTGCTCGGTGCGATCCTCTTCATCGTGTGGTCCAACCTGATCATTACCGCGGCCACGAACGGCGTGAACCTGACCGACGGGCTGGACGGTCTGGCGGCGGGGGCGTCCATCATGGTCTTCGGGGCGTACACCATCATGGGAATCTGGCAGAACAACCAAGCCTGTGGATCGCCGCGTGAAGCAGGCAGTGGCTGCTACCAGGTCCGGGACCCCATGGACCTCGCCCTGCTGGCAGCCATCCTTAGCGCAGCCCTGGTGGGATTCCTGTGGTGGAATACGTCGCCGGCCAAGATCTTCATGGGTGACACTGGGTCCCTGGCGATCGGCGGCGCCGTTGCAGCCTTCGCCATCCTGTCCCGCACTGAACTGCTGCTGGCCTTCATCGGTGGGCTCTTTGTCCTGATCACCCTCTCGGTGATCATCCAGGTGGGCTTCTTCAAGCTCAGCGGCGGCAAACGTGTCTTCAAGATGGCACCGCTCCAGCACCATTTTGAACTCAAGGGCTGGGCGGAAGTTACCGTAGTGGTCCGTTTCTGGATCCTCGCCGGTCTCTTCGTGGCCGCCGGCCTCGGAATTTTCTACGCTGAATGGGTGGTACTGCTGTGAATGGAAGCCCGGAGACAACTCCGTCCGCCACGGACAGGCTCAACGGACTGACCAGCTGGGACGCTGACTGGAGCGGCCTGCGGGTGGTGGTTACGGGAATCGGCGTGTCCGGCTTCTCGGCAGCTGACACCCTGATTGAGCTCGGAGCAAAAGTAGTGGTGGTTGACGCTGCCACCACCCCCAAAGCCAAAGCCCAGGCAGACACCCTGAAAATTGTCGGCGCGGTCGACGTTCTCCTGGGGGAAGACGCCGTCAGCGCCCTGCCGTTGGTCGATGGCTCTTCGCCTGAACTGGTTGTTACCTCGCCGGGATGGCGGCCTGACCAAGCGCTGTTGGCTGCCGCCAAGCGCAAGCACATCCCCGTCTGGGGAGATGTTGAACTGGCATGGCGCCTCCGCGTCCGCGAGGGACGCAAGACGGCGGATTGGCTCACCATTACCGGCACCAACGGCAAGACCACCACCGTGGGCATGACCGAGTCCATGCTCCAGGCGGCGGGCCTCAAGGCCATCGCCGTAGGCAACGTGGGAACGCCCATCCTCGATGCGCTCCGGGATCCGGTGGACTACGACGCCTTTGCTGTTGAGCTTTCCAGCTTCCAACTCCATTGGAGCCACTCCCTGTCACCGGTAGCCAGCGTGTGCCTCAATGTTGCTGAAGACCACGTGGACTGGCACGGATCGTATGCCTCCTACCTTGCGGACAAGGCCAAGGTGTATGAAAACACCCAGAAGGCTGCCGTCTACAACGCCGAGCAAATTGAAACCGAGCGCATGGTGGAGAACGCCGATGTAGTGGAGGGGTGCCGAGCCATTGGCTTCACCACCAACACGCCTGCCATCAGCATGCTGGGTGTAGTGGACGGACTGCTGGTTGACCGCGCCTTCATTGCCGAACGCAAGGACTCGGCAGCGGAGTTGGCCGCGATGTTTGACCTCGGACCCGTGGCGCCGCGGCACATGGTAGCCAATGCCCTGGCTGCTGCGGCGTTGGTGCGTGCCTACGGGATTGAGCCGGCAGCGGTAAAGCAGGGCCTGGTCAACTACCTGCCCGGCGCCCACCGGATCCAGGTGGTGGCCAAGCTGAACGAGGTTCTATGGATCAACGACTCCAAAGCCACCAACCCCCATGCGGCGTCCGCCGCGTTGTCTTCCTTCCAGCAGGTTGTGTGGATCGCGGGAGGACTGTCCAAGGGCGTCAACTATGACGACCTTGTCAAAGAACATGCGTCCCGGCTGAAAGCTGTTGTGCTGATCGGTACCGATACGGAGGCGCTGGAAGGCTCCCTCCAACGACACGCACCGGATGTCCCCGTGATAGCGCAGGCGAAGGGCGACACTGAAAAGGTGCAGACCGTAGCCGGCAACGCCGCTTCGCCCATCTACGGCGAGGCCATCATGGCCCAGGCCGTGGCGTCGGCGGCCCAACTGGCCATGCCTGGGGACACCGTCCTGATGGCACCCGCGGCTGCATCCATGGATCAGTTCTCTTCCTACGCTCACCGCGGCGATGCATTCGTCCAAGCAGTTCGCGAGCTTGTGGAAGGGCAGGCACCGACCACCGAGGAGTAACAATGGTCAGCACGCCCACCCGCACCCGCGGCAAGGACCCACGGGACGGGAAACCCAAGGCTCCGGCCACGCCGGGAAAGAAGCCTTCCGGGCTCCGCGGACACCTGCGCAACTTTTGGGAAAGCCTTGAAGGCAAGGACAGGACGCCCAACAGTTCCACGTACTACCTCATCCTGGGCTGTGCCCTGGCGCTCACCGCCATCGGAATCATGATGGTGTTGTCCGCTTCAAGTGTCGAGGCGATCTCCGAGGGCAAATCGCCCTATGCGGATGCCCTGAAGCAGGCAATGTTCGGGGTCCTCGGTGCGGCCGCCATGTACGTCATCTCGCGCACGAACGTGAACTGGATGAAGAGGTTGTCCTGGTGGGCCCTCGGCGGCGTTTTGGCGCTCCTGGTCCTGGTCCAGGTCATGGGCAACACAGTCAACGGCAACAAGAACTGGATCGACCTTGGCGGAGTGACCCTCCAGCCTTCGGAGATGGCCAAACTGGTCCTGTGCGTCTGGATTGCAGCTGTGCTGGCCCGCAAGCAAAAGCTCCTCCATCGCTGGTGGCACGTGATCATCCCGGTTGTTCCCGGAGCAGGCCTGGTGATTGCCTTGGTGATGGTCGGTAACGACCTCGGTACCGTGATTGTCATCGCGGCCATCACAGCCGCAGGACTCTACTTCGCTGGAGTGCCGGGGAAGATGCTGGCCATCGCTGGAGCCGTAGGTGCAGTCGGCGCCGTCCTGGGAACCATCAGCAGCGCGAACCGCATCTGCCGCATCACCTCATGGCTGGGCACGGCGTCAGCCTCCTGTACGGAAAACTTCGACTTCGACTTCCAGTCCACCAACGGAATGTACGGCCTGGCGCAGGGTAGCTGGACCGGGCTGGGCCTCGGCCAAAGCCGGCAGAAGTACAACTGGCTTCCCGAAGCCCACAATGACTTCATCTTCGCCATCATTGGTGAAGAGCTTGGACTTGTGGGAACCCTGGTGGTGTTGGTGCTGTTCGCGATCCTCGGCATCGCCATTTTCCGGGTGGTGGTCAGGCAAACAGATCCCTTCCAGCGAACGCTGGCAGGTGGGATCATGGTCTGGCTCCTTGGCCAGGCCAGCATGAACATGGCAGTCGTGACGCAGCTCCTCCCGGTGGTCGGCGTGCCGCTCCCATTCATCTCCTACGGCGGCTCGGCCCTGGTGATGTCCCTCTGTGGCGTGGGCGTAGTGTTGTCCTTGGCCCGAGGCCAATTGCCGCCGCAGCAGCGCCCCCGGTTCCTGCCGCGCCGTTCTCCGAAAACCGCACGAAAGCGTACATAGCCCTTCATGACTCCTGACTCCCGCAACGCGTCCAAGCCTTTGTCCGTCGTCCTTGCAGGCGGCGGTACTGCCGGGCATGTGAGCCCGCTGCTGGCCATCGCCGATGCCATCAAGGACAAGCGTCCGGATGCTTCCATCCTGGCTGTGGGCACGCCGTCGGGCATGGAAACGCGGCTCATCCCGGCGGCCGGCTACGAACTCGCCACCATTGACCGGGTTCCGTTTCCGCGCCGGCCCTCTGTTGACCTGATCAAGCTTCCGGCCCGGTTGCTGGCCGCGGTCTCCCAGGCCGGCCGGATCCTGAAGGATGCCGACGCCGACGTCCTGGTGGGTGTGGGCGGTTACGTCTGCACTCCGATGTACCTGGCCGCCCGTAAACTCGGCATCCCCGTGGTGATCCACGAGGCCAACATGAAGGCCGGTCTGGCCAACCGGGTGGGTGCCCGGTTCAGCAAACACGTCGCCGTGGCCTTCTCCGGCACCCGGTTGCGGGGCGCCCGTCATGTTGGCATGCCCATGCGGCGTGCCATTTCCGGACTGCACCGGGCAACGGCTGCGCCTGCCGCCAAAGAAGCCCTGGGCTTTGACCCGGACCGTCCCGCGTTGATCGTCACCGGCGGTTCCTCCGGTGCCATGAGCATCAACCGTTCCATCGCTGCGGCCTTGCCGGCGTTGGCGGCCAGCGGTATCCAGACCCTGCACATCACCGGCAACGGGAAAGCTGTCCTCAACGAACAGGGCGGCCTGCTGGCCGCTGAGGGATACCGCCAGGTTGAGTATGTGGACGGGATGGAGAACGTCTACGCAGCCGCCGATGTCCTTCTGGCCCGCGCCGGCGCGGGAACGGTCAGCGAAGTGGCCGCGGTGGGAGTTCCGGCCGTCTTTGTGCCGCTGCCCATCGGAAACGGGGAACAGGCCCTGAATGCTGCCCCGTTGGTGGATGCAGGCGGGGCGCTCCTGGTTGACGACAAAGACCTCAGCCCGGAATGGCTCGAGAGAGAACTCATTCCGCTGCTCTCGGACCACAGCCGGCTCGTCGACATGGCGCGCAAATCCGAAGCCCTTGGTATTAGAAACGCCGATCAGCGCATGGCTGATCTTGTCCTGGAAGCGGTATACGCATGACCACCAGCATCGCCCCCCTCAAGTCCTTGGGCCGCGTCCACTTCATTGGCATCGGCGGCGTGGGAATGTCCGCCGTCGCACGCATCATGGTGGCCCGCGGGGTCCCCGTCAGTGGTACCGATGCCAAAGACCTTCCGGTCATGCATGACCTCTCCTCGGCAGGGGCCCGCATCGCGGTGGGATACCACCAAGGCAACCTGGCAGACGCCCAGACGATCGTGGCCGGCTCGGCCATCCGCGCCGACAATCCGGAACTTGCCGCGGCGCGGGCCGCCGGGTTGCCGGTACTGCACCGTTCCGAAGCCTTGGCAGCCACCATGGCCGGCCACCGCGTGGTGACAGTGGCGGGTACGCACGGCAAGTCCACCACTACCTCCATGATCGCCGTCCTGCTGAAGGAGGCCGGCGTTGACCCTACCTTTGCCATTGGGGCCAACGTCCCGGCGTTGGGAGTGAACGCAGCCCATGGGAATTCGGACATCTTTGTTGCCGAGGCGGACGAGTCCGATGGATCCTTCCTCAACTACCGGCCGCTGATCGCCGTGGTGACCAACGTCGAGGCAGACCACCTGGACCACTATGGAACACCGGAAGCGGTCTTCGCCTCCTTTGACAACTTCGCGGCGCTCCTTCCGGCTGACGGCGTTCTCCTGGCCTGCGCCGACGACGCCGGCGCCCGTGCCCTGGCCGAGCGCACGGCATCCCAAGGGATCACGCGGGTACTGACGTACGGGACCTCGGACGACGCCGACATCCGGCTTTTCGACGGCGGCCCGGGCGACGTTTCGGTGGCCTTCGGGGACAAGGTCCACAGGGTCGAACTGCAGGTACCTGGCCGTCACAACGCCCTGAACGCGGCAGCCGCGTTCGCGGTCGCCGTCGAACTTGGTGTGGAACCGGAAGCTGCCGCCGCAGCGCTGGGCCATTTCACCGGGGCTTCACGGAGGTTTGAGTTCAAAGGCCAGGGGAGGGGAGTGCGGGTCTATGACGATTACGCCCACCACCCCACGGAGGTTCGCGCTGCCTTGTCGGCGGCCCGTTCGGTAGCAGGCGGCAACAAAGTCCACGTCCTGTTCCAGCCGCACCTGTTTTCCCGTACGCGTGAATTTGCCAAGGAATTCGCCGCAGTGTTGGACACAGCGGATACGGCCTTGATCCTGGATATCTACCCTGCCCGGGAGGATCCAATTCCTGGTGTCACCAGTGACTTGATCGTCGATCAGCTGGCCACGGGACGGCTGGTGGCGGCCGGCGAAGCTGTGGAGGCCCTGGCAGCCGTCGCCCACGAGGGCGACGTGGTCCTGACCGTGGGCGCTGGTGATGTCACCGCCTATGGGCCAGTGATCGTGGAGGCGTTGGGTGGCTAGCACCCGCAAGCCGACGTACAGGCCGGGAACGGAACCCCGGCCGGGATCCTCACGGCCGGGCAGCGGATCCGACCACGTCATCAGCGCACAACGCTCCCTTGAGCCGGAGGGTACTTCCGTCACGGCCGCCGGCACATCCGCTACCGGCACATCGGCCGCCTCCACCGCGTCCTCGGACAACGTCATTGTCTTTCCGGAGCCGAAACGGCGGCGCCAGCGGAGGCTGGTGATGTGGACGCTCTCCATAGTGGCGGCTGTAGTGGCGGCCCTGATCGCCGGAGCGGTCTTCTCGCCGGCGCTGGCAGTCAGGACCATCACGGTGGACGGCACCACGCTGCTGACTCCGGAGGCGGTGCAGAAAGCTCTTTCGGGCCTCGAAGGCAAACCACTGCCCCAGGTGGGTGAACAGGAGATCAACGAGCTCCTCAAGCCACTGGTGCAGGTTCGCTCGGCCACGGTGGAGGCGCGCCCGCCGTCAGAATTGCTGGTTCACGTCAACGAGCGCGTTCCGGTGGCCTTGCTGAAGCAGGGGGACGCCTACGTGATGGTTGATGTGGACGGAGTGCAGCTCGGGGCTACCAAGGACCAGTCAGCGGTGGCGCTGCCCTTGATCGATGCCGGGGCCGGAGCCACCAATACGGAGCTGTTCAAGGCCATTGCGGCCGTCCTGGACACCCTGCCCGCCGATGTCCGAGCCAAAATGTCCACGGCTTCGGCCGCTTCCCCGGACGCCGTGGAGCTGAAATTGGTGGACGGAAAGACGGTAGTGTGGGGCAATGCCGAGGACAGGGAACTGAAGGCGAAGGCACTCGAAGCACTGCTGAAGATGCCTGTGGACCCGAAGGTTCAAGTGAGTGTCTACGACGTCAGCGTTCCGCGGCATCCATTCACAAAATAAGCAGTTTCGAGGACGTAACCTACGGCCGGCGGTGGCCTTATTTCGCGGCAATCACACGACACGCGCAAGCGGAGATTGCATGTGCGAAGCATAGGAAATACCGTCGCAGTAGAGTTACTTGACATAACTATAACCTTCAACTAGAGGGTTAAGGTCCAAGGATTCACGTTGGACTCGATCAGTTTCGCTATAGGACACAAGCAAGGGGCACGAAACGTGGCAGCACCGCAGAATTACTTGGCCGTCATCAAGGTCGTCGGCATCGGCGGCGGTGGCGTGAACGCAGTCAACCGCATGATCGAGGTGGGCCTTCGGGGCGTCGAG
Source organism: Paenarthrobacter sp. CCNWLY172 (assembly GCF_037402035.1). Classification (NCBI taxonomy): domain Bacteria; kingdom Bacillati; phylum Actinomycetota; class Actinomycetes; order Micrococcales; family Micrococcaceae; genus Paenarthrobacter; species Paenarthrobacter sp. CCNWLY172. The sequence continues at coordinate 70,102 of NZ_JBBEGB010000013.1, forward strand.
TTCATCGCGATCAACACTGATGCGCAGGCGCTGCTCATGAGCGACGCCGACGTCAAGCTTGACGTTGGACGTGAACTCACGCGTGGCCTTGGCGCCGGCGCGAACCCCGAGGTGGGCAAGCAGGCCGCAGAGGACCACGCCGACGAGATCGAAGAAGTTCTCCGCGGTGCTGACATGGTCTTTGTGACCGCCGGTGAAGGCGGTGGCACCGGAACCGGTGGCGCCCCCGTAGTGGCACGCATCGCCCGCTCGCTGGGCGCGCTGACCATCGGTGTGGTGACGCGCCCGTTCACCTTCGAAGGCCGCCGTCGTGCCGGTTCGGCCGAGGCCGGCATCGACGCCCTGCGCGACGAAGTCGACACCCTGATTGTCATCCCCAACGACCGCCTCCTGTCCATCAGCGATCGCAACGTCTCCGTCCTGGACGCCTTCCGTTCCGCGGACCAGGTGCTCCTCTCCGGTGTCCAGGGCATCACGGACCTCATCACCACCCCCGGCCTGATCAACCTTGACTTCGCCGACGTCAAGTCCGTCATGCAGGGCGCGGGCTCGGCCCTGATGGGTATTGGTTCCGCCCGCGGCGAGGACCGTGCGGTCAAGGCTGCCGAGCTGGCCATCGCTTCGCCGCTGCTGGAAGCTTCCATCGACGGCGCCCACGGCGTCCTGCTCTCCATCCAGGGTGGTTCGGACCTGGGTCTCTTTGAAATCAACGAGGCCGCCCGTTTGGTTCAGGAAGTGGCACACCCCGAAGCCAACATCATCTTCGGCGCAGTCATTGACGACGCTTTGGGCGATGAGGCACGCGTGACCGTCATCGCGGCAGGCTTCGATGATGTGAAAGCGACCTCGCCTTCCATGGACCAGTCGCGTCCTGCGCAGAACCCCGTCCCCTCGGATCGTCCCGCTGCCCCGAGCAGCGCACCGTCCAGCGCCGCTGCTCCGCAGCACGCAACGGCCGGAATCGGTGCCGCAGGCTTGAGCAACTGGGGCCAGCAGCGTCCGTCGGCACTCCCTGCCGACTCAGGCTTCGACGTCGACCTCCCGGCGGTAGTGGAGCCCGATCTTTCGGGCAGCCGTTCCGACGACCTCGACGTCCCCGACTTCCTGAAGTAAGCCGCGTTCGGAGAGTCCATTCCTGGTGTTCTGGTGGCGCAATGAAGTTCGGCCCGGCGTCTCTGTAGCCTTCACGGATACAGGCGCCGGGAACCTGGCTCTCCACGTGGGAGACAACCCCGCCGAGGTCCTGGCGCGCCGCGTTCGAGTTGAACAGGCCGCCGGACTGGAAGCCGGCACATTCCAGTACATGGATCAGGTCCATGGCAACACCGTGGCGTTCATTGACGCCCACGGGCCAGGGCCAACGGCCGACGCCATGGTTTCAGCCGCCACTTCTTCACGACGTGCGGTGCAGCCGCTGGCGGTCATGGTGGCCGACTGCGTACCCGTGGTCTTCGTGGGGAGCGGTACCGGCGCCGATCCTGTGATTGCAGTAGCCCATGCCGGGCGCCCCGGTGTGGCTTCGGCGGTCGTGCCCGCAACCGTCGAGGAAATGCGCAGGCGCGGTGCAGTGGACATCCATGCATGGCTGGGCCCTTCCATCTGCGGATCCTGCTACGAGGTGCCGCCCGGGTTACGGGACGAGGTCGCGGCCCGGGTTCCTGCCACGTGGGCCACCACGTCCTGGGGTACGGCCGCCCTGGATCTTCCCGCCGGCGTCAGGGCCCAACTGGAAGCCATGGATGTCACCTTGGAGTACTCGGGGGAGTGCACTCGGGAGCACAATTCACTTTTCTCATACCGCCGGGACTCCCGGACGGGTCGATTTGCAGGTTTGGTGTGGACGCATGATTAGCCTTGGTCGCGACGACGAAAAACGCGATGGCCTGACGGGTGATGCCCGGACTGCCGAACTCTCCCACAGGCTTGACACGGTGAGGCGCCGGATCGAAACAGCTGTCGCTGCTGCCGGACGGACTGACGCGCCACGGCTGATCGTGGTGACCAAATTCCATCCCGCGGACGATGTACGCCGGCTTGCGGCACTGGGCGTGACCGATGTCGGAGAGAACCGTGATCAGGAAGCTGCCGCCAAAAGCGCCGGTCTTCCCGACGTGGATGTCCGGTGGCATTTCATTGGGCAACTCCAAAGCAACAAGGCCAAGTCAGTCGTCAAGTATGCTTCGTCGGTTCAGTCGATCGACAGGCTTCAGGTGGTCGACGCCTTGGCCAAGGCCGTTGCGCGGGAACAGGATGCTACTGGGCGCGGCGACCTCGACTGTTTCATCCAAGTGGGTTTGGATGACGACGCCGGTGCCCACCGTGGTGGCGCCAGCCCCTCCGACGTCGGCGTGCTGGCAGACAGGATCGAATCGGCTTCCGGCTTGCAGCTGTCCGGGCTCATGGCCGTGGCGCCGTTGGGAGCGGATCCGGAGGCGGCATTCGAGAAACTTGCCGGTATTTCCGAGGCCCTCCGGGCCACTCATCCAGCTGCCACACGGATATCGGCAGGGATGAGCCAGGACCTCGAAGCGGCAGTGAACTTCGGAGCGACACACCTGAGAATAGGCTCCGATATTCTCGGTTCCCGTCCGGCCGTGGGGTAGCGTCAAAGTATTGGAATGACGGGCCGGGGTTCCAATATGTCACGTCATGGCGGCCCGCCTACTGCAGAAACGATAGGAGTGCACCATGGCTGGCGCTCTGCGCAAGACAATGATCTATCTTGGGCTCGCCGACGGCGATGAACACTACGAATCTGAGCAGGCTGTCGCCTCGCACCACGACGAAGAACGCCCCCAGTCACAGGAACGGGAAGAGCGCAGGGCGCCTGCTCCCGTCCGGGAAGTTGTCCGTGAAATGCCCACTGTAGATGCTGAAGAGGAATACCGCGCACCCGTGACACCCATCAAGCGTGCGGCCTCCAGCCGCGAAGACGCCTCTGGCCTGAGGCAGATCACCACCGTTCACCCCCGTTCCTACAATGACGCCAAGATCATCGGTGAGAGCTTCAGGGATGGCATTCCCGTCATTATGAACGTCACCGACATGGGTGAAGCCGATGCCAAGCGCCTCGTGGACTTCTCCGCCGGCCTGGTGTTCGGCCTCCACGGCAGCATCGAGAGGGTGACCAACAAAGTCTTCCTGTTGTCGCCGTCGTATGTCGAAGTCATCGGTGATGACAAAAAGGCCAGCGAAACCCAAGCCAGCTTCTTCAACCAGAGCTGACATCGATCTTTTGCGGATGCCAGGCGGGTCAACCTGCCTGGCATCTGTGTTGCAATAGTAGGGACCGATCCGCATTCCGGAACAAGTGGGAGATCTGAGCTAACTCGTGGGCATTGTTTTCGGCCTTATCTATATTGTGTTGTTGCTGTTCTTCATTGCCCTGATCATCCGGCTCATCTTCGAATGGGTCCAGATGTTTGCCCGCCAGTGGCGGCCACGGGGTGTGGCGTTGGTTACAGCGCACGTGGTCTACTCCGTGACGGATCCTCCGCTGGGGAGGCTCCGGAGGCTGATACCGCCACTCCAGTTGGGCGGAATCTCCCTGGATTTGGGCTTCCTGATCCTGATTATCGTCGTCAGCATTGCGATGGCGGTAACCAACAGCCTGGCGTAGCTGCTCCGCGGAACCCGGACCACCGATGGTTCAAAGGCCGCAAATTCGCCAATTCAACACGATGGTGTTGAATTGGAGGAACCAGATGATATTTAGGTACCGTAGTTTTGAACGGCCGGAAGGCCTACTGACTAACTAGACCAACGAGGTGACCAGATGGCTTTGACGCCAGAAGACGTTGTCAACAAGCGCTTTCAGCCGACCAAGTTCCGCGAAGGCTACGACCAGGACGAGGTAGATGACTTCCTCGACGAGATCGTGGTGGAACTTCGCCGCTTGAACCAGGAAAATGACGAACTTCGCAAGAAGCTCGGCGAAGCCGGTTCGGCAGTGCCTGCTGCAGCTGCTGCGGCTCCGGTGGTTGAGAAGGTTCCGGCCCCCGTCAAGGTCGACAAGGAAGCTGAAGCCAAGGCGGAAGCCGAAGCCAAGGCTGCTGAAGCTGCCAAGAAGAAGGAAGCCGAGCAGGCTGCAGCCGCTGCTGCCGCCGCCAAGGCTCCCGCTGCGACCAACAGCGTAACGCCCTCCGCTGAATCTGCTGCGGGCCTGCTGGCAATGGCCCAGCAGATGCACGACAAGCACGTCTCCGACGGTGCCCAGCAGAAGGAAAAGATCATTGCCGAGGCTCAGATCGAGGCTTCCAGCCTCGTCAACGATGCCCAGGAGAAGTCCCGCAAGATCCTCGGTGCCCTGGAGCAGCAGCGCTCTGTCCTTGAGCGCAAGGTTGAGCAGCTCCGAGGCTTTGAGCGCGACTACCGTTCACGCCTGAAGGCCTACATTGAAGGCCAGTTGCGCGACCTGGACGCCCGTGGTTCCGTTGCTGCCCCCGAGGTCGGCGAAGCAACCGCAGACGTTTAGCAAGTATTCTGAAAGCCGGTGGCTGAGGACTCCTCGGCCACCGGCTTTTGCTGTTAAAAGCCCATGACAGTGCCCGCCACGCTTCCCGAATGAAAGCACTATGACCGACTTCACCGATGACGCCCCACAGCCGGCGCCCGCCGCCCGCCGCAAGTGGCGCCCGGCCATGCTCTGGCTGTTTGCCGGCTTCGCCGTGTTTGCCTACACCTTTGACCAGCTCACCAAGCTTTGGGTGACCAGCACCATGACGGAGGGGGAGCGGATCCCCGTTCTTCCCCCGTTGCTGCACTGGTACTACATCCGGAATTCGGGTGCCGCGTTCTCCATCGGCGAGAACGTAACCTGGATCTTCACGATTGTCATGGCCGTCGTATCCGTGGCGATCCTCTTCCAGTTGCGGCGCCTGGGATCGGCCTGGTGGGCCCTGTCGCTGGGCCTGCTGCTCGGAGGAGCGTTGGGCAACCTCACTGACCGCTTGTTCCGGGAACCGTCGTTTGCGATGGGCCACGTCGTGGATTTCATCCAGCTGCCCAACTTTGCCATTTTCAACATCGCAGACTCAGCCGTGGTGTCGGGCGTCGTCATCATCTGCCTCCTGACGCTTCGCGGCATCGGCATGGATGGGGCGCGCCAAACGTCTGCTCCCAAGCCGGCTGATGACGCACGGTCCGCAAATGATGCCAAGCCGGCAGGCGGTTCCACCGGGGAGCCCGCCGGTGAGTAGCGCTGTAGTGGTGCCCGACGAACTGGCAGGTGTTCGGGCTGACGCAGGCCTGGCCCAGTTGCTTGGCATCTCCCGTTCCGCGGCGGCGCTGCTGATCGCTGAAGGCAACGTCACTGTAGGCGGCGTGGCAATGGGCAAGTCGGCAAAACTTGCCGCCGGCTCAGTGCTGAAGGTCACCGTCCCGGATCGACGGGATCCCTTGGAAGTGGTGGAGGAAGTTGTGGAAGGCCTGAAGATCCTGCTGGACGACGACGAGTTCGTAGTCATCGACAAACCGGTGGGGGTCGCGGCCCATCCTTCACCCGGCTGGGTGGGACCCACAGTGGTGGGAGGTCTCGCCGGGGCCGGGTACAGGATTTCGACGTCCGGTGCGCCCGAGCGCGCAGGGATCGTCCACCGGCTGGACGTCGGTACGTCGGGTGTCATGGTAGTGGCCAAGACTGAACACGCTTACACCATGCTGAAGCGCGCTTTCAAGGAACGGACCGTGGAGAAGGTCTACCATGCTGTGGTCCAGGGACTGCCTGACCCCCTGGAGGGCACCATTGATGCTCCCATCGGCCGCCACCCCGGCCACGACTGGCGGTTCGCGGTGATCGAGGACGGCCGGCCATCAGTAACCCACTACGAGGTGTTGGAAGCCTTCGGCAAGGCAACCCTGGTGGAAGTGCACCTGGAGACCGGCAGGACACACCAGATCCGCGTGCACTTTTCGGCCTTGCGTCACCCGTGTGCCGGAGATCTCACCTACGGCGCGGATCCCCGTCTCGCGGCCACCCTGGGATTGACCCGCCAGTGGCTGCACGCGCGTCAGCTTGGATTCACCCACCCCGGCACGGGTGAGTGGGTGGAAGTCAGCAGCGAGTATCCGGCGGACCTCCAGTACGCCTTGGACCTGCTCGCCACCGGTTCAGCGTAGGGCAGCGCCGGCCGGGGTCCCTGCCCCGCACGGGCCGGGACGGTAGACTGTCGTGGTGACTTCCAGCAATGATTCGTTCGTCCACCTGCACACCCATACCGAGTACTCCATGCTGGATGGAGCGGCCCGTCTGGGTGAGCTGTTCGATGAAACCGAACGTCTCGGAATGCCCGCTCTGGCCACCACAGACCACGGCTACTTGTTCGGTGCGTTCGACTTCTGGCGCAAGGCCACGGACAAGGGCATCAAGCCCATCATCGGCGTCGAAGCCTATGTCACGCCCGGCACCGCCCGGGGCGACAAGGAACGAGTCCGCTGGGGCGACGAAAGCCAGCGCAAGGACGACGTTTCCGGTGGTGGCTCATACACCCACATGACGCTCTTGAGCTACAACAATGTGGGTATGAGGAACCTGTTCCGGGCGTCCTCCATTGCGTCCCTCGACTCGGTTTTTGGTAAGTGGCCCAGGCTGGACCGGGAACTGCTCAACACTTACTCCGAAGGTTTGATCGCCACCACGGGCTGCCCCTCCGGGGAAGTGCAGACCAAGCTGCGGCTCGGCCTTTACCGCGAGGCCGTTGAGGCTGCAGCGGAGTTCCGCGACATCTTCGGGGCAGAGAACTACTTCTGTGAACTGATGGACCACGGCCTGGACATTGAACGCCGTGTGACCGGCGACCTCCTGCGCCTGGCCAAGGAGCTCAACCTGCCGCTGGTGGCCACCAACGACCTCCACTACACGCACGAGCACGATGCCAAAGCCCACGAGGCTTTGCTGGCAATCCAGTCCGGTTCCACCCTTTTGGAACCAACGTACGACAACGGCGGCTCCCGCTTCGCTTTCTCGGGCAGCGGCTACTACCTGAAGTCTCCACAGGAAATGCGGGAACTGTTCCGCGACCACCCTGAGGCGTGCGACAACACGCTGCTGATTGCCGAGCGCTGCGAAGTTTCGTTCAACACGGGCGCCAACTACATGCCGCGTTTCCCTTGCCCGCCCGGGGAAGACGAGACCTCCTGGCTGGTCAAGGAAGTAGACGCCGGCCTCAAATACCGTTACCCCCAAGGCATCCCGGACAAGGTCCGCAAGCAAGCAGATTACGAGCTCGGCGTCATTACATCAATGGGCTTCCCGGGCTACTTCCTGGTGGTTGCCGACTTCATCAACTGGGCCAAGAACAACGGGATCCGGGTGGGTCCGGGACGTGGTTCCGGTGCAGGCTCCATGGTGGCTTACGCCATGCGCATCACCGACCTCGACCCCCTGCAGCACGGCCTGATCTTTGAACGCTTCCTGAACCCGGACCGTGTGTCCATGCCCGACTTCGACGTCGACTTCGATGACCGGCGCCGCTCCGAAGTGATCGACTACGTCACCAAGAAGTACGGTGACGAGCGCGTGGCGATGATCGTCACCTACGGAACCATCAAGACCAAGCAGGCGCTGAAGGACTCCTCCCGCGTTCTGGGCTACCCGTTCAGCATGGGCGAGACCTTGACCAAAGCGCTTCCGCCTGCCGTCATGGCCAAGGACATTCCCTTGGCGGACATCCAGAACCCGGAGTCCAAGCGCTACAGCGAAGCAGGCGATTTCCGCCAGCTCATCGCCACCGACCCCGAGGCCGCCAAGGTCTTCGAGACGGCCTTGGGCATTGAAGGCCTGAAGCGCCAGTGGGGTGTCCACGCCGCGGGTGTCATCATGTCCTCGGACCCCATCATCGATGTCATTCCCATCATGCGCCGTTTCCAGGACGGCCAGGTCATCACCCAGTTCGATTACCCGACGTCCGAAGGCCTCGGCCTGATCAAGATGGACTTCCTGGGTCTGAGAAACCTGACGATCATTTCGGACGCCCTGGAAAACATCAAGATGAACCGTGGCGTCGAGTTGGACCTGGAAAACCTGGAACTCGACGACGCTGCCTCCTATGAACTCCTTGCCCGCGGTGACACCCTGGGCGTGTTCCAGCTTGACGGGGGACCCATGCGGTCCTTGCTCAAGCTGATGAAGCCTGACAACTTTGAAGACATCTCGGCTGTCCTGGCGCTTTACCGCCCGGGTCCCATGGGCGCCAACGCCCACACTGACTACGCGCTGCGCAAGAACGGGATCCAAGAGGTCATTCCCATCCACCCGGAGCTGGAAGAACCCCTCAAGGAAATCCTCGGCGGCACCTTCGGCCTGATCGTGTATCAGGAGCAGGTTATGGCGGTGGCACAGAAGCTGGCCGGATACTCACTGGGCCAAGCTGACATTCTTCGCCGGGCCATGGGTAAGAAAAAGAAATCCGAACTGGACAAGCAGTTTGCCGGCTTCTCCCAAGGCATGCAGGACAACGGCTACTCCATGGCTGCCGTGAAGACCTTGTGGGACATTCTGCTTCCGTTCTCCGATTACGCGTTCAACAAAGCCCACTCGGCTGCTTATGGCGTGATCTCCTACTGGACGGCCTACTTGAAGGCGCACTACGCGCCGGAATACATGGCTGCACTGCTGACCTCGGTGGGCGATGACAAGGACAAGTCGGCCATCTACCTCAATGAATGCCGGCGCATGGGCATCACGGTCCTGCCGCCGGATGTCAACGAATCCTCGCTGAACTTCACCCCGGTGGGAACGGACATCCGATTCGGTATGGGTGCCATCCGGAACGTCGGCGTCAACGTAGTGGACGCCATGGTTTCAACGCGCGCCACAGAGGGCAACTACACCTCGTTCAAGGATTTCCTCTTGAAGGTTCCGGCCGTGGTGTGCAACAAGCGAACCATCGAATCGCTGATCAAAGCCGGCGCTTTCGATTCGCTGGGGCACCACCGCCGGGCTTTGGCCATGATCCACGAAGAAGCCATCGATTCCGTGATCACCCTCAAGCGCAACGAGGCGATTGGCCAGTTCGACCTCTTCGCCGGCTTCGAGGACCAGGAGCCCGAAGCGTCGCTCACCACGGAAATCCCCGACCTTCCCGAGTGGGAGAAGAAGGACAAGCTGTCCTTCGAACGGGACATGCTGGGACTCTACGTTTCAGACCATCCCCTGCAAGGGCTGGAAGGCGTTCTTAGCCAGCACGCGGAACAGTCCATTACCTCGATCATCGGTGAAGACGGACCGCACGACGGCGCGATTGTCACCATCGCGGGCATGATCACCTCGTTGAGCCGCAGGATCGCCAAGGCCAGCGGTAACGCCTACGCCCGGGCAGAAATCGAAGACCTCGGCGCATCAATGGAGGTCATGTTCTTCGGGCAGGTCTACGGTCCCATCGCCTCCGTCCTGGCCGAGGACCTCATCGTGGTGGTCAAGGGCAGGCTGCAACGCCGGGACGACGGCGCAGTGACGCTGAACTGCATGGAGCTTTCGGTGCCTGACCTCAGCGAAAGCGTCAATGGTCCCGTGGTGATCACCATTCCCACGTTCAAGGCAACCGAAGCGGTCGTAACGGACCTGCGCGATGTCCTGCGCACTCACCGCGGGAACTCCGAAGTCCGGCTCAAGCTGATGGGTGATACCAAAGTGGAGGTCATGGGGTTGCCCGTGCATATGCGGGTCAACCCCAGCCCGTCGCTTTTCGGTGACTTGAAGGTCCTGCTGGGGCCGGCCTGCCTGGACAACTAGCGGACCAAAACCGCCAGTCACGGATTCCGCCCGGTCAGATTTCGTAGTCGAGCGGCGCCGGCTTACTGTAACCGCCGCTGTGGTACAGCAGGGGAGTGCCGTCGTCGCCTACTTGGCCATCGATGACCTCCACTACTACCACTGCGTTGTTCTCGAACGAGAGCCGCATCTGGATCTTGCCCACCAACCAGCCACTGACATCCTTGAGAATCGGCACATCGTGGGGGCCAGGTTCCCAATGGTCGCCTTCGAACCGGTCACGTGTCCGTGCGAAACGGTTGGCGAGGGCTTGGTTCTCAAGCCCCAGCATGTGGACACCGATGTACTCGGCATTGGCTACGGCCGGCCACGAACTGGAGCTCCTGGCCATGTTGAAAGTGAACCGGGGCGGCTCGGCGGACAGCGACGCCACAGAGGTGGCGGTGAAGCCGAAGGGCTTTCCGTTCAAGTTCGCCGTGATGATGGCAACCCCGGCGGCATGCCTGCGGAACATCTCCCGGAAAGTCTGGTCAAAGCCGGATGGTTCGCTTGTCACGTCGATGAATCTCCTGGACTGGGGGCTGACTCTCCCATCAGCGTATTCCTCCGGCGCTGCCGGGTCCTCATTTTGTTGAGCCTGCATGAACCTTTGTTAATGTGAGGGGTATGACCGAGCCAACCGTGCACGTACCTGCTGTTGCCGAACCGGCCCCGGCCGCTCCTCCCCGCAGTTTCAAGGAGGCTCTCTGGCTTGTCCTTCCGCTGGCCGCCGGCGTCCTTCTTGGAGTGCTCTGGTGGCTGTTGGCTCCGGGTGGGCTCAACCTGGTCTCCGGCAACCCCGCGCTTGCCGATGCAGTCAATCCCGAGTCCTGGCTTCCACGCGACCTGGTCCTGGCGGGGTTGGTACTCGTGGCGGGGTGCTTCACGGGGGTCATGCTGGACGGGAAACTGCAGGGCCCCTCCGTGGGGCGCCGATTGACCTTCGCACTCGTTGGCGGCGCGATGGGTGGCATTGTGGCGTGGTTGGTTGGCTTGCTGACCGCGCAGCTGTTTGGCCCGGCCCCCAACCCCGCACTGGGTCCGGGATATGGATTCACGCTCCGTTCCTTCGCTGTGCTGTTGCTGTGGCCGGCCGCGACGGCCTTCATCACGTTCGTCCTGGCGCTGTTCGGGGTTCTTTCCAAGAAGCCCGTAAAATAGCCAAGTGACCACTTCTTCGGATACTTCCGCCCGCCCCGCCGCTTCCCTCGATTTCCGGAGCATCGATTTCCGGGGCCGCCACCTTTCCCTGGCTGAGCTGCGTGCCGCAGTTCCCAGGGCGCGCCACCAGACCATGGCCGACGCCGAGCAGAAGGTCCAGGACATCATTTCAGCCGTCCGCGGCCGTGGCTTCGCGGCCCTCGCTGAGCTGGCCAGGAAGTTCGACGGCGTGGAACAGTCCCACCCGCGGGTTCCGGCTGAGGCACTGGACCAGGCCTTGGCCGGGCTGGATCCCGACGTCCGCGCTGCTTTGGAAGAGTCCATCAGCCGCGCCAGGCAGTTTGCGGAGCAGCAGCGCCCGGCCAATGTGGATGTTGCCCTGGCCGATGGCGCAGTCGTCAGCCAGAACTGGATTCCGGTGGGCCGCGTTGGGCTCTACGTGCCCGGCGGGCTCGCTCCTCTGGCCTCCTCAGTGATCATGAACGTGGTGCCGGCAGTAGCGGCCGGGGTTGAGTCGATTGCCCTGGCTTCCCCACCCCAGAAAGACTTCGACGGCCTTCCGCACCCCACCATCCTGGCTGCGGCAAAGCTGCTCGGCATTGATGAGGTCTATGCCATCGGCGGTGCGCAGGCGATCGTTTCCTTCGCCTACGGAATCCCGGGATCCGCGGACGAGCTGCCCATTGAACCCGTGGATGTGGTGACCGGCCCCGGAAACATCTTCGTTGCCACGGCCAAGAGGCTCGTCAAGGGCGTGGTGGGCATCGACTCAGAGGCCGGTACCACCGAGATTGCCATTCTTGCCGACTCCACGGCACAGGCCCCCCTCGTGGCCGCCGACCTCATCAGCCAGGCAGAGCACGACCCCAAAGCAGCTTCAGTCCTGGTGACGGACTCCGCTGACCTGGCTGACGCCGTCGTGTCTGAACTGGCACGGCAGGCTGCCGTCACCAAGCACAGCGCCCGGGTTCTGGAGGCGTTGTCCGGGCCGCAGTCCGGTGTGGTGCTGGTGGATGATCTCGAACAGGGGATCGCGGTCTGCAATGCCTATGCAGCTGAACACCTGGAAATCATGACGGCGGATGCTGCGGCTGTTGCGTCGCGGATCCGTAACGCCGGCGCCATCTTTGTGGGTGACTACAGCCCCGTCAGTCTGGGTGACTACTGTGCCGGATCCAACCACGTACTGCCCACCAGCGGAACAGCGGCCTTCTCTTCAGGCTTGAATGTCACCACGTTCCTCCGTGCCGTTCAGGTGATCAACTACAACCGTTCGGCGCTGGAACAGGTCAGCGGCCACATCGTGAGCTTGTCCGGTGCCGAAGATCTCCCCGGTCACGGCGACGCGGTCCGGATCCGCTTTGCGTAGCCCACTTAACCACTACATATAAGGGTGCCCACTACTACATGTAGTAATTACACGCTTGTCATTACGTAGTGAACAAACGTAAACTGGTGCCGGAAGTTAAACTTCCGGCACCTTTTGCGTCCCCGGCAACCCGCCGGCTCCGTTCCGTGCCGGAACTGTCAGGGGAGGCCCAGCGTGTATTGTCCGTTCTGCCGGAATCCCGACTCCCGTGTCGTTGACAGCCGCATGGCCGACGACGGCTCTTCCATCCGCCGCCGCCGTCAGTGCCCTGAATGTGGCCGTCGATTCACCACCGTGGAGACCACCAGCCTTTCCGTCATCAAACGGTCCGGAGTCGGTGAGCCCTTCAGCCGGATCAAGGTCATCAGTGGTGTCCGCAAGGCATGCCAAGGACGCCCGGTTACTGAGGACGATCTCGCCATGTTGGCGCAGGAAGTCGAAGAAAACATCCGGTCCTCGGGTGCGGCGGAAATTGACGCGCACGAGGTCGGTTTGGCCATTCTTGGCCCGCTGCGGAAGCTGGACGAGGTAGCCTACTTGCGCTTCGCCAGCGTCTACCAGGCTTTTGAGTCCCTGGAAGACTTTGAATCGGCCATTTCACTGCTTCGCCACGAGCATGAAGAGCATGCGAAGGCCGGGGCAAAAGAAGCCAAGGGTTCAGAGAAGAGCCCACTCTAGCTCCGGTGGCGGTGCGGAGGGGAAGCCGCACCCGCCACCGGCACCAGGACCGGCACACGCCAGGGTGAGCGTTTCCGGCACGCCGGTCAGCGGCCTCCGGAAACAGGAAGCACAGCTCCGGTAATGTACCCGGCCTCGGCGGACGTCAGCCATAAGACGGCCGCCGCCACTTCTTCGGGTTCAGCCCCGCGCCCCATGGGAATGGTGGGGTTCAACCTTTCCACCCGGTCCGGCATGCCTGCGGCGGCATGCAATCCTGTGTTGGTGCTGCCGGGGGCCACCGCGTTGACCCGGATGCCCTGTTTGGCCACCTCGGCCGCCAAACCAACCGTGAGGACATCTACAGCGCCCTTCGTGGCAGCGTAGTGGACCCAGGTTCCAGGCGAGCCCGCTTTGGTGGCGGTTGACGAGATATTAACGATCGATCCGCCACTGCCGCCGTTGTCGGTGGAGAGCCGTCGAACAGCTTCCTGGCACATATGGATCATCCCGGATACGTTGACGTCAACAACCCGTTGAATGGTCTCGGCCGGTACGCCCACCAGGGGGCCGATCAGGTTGCCGGTGATGGCCGCGTTGTTGATAACGGCGGTCACCTGACCCAAGGCCGCGGCTTCGTCGAACAAACGCACGACGTCGGCGGGGCGGCTGACGTCGGCCTGGACGGCCAGTGCCCTGCCGCCCAGTCCGATAATGTCCTCAGCCACGTTTTTAGCTCCTGCGCTGTCCTCGGAGTAGTTGACCACCACTGCATATCCTGCGCGCGCCGCAGCGTGGGCCACGGCAGCTCCGATGCCTCGGCTGGCCCCCGTGACGATTACCGTTCCGACTCCCGGAACTGTGTCCTCAGCCATCCTGCGGACTACTTGGTGAGCTTGTGGTGCAAAGCGACCTCAAGCGCTGCGCCGACAATACCGGCGTCGTTCTTCAGTTTCGCAGTCACAATCTTGGTGCGCAGGTCCAGGTGCGGGAAGTACTCATCGGAGCGCTTGGAGATTCCGCCGCCCACAATGAAAAGTTCGGGGGAGAACAGGAACTCAACATGCTGGAGGTATCGGTTGAGCAGGACGCCGTACTCGTCCCAGCTCAGGCCATCGCGTTCACGGGCTACGGCGGAGGCCTTGGTCTCGGCGTCGTGTCCATCCACCTCAAGGTGGCCCAGCTCCGCGTTGGGGACCAGCTGGCCGTTGAAGATGAAAGCAGAGCCAATTCCGGTTCCCAGAGTGATGACCAGGACCGTTCCATCCACGCCTTCGCCGGCTCCGTAGCGGGCTTCAGCCAGACCGGCTGCGTCGGCGTCGTTGATAACTTCCACGGGTCGGCCAAGACGCTTGGTAAACCTTGCGTCGATGTCAGTACCGAGCCAGGTCTTGTCCACGTTGGCAGCTGAGTTGACCACGCCGTGCTGGATGATCCCGGGGAAGGTCACACCCACCGGGGAGTCTGCAGCCGGGGCGTCCGGGCGGCTGGACAGTTCTTCGACGATCTGGGCTACAACCTCGGCTACTGCCTCAGGAGTTGCGGGCTGGGGTGTGGGAACACGGAAGCGGTCTCCAATCAGCTTGCCCTTTTTCAGGTCGACGATGCCGCCCTTGATGCCGGTGCCACCGATGTCGATACCGATCAGCGGTGCGTTCTTGTGGGTCTTCTCATCCTTCTTGGACAATGCAATTCCGATCATGGCAGGAGGGGATGGGCATGGCGCAGCCGCCCGGGCTGCTGGACCTTCCGACGAACTCAGGGAAGGGTAAGGATTTCCGCGCCGGTCTCAGTGACCAGCAGGGTGTGTTCGAACTGGGCCGTGCGCTTGTGGTCCTTGGTAACGACTGTCCAGTCGTCGGCCCACATGTCCCATTCGATGGTGCCGAGCGTCAGCATGGGTTCAATGGTGAAGACCATGCCTTCCTCGATCACGGTGTTATACGCCGGGGCTGCGTCGTAATGCGGAATGATGAGGCCCGTGTGGAAGGCCTCACCCACACCGTGGCCAGTGAAGTCCCGCACCACGCCGTAGCCGAAGCGTTTGGCGTAGGACTGGATGGCACGGCCGATTACGTTGATTTCGCGGCCAGGGGCCACGGCCTTGATGGCCCGGTTGAGCGACTCCTGCGTACGCTCAACCAGCAGACGGGATTCCTCATCCACGTCGCCAACCAGGAAAGTGTAGTTGGTATCCCCATGGACTCCACCGATGAAGGCTGTGATGTCGATGTTCAGGATGTCGCCGTCCTGCACCACGGTGGAATCGGGGATCCCGTGGCAGATGACTTCGTTCAGCGAGGAACACAACGACTTGGGAAAGCCACGGTAGCCAAGCGTTGAGGGATAGGCCTTGTGGTCCAGAAGGAACTCGTGGCCGATTTTATCCAGGTAGTCCGTGGTGACGCCGGGCTCCAGGTGCTTGCCCACCTCGACTATCGCCTGGGCCGCGATCTTGCCGGCGATGCGGATCTTTTCGATGGTCTCCGCCGACTTCACCTCGGAACCGGTGAACTTGGCCGGCGCCTTCTTGCCGACGTACTCGGGCCGCGGAATGGAGGCCGGGACAGGCCGCTCGGGGCTGATGGTTCCTGGGGTGAGGGCGCCGATGGGTGCAGTCGAAGCAAGAGAAGGCATAGATTGATCATATAAGGCACACAAGAGACGTAAGTAACAAAGGGTGGCCGGGTTCCCGTGACCCCGCCAACGTTACGCGTCCAGCCGCCCAAGGACCGAGGAGGAGACGTGACGGAGTACTGGTACAACGTCAAGACGCACGAGATCGAAGAGGACGCCATGTCCGATTGGACCCAGCTGATTGGCCCTTACAAAACCAGGGAAGAAGCCGAACACGCCTTGGAAAAGGTTAAAGCCCGAAACGATGCCTGGGACGCCCAGGACGACGACTAGAAGGAATGCTCGGGTCCGGGAAACTGCCCGGACCTGACGTCCTCGCCGTATGCGACGGCTGCGTCGCTCAGGGTGGTGCGCAGGTCGGCGTATTGCTTGACGAACTTGGCCATTTTTCCTCCCCGCAGACCAGCCATGTCCTGCCACACGAGGACCTGGCCTGTGGTGGTGTTCCCGGCACCGATACCTACGGTTGGTACCCGCAACGCGGCATCGACGGCGGCCGCCGTTTCCGCCGGAACCATTTCCATGAGCACGCTGAAGGCTCCGGCGTCCTGCAGTGCGAGAGCGTCGTCCACGAGTCGTTGTGCGTCGTCTCCGCGGCCTTGGACGCGATAACCGCCCAAGGAGTGTTCGCTCTGCGGAGTGAAGCCAATATGGGCCATGACGGGGATGCCGGCCTGAACCATGGCTTTAACGGTGTCTGCGTAATAAGCGCCCCCCTCGATCTTGACGGCGTGCGCCAGGCCTTCCTTGAGGAACCGGACGCCGGTAGCAACTGCGTGCCCTGGCGAAACCTCGTAGCTGCCGAAGGGAAGGTCCGCCACGATCAGGGCCCTCTTGGCAGCCCGGCTCACCGCCCGGGTCAGGGGCAGGAGCTCGTCCACAGTGACGGGCAAGCTCGTCTCGTTGCCAAAGACGTTGTTGGATGCCGAGTCTCCGACGAGGAGGACTTCGATTCCTGCCTGGTCAAAAATCTCTGCTGTGTACTGCTCGTAGGCAGTCAGCATGGCGAAGCGCCCGCCGTTGTCCTTGGCTTGCTGGAGGTGGTGGATCCTGACTCTGCTGATCGGCTTACCTGCGCTTGAAGCGGGCGTCGTGGCAGCAGATGCCGGGCCGGTCCCGTACGGTGCGGGAACTTCGGCGGGCGTGGTGGACTCAGGAAGGTTGCTCGGGGCCATGGGTAGAGCCTAAGGGGTGCCGACGACGCCTGCCACCAGTGTGCCAAGCGTCACTGAATGTAAACGCTGTGTTACGCGCAGGTACTGCTGCGGCATAAGCACCGAAGACTTAGTAGAGTGAAGGCTGAGTTGTCGTGGCTCCAAACCATTGGAACCAGCGGCATGGACACTGAATCGGAAAAGAGGCCCTATGGACCGCCAGCAAGAGTTCGTTCTGCGGACGATCGAAGAGCGTGACGTGCGCTTCGTACGCTTGTGGTTCACCGACGTCGTGGGTTCCCTGAAGTCGGTAGCGCTTGCGCCTGCCGAGGTTGAGGGAGCTTTTGAAGAGGGCCTTGGCTTTGACGGTTCAGCGATCGAGGGCCTTGCCCGCGTCTTTGAGTCCGACATGCTCGCCCAGCCGGATCCGTCGACTTTCCAGATCCTGCCCTGGCGCGGTGAGACGGAACAGACATCGCGCATGTTCTGCGACGTCCTGACCCCTGACGGTGAACCCTCCGCAGCTGACCCCCGCAACGTCCTCAAACGGACCCTGGCTAAAGCTGCGGACATGGGGTTCACCTGCTACACCCACCCGGAGATCGAGTTCTACCTGCTCAAGTCCAAGGACCTCGGCCCCGATGGCTCGCCGGTTCCCGTGGATGAGGGAGGCTACTTCGACCACGTTCCGGGCGGCGTTGCCCAGGACTTCCGCCGTACGGCTGTCACCATGCTCGAATCCGTCGGCATCTCCGTGGAGTTCAGCCACCATGAAGGCGGCCCGGGCCAGAACGAGATCGACCTCCGTTACGCGGATGCCCTGCAGACCGCTGACAACATCATGACCTTCCGTACGGTCATCAAGGAGGTCGCGCTCCAGCAGGGGACTTACGCCACCTTCATGCCCAAGCCATTCACGGACCACCCCGGCTCCGGCATGCACACCCACTTCTCCCTGTTCGAGGGCGATACCAACGCGTTCTTTGAAGCTGGAGCTGAGTTCCAGCTGTCTAAGACGGCACGCCAGTTCATCGCTGGAATTTTGAAGCACGCGCCCGAATTCACGGCAGTCACCAACCAGTTCGTGAACTCCTACAAGCGGCTCTGGGGCGGCGGCGAGGCGCCGAGCTACCTGAGCTGGGGACACAACAACCGTTCCGCGCTTGTCCGCGTTCCGCTGTACAAGCCCGGCAAGGGCCAGTCGGCGCGTATCGAGTACCGCGGGATCGATTCCGCCACCAACCCGTACCTGGCCTACGCTGTCCTGCTGGGCGCAGGGTTGAAGGGCATCGAGGAAGGCTACGAACTTCCCGCTGCTGCGGAAGACGACGTCTGGTCGTTGACCACCGCTGAGCGCAGGGCCATGGGGCATGCGCCATTGCCGGCCAGCCTCCACGACGCCATCCGCGCCATGGAGGAATCGGAGCTTGTAGCCGAGATCCTGGGCGAGCAGGTCTTCGAGCACTTCCTGCGCAACAAGCGCGCGGAGTGGCAAGATTACCGCCTTCAGGTCACACCGTACGAGTTGCAGCGCAACCTCGGCATTCTGTAGGCAAGGCCAATGAGCCTTGCACGTCGGCTCATTTCAGCCGGTTTCAGTGATCTCGAAAAGGCAGAACGTTTCCTTACTGCCCCTGAACTTGAGGGTATTGACCAGGAAGCGCTCTTTGCAGGGCTCTCCATGTCCGCGAGCCCGGACACGGCCCTGCAATCGTTGGTACGCCTTCTGGAGAAGAATCCAGGGCTGAAGAAGCTGGCTGCGGCGGAGCAGGACACCAGCGAGCCCATGTACCGTCTGTTGGGCGCTTCCGAGGCGCTGGGGGAGTTCCTCATGCGCCGGCCTGAACACCTGGATGTGTTCGAGGCCCGCGTCAGCCCGGAGCCCCTCCAGGCCTCCAGTGAAGAGCTCCGGGCCATGCTTCTCCGTTCCGTGAAAGCCGAGCCCGGAGCCCAGCGCCCTGTGGCCGGGATCACCGGTATGCCGGCCTACGCGGCACTTCGGAGTGCCTATCGACGCGGGCTGACCGAGCTGGCCATCAAGGATCTTTGTGCCGCATCGCCCCAGGACTTCATGCCGGCTGTCGGCGCCGAACTGGCCGACCTTGCTGGTGCCGCCATCGAGGCCGCCCTCGCCGTGTCCCGGGCCGAAGCGGCAGGACAGTACGCTGCCGCGGAGATCGCCGACGTCGGGCTTGCCGTCATTGGCATGGGCAAGTGCGGCGCCCGTGAACTGAACTACATCTCCGACGTCGACGTCATTTACGTCATTGAGGCGGGGGATCTGGAGGACGCCCGGGCGTCCACCATCGGTACTGCCCTGGCGTCCGGGATTTCCCGCGCGATTTCTTCGTCGGCGCCGGAGCCCGGGCTGTGGGAAGTCGATGCCAACCTCCGTCCCGAGGGAAAGTCCGGACCGTTGGTCCGTACCTTGCCCTCCCACCTCAGCTACTACGCACGTTGGGCAGAAAGCTGGGAGTTCCAGGCGCTCCTGAAAGCACGCACCATTGCCGGCGACCGGGAACTGGGCCAGCGCTACGAGAAAGCGGTGGAACCGCTGGTGTGGGCCTCCGCGGGCCGCGAAGGGTTCGTCGAATCCGTGCAGGCGATGCGCCGCAGGGTCACCGATTACATCCCCGCGGCCGAGGAACACCGCCAGATCAAACTGGGGCGCGGCGGCCTTCGCGATGTCGAGTTCACCGTCCAGCTGCTGCAACTGGTCCACGGAAAATCCGACGAATCCCTGCGATGCAGGGACACCACGTCAGCCATTGCCGCACTGTCTGCCGGGGGTTACATCGGCCGCACGGATGCAGCCGCTTTCGACAACGCCTACCGGTACCTGCGTTTGCTGGAGCACCGGATCCAGCTTTTCCAGCTGCGGCGAACCCATCTCATGCCTGTGGCCGAGGACGCGCAGCGGTTCCTTGCCAAGGCCGTCCTGGGGCCTTTTTCGCTGGAACGGCCGCATCCGGACCAGCTGATGGCGACCTGGCAGAAGACCAAGAAAGCCGTGCGGGAGCTGCATGAGCGCATCTTCTACCGCCCCTTGCTCAATACTGCGGCCAAGCTGAGCAGCGAGGATGCCAAGCTCACCCCCGAGGCAGCCCAAGGGCGGCTTGCTGCCCTGGGCTACTCGGATCCGCAAGGGGCAATGCGGCACATTGAAGCGCTGACGGCCGGAGTCAGCCGGCGGGCGGCGCTGCAGCGGCAGCTTCTCCCCATTTTGCTGGGCTGGCTCGCTGAAGGCGTGGACCCCGACGCCGGTCTGCTCGCCTTCCGCAGGGTCAGCGAGGCCCTGGGCACGACACATTGGTATTTGGGTCTGTTGAGGGATTCGCAGGCGGCTGCGGAACGCTTGTGCCAGGTGCTGGCCAACTCCCGGCTGATATCGGATCTATTGGAAGTTTCCCCGGAGTCTGTGGCCTGGCTGGGCAGCGACAAAGAGCTGGTGCCCATCAGCTTCGAAGCCCAGTGGCAGGAGATCCGGTCCAAGCTTTCCCGCCACCCGGATCCCGAAAGTGCCATGCGGCTCATTCGCTTGATCCGGCGCCGCGAGATCCTGCGGACAGCGATCGCCGACAGTTCCGGATTGCTGGACCAGGACGCAGTTGGCCTTGCCCTGGCTGAAACCGACCGGGCCGCTGTCCTGGGGGCGCTTCATGTAGCCGAATCCGTCATTGCCGCCGATGGTCCTCTGAAAACCGATGTCCTGGTGGTCGCCATGGGGCGGCAGGGTGGACGGGAAATCGGTTACGGCTCGGACGCCGACGTCATCTATGTGCATCGCGCCCGTCCCGGGTTCTCTGACGCAGAGGCCCAGGAGCAGGCGACGGCGATCGTCGCCAAAGTCTCCAGCTTCCTGACCCAGCCGCTCAAGCCGGCCATCATGGCTGAACGGGTACTCATGGTGGACGCGGACCTGCGGCCCGAAGGCAAGAACGGCGCGATGGTCCGGTCGCTGGAGTCCTATGCGGAGTACTACCGTCGGTGGTCGCTTATTTGGGAGGCCCAGGCGCTGCTGCGGGCGCGTCCCATGGCCGGTTCCGATGAGCTTGCCGCCGATTTCGTCAATCTTATTGACCCGATCCGCTACCCTCGGGAGTTGGCGGAGCAGGATGTGCGGGAAGTCCGTCGAATCAAAGCACGCGTGGAGTCTGAACGTTTGCCGCGAGGCGCCGATCCTGCGCGTCACGTCAAGCTTGGGCGCGGCGGGCTGAGCGACGTCGAATGGCTGGTGCAGTTGATCCAGCTGCAGCACGCCGGCAAGCATCCGGAGCTGAGGACAACTTCGACGCTTGAGGCCCTCTCCGCAGCGGAAAAACTGGACTTCATTGGACACGACGACGCCGCGCTCCTGCGGGATGCGTGGCGGTTTGCCAGCAGGATACGCTCAGCGAATGTGATCGTCACGGGCCGGGCTTCTGACCTTCTGCCGTCTTCACGCAAGGACCTTGAGGCTGCGGCCCGCTGGTGTGGATATGCTCCAGGAAATGCCGGACAGTTTGAAGAGGATTACCTGCGGCTCAGCCGGAGGGCCAGGGGAGTGTTCGAGAAGGTCTTCTACGGCAATTAGCCCGGGGGAAGCGCCGCCCCGGCCTTTTCCCGGGCATGCCGCAACATGGAGACCACCGGAACTCCTGGCACCAGCGTGCCGTTGACCACGTAGCCTTCTTCACGGTCCCGGAGTGTCTCCACCATCCGATCCCGCCAGCGGTGCAGTTCAGCGTGGCTCGCGGGATCGTCGGCGAGGTTGAAGCGTTCCTGAGGATCGGCGTCGAGGTTGAACAGTTCTTCTGTTCCTCTTCCGGAACCCCAAATGTATTTGTGGTGCCCGTCGGTCAACCAGTGCAGGTTCTGGCCCCAATAGACGTGTTCGCCGTGCAGGACGTCCCGGACGGATTGAGTATTCTCGCCGCGCACCAGGGGCGCAAGGGACTTTCCATCCACGGAGTCCGGGATGGGCAACCCGGCAAGATCCAGCAGCGTGGGCATGATGTCCCGCAGTTCCACCACGTGGTCCACTACGATGCCCCGCGCTGCGTCCTGTGCTGCAGGTGAGTTGGCGATAATGAACGGTATGCGGGCGGATCCCTCGTAGGGCACGGCCTTGCGGAACATGTGGTGGTCGCCCATCATTTCCCCGTGGTCGCTGGTGAAGGCTATGACCGTGTTGTCATCGAGTCCGAAATCCGCCAGTGACTCCTTGATCCGGTTGATCTGCAGATCGATCTGCGCCATCAGGCCGTAGTACCCAGCCCTGGCGCGGTGGACCACATGGTCCGGCATTCTGCCGTAGCTTGCTTGGTAGTCTCCGTCCCTCCGGTTCCCATCCCAGTGGTGCTCCCAATTGCCCACCACGGCCTCATACCCGGGAAGGCCGAGGTACTGCTCAAAAGCCCACGACGGCGGGTCGTACGGTGGGTGCGGACGGTGGAAGGAAAGGTAGAGGAAGAAGGGTTTCACGGGATCGCGGCGGTGCATCCATTCGATGGCCTGCGTGCCGATCCAATGCGTAGGGTGCAGGTTCTCTGCCTTGTCCCAGGGCCGGGCAACAACCGAGTTGCAGTTCACGCCGTGATCGAAATACTCTGCATCGGGGCTCATCCCCGGCTGCCTCCGGAGCCACGGCACGTAGTCATCAAACATGGCGAAATGCTGTTGGTGTTCCCGCCGCGCGTGATGAAGGTAGCCGTCATGGAGGACCACATCGTCGAAGCCGAGCCTTGAGCGTTCGGGCCACACATGCATCTTGCCGATTGCTTGGGTGTGGTATCCGCCCTTTCTGAACTCGTCCTGTACTGTCACCGGGTGGACAGCGTGAAACGGTACGCCGTCGTTGTACCCCACCCGTCCGTGGCGTTCCTGGGACTGTCCTGTAAACAGGGCCGCGCGGGCAGGGACGCAGGATGGCGTAGCAGAATAGCCTTTGGAGAACCGCACGCCGCTTCGGGCGAGTTCGTCGAGATGGGGTGTTTCGACGTAGGGATGGCCGTCCGAGGACAGGCAGTCGCCCCTCCATTCATCCACGCAGATCAGAATGACGTTCGGCCGGTTCATGGAGAGGTTCCTTCGACGTAGGGAACAGTTGTGACAACACTAGTAGGAAGACCCCGCGAAATGCTTGAATATGACTCGAAAGATCAATTTTCGAGCGCGAATGATCACTCTGACGTGGGTGATGTGTGGCTGATTCCGCTTAAGTGCCTGGACGATGACGCGCGGGCCATTCACCTGGGTGCCGTGGCCACGCTTTCCGTCGAGGAGAGGCAGCGCGAGTTCGTCGGGGACCCCCTCCGCATGATGCTGCTGGGCATGGAGGAGGAGTCCCGTCTGCCGTACGTCATTGAGTCAGGGGGGCTGGCGGTGGGCGTGCTGACCCTCCAGTACGGGGCTGCGGAATTGGCGGGTTGGTCCGACGATGATTCTGCATGGCTTCTCAGGGGCTTCCTGATCGACTCGGGAAGCCAAGGGCGTGGCCTGGGAACACGGGCTGCGCGTGCGGCAACACAGGAGGCGTGGAAGCTGACGACCCGGCTGGGCGGCGGCCAGACCGGCGTCGTGCTGTCCGTCAACGAACGTAATCCGGCGGGACAGGCTGCTTACGCCAAGGCTGGCTTCGTCGATGCAGGCAGGTACCTGGGCGGCAGTTCCGGTCCGCAGCGAACGATGTACAGGGCCTTTGAGTGACACTGACGTCAACACTGGTTGACGATTAGCATTTCGTCAACTAGGGTTGACGCCATGGAGGTGGACCGAATGAAGACGCTGGTGGGATCGATGGATGGAATGGGCCCGGCTGAGGCACTGTACGCTGTAGCGGAACTTCAGAAGGAAGTCGGGCGGCGGGAAGCTTCGCTGGTACGTGCGGCCAGGCAGTCCGGTTTGTCATGGGAGGCGATAGCCCTTTGCCTGGGCGTCAGTAAGCAGGCGGTGCACAAGAAGTACGGCAAGCAGTAGAAATACTGCCGCGGCAAAATGTGCAGGGGTCTGGCCCCGGCGGCTGGGGTCGTTTAGGATTCTCCCGTGACAATCAGCGTGGATTCGGAAGGTGCAGCTTTCTCCACCATGTGCTGTTTTCGCTGCGAACAGGCAGGGCCGCACTGGTCCTCGCGTCACGGCCGTGCCGGTACGTTTGTCTGCCGGCGCTGCTTTGCGACCTTCTCTGACGAAGAACCTGCTGCAATGGTCGGGGGAGTTTTAAGCCATTCTCCGGCGACCGCCGAAGAGCTGCGGTTTTTCGAATCCAAGTAGTCGCGGTACCTGGCAGGCGAAAAAACGAGTACACGCTACTCGTGTCCCCGCAATGGCCGCGGGGCAGCATTGTGGTTATGACAACGTATGTGATTGAACCAGCGGCCCTGCTCCATCGCTGCCAGTGCTGCGGCGAAGAAACCGACCGGGTGTTCTGCACTGACTGTGCAGCGCCGGAAGTCCCGGGACGGTCGCCCAGAACCAAGCACTGATGGCTTGGCTCCCGTGAGCGCTGCGGCTCCTGGGGCATCAGGCTGCGCAGACGCTAAGTATCCTTATAGACTTCTTCTGTCACTGTTCTCTAGGCAGAGGGAAAGTCCATGGAATACAACCCAAGTTCGACAGAGAAGACCGTCCTTGCCGGGGAGTTGGACCGGCGCCATGTGGGCCAGTCCGTGAGCTTTCAGCCCAATGACTTCACTGTGGTTTTCGGAACCATCGCAGGCATTGCGCGAACCGAAGCGCTGGTCTACCTGTCGCTTGATGGAGTCGGCGGCGGTACCCACCTGAAGGATGAATACGACCTCACGATCGACCACAAGGTCTACCTTCAGCTGGATCCGCTGGGCAGCGCTGAAAAGGGTCTTTCGGAAGCTGCTGGTTTCGTCAAGGAGAAACTGGATGAGATCGCCAGGAACATCCGCGAACGCGATCAGGATAAGACTGAGTAGTTAGCCGCAAAAAAGGCGATCCCCGGTCCATATGGACCGGGGATCGCGCTGGTTAATGCGCGTGGTGGAGCTTAGACGCCGTAGTAGAGCTCGAACTCGTACGGGTTCGGGCGCAGCGACAGCGGGCGGATCTCATTCTCGTACTTGTAGTCGATCCAAGTGTCGATGAGGTCCTGGGTGAAGACGCCGCCGGCCTGCAGGAACTCGTTGTCCTCGCGAAGGGCCTCAAGAGCTTCTTCCAGGGAACCCGGAGCCTTGGGGATGTCCTTGGCTTCCTCGGCCGGGAGCTCGTAGAGGTCCTTGTCGATGGGAGCCGGGGGCTCAATGCGGTTGCGGATACCGTCGATGCCGGCCATCAGCTGGGCAGCGAACGCCAGGTACGGGTTGGACGAGGGGTCCGGAGCGCGGAACTCGATGCGCTTGGCCTTCGGGTTGGTGCCCGTGATCGGGATACGGATACCGGCGGAGCGGTTGCCCTGCGAGTAGACCATGTTCACGGGTGCCTCGAAGCCCTTGACCAGGCGGCGGTAGGAGTTGACCGTCGGGTTGGTGAAAGCCAAGACTGCGGAAGAGTGCTTCAGCAGGCCGCCGATGTACCAGCGAGCCATGTCGGAGAGGCCTGCGTAGCCCTTCTCGTCGTAGAACAGCGGGTCACCGTTGCTCCACAGTGACTGGTGGCAGTGCATGCCCGAGCCGTTGTCACCGAAGACGGGCTTCGGCATGAAGGTGACGGACTTGCCCCAAGCATCGGCAGTGTTCTTGATGATGTACTTGAACTTCTGCAGGTCATCAGCAGCCGCGGTCAGCGTGGTGAACTTGTAGTTGATCTCGGCCTGGCCCGCGGATCCAACTTCGTGGTGGGAGCGCTCAACCTCAAGGCCGGCCTTATCCAGTTCGATGCACATGGCGTCGCGAAGGTCGGCCTGCTTGTCGGTGGGGGAGACCGGGAAGTAACCGCCCTTGACGGGGGTCTTGTAGCCGAGGTTTCCGCCCTCTTCCTTACGGCCGGTGTTCCAGTGAGCTTCCTCGGAGTCGATCTTGTAGAAGCTGCCCTGAGGGGAGGACTCGTACTGGATGTTGTCGAAGACGAAGAACTCAGCCTCGGGAGCGAAGAAAGCAGTGTCGGCGATGCCGGTGGAGGCCAGGTAGGCTTCAGCCTTCTCGGCTACGCCACGGGGGTCGCGGTGGTAGGGGTCACCGGTGCGGGGGTTCACGATGGAGAAGTTCAGCGCAAGCGTCTTCTCGATGCGGAACGTGTCGATGAAGGCCGAGGTCACATCCGGGATGAGCTGCATGTCGGACTCAGCGATGCCCTGGAAGCCGCGGATGGAAGAACCATCGAAGAGCTGGCCATTGACGAAGAAGTCAAGGTCAACGCTCTTGGCCGGCACATTGAAGTGCTGCTGGACACCAGGAAGGTCGGTGAAGCGGATATCGACGAATTTGACGTCTTCGTCTTTGATGAACTTGAGGACTTCGTCCGCAGTCTTGAACATCTATGCTCCTTATGCATATCAAGTAACAGGCCCGGAAGGCCGCGTGGTGCAGCCCATGCCAAAGCTCCGGAGACACAAAACATCCCCTTGTGCAGTGGTGGCTGGCAACTCATACCACCATAGGGAGATGGGATTTCCCGGGGGTGTCAGTATTGTTTCCGGCAGGTTACAGAATCATCGGTTGTGTAAACGGTAGTCGGCTTCCCGGTGTCTGGTCCACGTCGGTCCGGTGGGCGAACACTGCGCCCCGACAAGCACCTCTGGCGGCCGCTTCCGGAGCTCTGGCAGGTCGGACACCGGGCAGCCCAGCCGTTAGGCTTGAAGTGTGGTAGATAGAAAAGACATTGGCTCCTGGTTGAGCGGTCCGGACACGTCCGGAATCTCCAAGTATCCCGGCGAAAGGCTCGGGTTGCCTGAATCGGGTCCCGGCTCCACTGCGCGCGCCGGGCGCCGCATCCTGGGCATCGTTGTGGATTGGACCATCGCGTTGGTCATCAGCAACTTTGCCTTCGGCGGCGACCCATGGGCTACGCTGGCCATTTTCGCTGTTGAGCAGATTCTCCTGATTGGCACCTTGGGCTACAGCATCGGACACAGGGTGGCTGGCATCCATGTGGTTCGCTTGGGCGGAGGTCCTGCCGGTCCGGTGGCCGCAGTGGTACGGACGATCCTCTTGTGCCTGGTCATTCCGGCAGTCGTCTTTGATCCTGACCAGCGGGGCCTGCACGACAAAGCGATGAACACTATCCTCATACGGATGTAGGCACGCCCTCCCGGCAAAGAAGACAACAAAAAACCGCTGCTCCACCGAATTCGGGGAGCAGCGGTTTTTCGTTGTAGCGAAGAGCGTCAGCGTCCGCGCGCGGCCTTGCGGTCAGGGCGCGCTTTGTAGGGATCAATGCCTTTGGGGATCGGCAGGCGGTTCCCCAGGGAATTGATGCGTTTGCTGACAGCGTTTACTTCAATCTTGGTGAGCTCCTTGTTGAGCTTGCCCATGGTCTTTGCCAGTTTGTTCAGGGGCACTTGGCCTTCTCCCCGTCCGGATTCCAGAACGTGGATGGTGACGTTCGGAAGAATACGGGCAAGGCGCTTGCGCTCTGCATCGACAAGGGGCTTAACACGGTGTGTGGGACCTTCGCTGACCAGGACAACCCCGGGCCGGCCAATGGCCATGAAGACTGCGTCCTGCGTGCGTGGGTTGACCGCTACAGGCTGGTCCTGCGTGACCCAACCACGGCGGAGGGTTCCCAAGGCGGCGCCAGAGGCGCCCGGCTGGTTCTCGATCTGGGCGAAGGCAGCCTTTTCGGCCCTTCGGGACAGGATGAACACCGCTGCCAGGAGACCCAGCGGAATACCGATAATCAGGCCGGTGACCCAGTTCTCCAGAAGGAAGCCGATCAGGAATGCGACAGCCACCACGGCAAGGAACGCCAGCACCATGATCCACACGACCTGGGGATCGTTCCGCCGGGTCATTTTGAAGACTTCAGCGATTTGCTTCAGCTGGCCAGGCTTCTTTGCCTTGGCTTCCTTGGGCTTGCGCTGGAACAGCCCACGCTTGGGTGCGTCGGCCGAGGGGGTCGAGTTGCTGGAATCAGGGGAGTTCGCCATAGTGCCTTAATTCTACGTGATGTACGCCCAGACACCGGACGCCTTGAGGACCACGGCCAGGCCGCAGGCGATTCGTTTTTGATTTCTCCGTCACGAACCAGCCCGCTGTGTCACTTGGTTTAAGTGACTCCCAAGCTCCGGAGTGACTCGACACTGCGCATTTCCCCACGTTCGATCGCCATAGGAACCACATGCCCGATTTGCCGCCACTGCTCACCATCGTCCTTGAGGAAACCGGACAACTTGACCGCGAGTCCGCCATGTACCGGCGATTGATAGCTGCACGCCTGCGGCTTGAATCGCATTTCTCGGTCCTTCATGTTGCTGAGCCCTTGACGACGACCGTCATCGCCAGGCTCTGCCGGCAGATCGACAGCAAGTACGTCATCTTCATGCGGACTTCCCACCTCTTGTCTGCGAACTACGTGGCCACCCTCTTCGAGTACCTCAAGTCGCGCACGGTCTATCTTGCCGAGCCCGTCATGTACACAGGCCCCATCCCGAAACATGTGGCCGGAACCAAGCTCGACGACGCGTACCACTACGCCCGCGACACCGACGTCTTTGGCAGTGCCTTCAACACGAGGAGATTGTCCGACGCACTGGAGGCGCTCGAGGACGTGGATCGCACCGCCATCTACACCAGCTACCGCATGTATTGGTCGATAGCGAAGGTCAGGCCGCTCACCACAGGTTTCTCTATGGCATCAGATACCAAGGGAGCGATCGGCCTTAAGGTTGCCGCGGAAGCCAACCGTCTGATGCCGGTGATGCCCGTTCACTCCAAAGAAATCAGGCTGCAGGTCCTGCGCTACGTTGCACTGTTCCTCCGGGGGATCCGGGGGCAAAAGGCGACGTCCATTAAGTTGAACCATCTTCGGGACTTGATCAGCGGCTTCGAGCTGATGGAGCTTCTGGCCATGGTGGAGCCGCTGCAGCCTTTCGAAGCTGCCTGGATCCGCTGGCTGGTTGACCCGGAAGACGGCAAGCAGTTCTACAAGCAACTCAGCAACAAAGACGCCTACCTGGTTTTCCGGCACAAGCCTGACGCTGGCGCGAGCGAGGTCCCACTGTATGAGTTGCTGTTCAATGACGAGATCCTGAGGATCGGAAAGTGCTATCTGGCACGCAATCTCAGGTCCGGCCATGCCAGGCCCGGCAGCTACAACTTCTACAACCGGCCGATCCGCCCTTCCTCGACGATCCTCTTTTTCGACCGGCCTCATCAAGCAGACGACAATGCAGAGCATTTGTATGAGTACTTCACAGCAAGGCATCCCGAATTTACCCATGCGTACTTCGCGATCAACCCCAAGTCGCCCGACTGGGCGCGCCTGGAGGCCAAGGGCTTCAACCTGATTTCTATTTTCACCAAGGATTTCTACGAGAAGTTCCTCATATCAGACCTTGTGGTGTCCTCGCAGATATACAGCATCAGATACCGCGGAAAATCGTTCGCCAACTCCCGGTTTGTCTACCTCCAGCATGGAATCCAGCTCAATGACATGTCCGATTGGGTGCTCTCCAAGTACTTTGACGTTTTTGTTGCCACGGGCAGGATCGAAACGGAATACATGAGCAAATTGGCTCCTGTTGAGACCCTGAACAGTGGATTGCCGCGCTACGAGTCCTTGGCCCGCGACATCCACGGACAACAACATCTTCTCTTCATGCCCACATGGCGCTTCAACCTGCACCAGTCCTCGACTGAGCACTTTGTGCAGTCGGACTACTTCCATGCCATTGACACCTTGCTCTCGGACCCAAGGCTCATCAGGTTCCTTGAGGACACAGACCGGATCATGCATGTGAAGCTTCACCCCAACGTGGAAAAACGAGCCGGACAGTTCAGGTTTACCGAACGCATCGTGAAGTCTGATTTGAGCTACCGGGAAGCGATCTGCGCCGCTGAGCTCGTGGTGACCGACTACAGTTCCGCGGCCCTTGACGCGGCCTTCGTGGGCAAGCCAATTGCGTACTACCACTGGGACGCAGCCGATTTCTTCAAGGACCAGCCCTACGAGAGTCGCATGGACTACAGCGACGACGGACTGGGCCCTGTGTTCAGTGAGCACTCCGAGCTGGTGAACCACATCGTCCGTGAGGATTTCGCCGTGAGGGATCCCAAGTACATCAGACGCCGTGAGCGCTTCTTTGAGGGAGTGGATCCAGCACGCATCAACGAAAAGATCGTCGAAAGGATGTTGAGTCTCTGATGGCGTTGATTCATGGCTTCAAGAAGAGCATCACCAAAGCGGGCCGGGCGGCGGCCTACTCGCCTGCCGGGCTGGAGGTCGCCAGGGCAGTCCTGGCCTCCCGTGCCGATTCACCCGTGCGGCGCATTATCAAGGCCAAGGGCCTGGAGGGGAGGATCCGCCGTGTTGCCTCCGAAAGCCTCCCGCAAGGGGTCTACTTCGCGAAGCTGACCTTGGGCAATTGGGAAGCCTGGAAGGGTCAGCAGTTCCGGCTGCTCCAGGACGGGAAGGTGGTCTATGGAAACATGGTGGAACCACCGGCCCGTGGGTTCCCTCTTGAATACCGCAACATCATCGTCACCTCGGACGATGTCTCCCGCTTCGCTGTCGATATCGATACACCCTATGAGTTGAAGATCGGGCGGGGAGCGTTCACTACGCGACAGCAAGTTTCGTACGATGAGCAGTATGGTGTGGAGCAACACGGGGACGTGTTCTACTCCTTGCGCGGGAACACAACAAACCCGAAAAGGATGCTCATCACCTTCCCTGGTTTTGGCCCTTCGACTACGCGGATTTCCTATGCAGTAAGTTACCTCAAGGACCTCACGGAGACGGACCTGCGGGACACCATGATGGTGTGCTTCCAAGACCGTTACCTGGTGGCCGGTTCCTACATGATGGTGGACAATGCAGGCAGGCCTCTGGAGAGCCGGGTAGGGGGAGCCATTGAGGGGCTGCGGAGCCGGTTCCACATCGATCATAAAGAGATGCTCTTCTTCGGTGCATCCAAGGGTGGTTCCATCGCCATCCACTACGCCATGGACTATCCTGAGGCCGCCTTGCTTCTTGCAGTGCCGCAAATGAACCTGCCGTACTACTTCAGCAAGCCGTTCTTCAAGGACAACCTCTTGCAAAACCGTGCCTTGCGCGATGTCGGGCAACCAGAGGACCGCCTCCGCCGGTATTTCGCGGAAGGACGCAAAATTGACTACTTCTATACGAACTCCGACGAGCTGAGCAATCATTCGCTGATCGAGTTGGCCTCCGACATACCCAATCTCTCGAAGTACCGCATCAATGGCGGACACTCCGACGTCGCCAGGGCCGCTCTCCCCGCCATGTTGTGCATCATTCGGAGATTTCTCGGCGACCCGGTGGAGGAACAATTCGCGTGCGAAGAGATGCGTACCTTCCGCCACGACCAGACCCTCCAGGTGCAGGTCAGGATCGATGCGGAAGCTTCCACGGTCACCGGGGCCAACTGGTTCATCGCCGGGAGCTCGGGGAGAACACGGTTCCTGCAGCTGATGACGGAGCACTCCTATCACTTCGTCAAATACACCGCCGGTGAGCAGAGCCTTTTCCCCGCCTATGACCCCATCGGCCAGCTCTCCCAGGTGATCGCCATGAAGGCCGATGGGACCACGTGGACCGGCGCCCTGCCGGAGGCTGTGAAACCGGGGACACGGATACCAAAGAAGACCTTGAGCTCCCAGGCGTTGACACTTCACACAGAAACCACGCAGGACTATGCCGTGCTCGACGGAGATACCTTCGCGCGTTTCCGCTATAGCTGCCGCACACTGGCCCCTGACGGTGACACCATGGAGATCCATTTCGTTTCCGACCCCGAAGCAGGCATTGCAGACGTCGAGGACAGTTGTACCCGGACGGCGTGCAGGGCTGCAGTCCAAGTCCTCGATGGCTGGGCCTTGGCGGATATCGCAGCCCTGAGGTTTGTCATCGCTGCCGGAGTCCAGCGCTTGCTGATTGTCGTCCATGGAGACACGCACGCCGACGCTGCCGAGGCACTGTCCGCCATTGACTGGGAAGACACCAGCGTTGTGCTTGCGGACTCCCGGGAGGTGGCCGGTGTCCGACAATACTGATTCAAGCAGAGGTGGCCAGCCCCCGAAGAACCAGATCATCCGCTCTTACGCGGATGTCGCCGCCATTCAAGACAACGTAGTACACCTCAAGGAAACGCCCGGGTCTGAATTCACCTCATCAAGCGTCGAATTCGCGGGAACTGGAAACGTCCTCTTCATCGAGGATGGAACAAGGCTCCGCAACACAAGGCTCCGCTTCCTGGGGAACGACGCCGTGATCCATCTCCGAAAGTCCCATGGGTTCCTCAGGCTGATTGTGACGGTATTCGAAGAGTCCGTCTTCTATTTGGGCCCTGGCGCAACTTTCACGGCAGAAGCGCGGGTCCTTCCCACTGAACGCAAGCACGTGATAGTGGGCAGCGATGCAATGTTTTCGTCCCGGGTTGCCTTCAGGACGGCCGACCCACACTTGATCTATTCAGTCGAGCATCACCAGCGGGTCAATCCGAGCGAGTCCATTTGGGTGGGGGACCATGTGTGGTTGGGGGAAGACACGCTTCTTCTCAAGGGAGCCAAGGTCGGTTCCGGAAGCATTCTTGCTGCCCGTGCCCTGATCACCAAGAACGTCCCGTCCAACGCTACAGCCGCGGGCGTGCCCGCAAGGATCGTGAGTAAAGGGATCTTCTGGACGCGACCATCAGTGCATGGGTACACGGCGGACCAAACGGAAAAGAGCCTTGTCCATTCGGGGAGTGAGTTCATCTTCGTCTCCGACGAGCAGGTCATTGACGTTTCCACCTTGGAACGCGGGTTGGACGATGCTACCTCCGGCATCGGACGGGCCGCCTGGTGCTTCCAATTGGATCACCTGGGCGCCCGGAACCGGTTTTACCTGGGATGAGACCACTCAGCCGCGCCGCCTGGTGGGGCGGCGCGGCTGAGGATGGGTTTGCCTACTTGTGGGCGGCGAGGATGGTGGAGGCTTCCTGGCGGGTGGTGCCCGAGTCCTGGATGCCCTCGGCAATGTGGGCGAGGTGGGCGGGGATGTCCCGACCCTTCTTCCGCATCGCGGTGGCCCAGAGGCGCCCGGCCCGGTACGAGGACCGCACCAACGGACCCGACATCACACC